>NZ_JBSGSS010000012.1:0-233301 GCF_053606985.1 Nocardia sp. NPDC055165
GACAGCCGTTGCTTGCTCCTTCGTCGCCTACGCAACGGCACCTGATCGACGGGACGGCCGCGAACCGCCGCTACGCGGCGCCCCTCCCTAAGGGTCGGGGTACGCGGTGTGCTCTGACAGCGTTAGCGAGTGACGGTGGTTCTTATGAACCCCGTCACTTTGCCGTTGGTGGGGGCAACACGTTCCGGGGCCGTGCCGATAGTCCTCTGGGCCCCGAGCACCGGGGGCACGCTGACTCGGACATTATGCGACCGGTCTATATGATGACTCGATCTGCGCGATGCGGGGCAGCCGCACGTGCAGACGCGATGAGAGGTGAATGAACTCGAATGGAAACTGCCCGTCGTTCTGCCCGCGGTAATCGCCGTCGCCGGTCGAGCAGTCCGACATTCGGGCAGTTGCTGACGGGAGCGGTCGAATCGGCCGCCGATCGGGTCGCGGTCCGGTTCAACCCGTCCGGTGACCCGGCCGACCAGCGTCAGCTCAGCTATTCCGAGTTCGATCAGCAGTCCTCGCAGCTGGCCCGCGCGCTCATCGCTCGCGGGATCGGCCCCGGCGACGTCGTCGCCATCGGCATCGCCCGGTCGATCGACTCCGTGCTCGCGGTGTGGGCCATCGCCAAGACCGGCGCCGCCTACGTTCCGGTCGACCCGAACTACCCGGCCGACCGCATCGCGCACATCGTGTCCGACTCCGGCGCGGTGCTCGGGCTCACCACCGCCGCGCATCGCGACGTGCTCGGTACCGCGCTGACCTGGCTCGAGCTCGACGACGCCGAGACGGCCACCACGATCGCGGCCCAGCCCGCGCACCCGATCTCCTACACCGACCGGATCCGCACCCTCGACGAGCGGCACCCGGCCTACGTGATCTACACCTCGGGTTCCACCGGCAAGCCCAAGGGCGTCGTGGTGACCCACACCGGTCTGGCCGGTCTGGTCGCCGCCGAGCGCGCGCACTACCGCGTCGCCGCCGACTCGCGCGTGCTGCACGTGTGTTCGCCGAACTTCGACGTGTCGGTGCTCGAACTGCTGCTCACCTTCTCCGCGGGCGCCACCCTGGTGATCGCGCCGCCCGGTGTGTTCGGTGGTTTCGAGCTCGCGGATCTGCTGCGCCGCGAACAGGTTTCGCACATGCTCATCACCCCGGGCGCGCTGGAATCGGTGGATCCGGCGGACCTGGACGACCTGCGCGTGGTGGTCGTCGCCGGTGACAAGTTCGGTCCGGAACTGGTCGGTCGCTGGGCCGTGGGCGAGCGTGAGTTCTACAACGGCTACGGCCCCACCGAGGCCACCATCCTGGCCACCAGCACCGCGCCGATGGATCCGGCCGCGCCGGTGACGATCGGTGCCGCGATCGCCGGTGTCGGTGCGTTCGTGCTGGATTCGCGGCTGCGGCCGGTGCCCGCGGGCGTGATCGGCGAACTGTATCTGTCGGGTCCCGCGCTGGCACAGGGTTACCTGAACCGCCCCGCGCTGACCGCGGAACGTTTCGTCGCCAGCCCGTTCGGCGCCGAGTCCGGTGACGCGAACGCGCGCCTGTACCGCACCGGAGACCTGGTGCGGCGCAGCGAATCCGGTGACGGCGTCATCGAGTACATGGGGCGCTCGGACTTCCAGGTGAAGATCCGCGGCTTCCGGATCGAGCTCGGTGAGATCGACAACGCGCTCACCGCACACCCCGACATCGACTTCGCGGCGACTCTCGGCAAGACTCTGCCTTCCGGTGTGACAGCGCTGGTGTCGTATGTGATGCCCCGCTCCGGCGCGACGCTCGAGGTGACCACGCTCGACGCGTTCCTCGCGGAATCGTTGCCCGGCTACATGATTCCGGCCGCGATCATGGTGCTGGACCGGATCCCGCTGACACCGGTGGGCAAGCTGGACCGAAAGGCGTTGCCCGAGCCTGTTTTCGCGGTGCGCGAGTTCCGTGCGCCGGTGACTCCGGTGCAGCAGGTGGTGGCCGACATCTTCGCCGATCTGCTGACCGCCGGTGCGCCGGACGAGATCCGGGTCGGTGCCGACGACGACTTCTTCGAGCTCGGCGGCAACTCGCTGCTGGCCGCGCAGGCCGCCACGCGCCTCGGCGCCGCGCTCGACACCCGGATTCCGGTGCAGGTGCTGTTCGAGGTCAGCACGGTCTCGGGGCTGGCCGAACGCGTCGAACGTCATATCGGCACCGGTTCCGGCCACGAGCTGGTCGCGCAGCAGCGCCCCGACTCGATTCCGCTGTCGTTCGCCCAGCAGCGGATGTGGTTCCTCAACCAGTTCGATCCGGCCAGCGCGGTGAACAACATGCCGATCGCGGTGCGCCTGTCGGGCGCGCTCGATGTCGACGCGTTGCGTGTCGCGGTCAGCGACCTGGTGGCACGCCACGAGGTGCTGCGCACGATGTATCCGCCGGTCGACGGGGTCGGCACGCAGCTGGTGCTGCCACTGTCGGACCCGCGCGCCGTGCCCGCTCTGGCGGCTGACGAGGCCGGCGAGGACGCGATCGCCGCCCTGGTCACCGAGACCGTCAGCGCGGGCTTCGATGTCACCGTCGCTCCGCCGCTGCGCCTGCGGCTGCTGCGACTGAGCGCGACCGAGCACGTGCTGGTCTGCGTGATGCACCACATCGCCGGTGACGGTGTGTCGATGGGCCCGCTCACCCGCGACCTGATGACCGCCTACGTCCAGCGCAGCGCGGGTAACGCGCCGGGCTGGCCCGAATTGGCCGTCCAGTACGCCGATTTCACGCTCTGGCAGCGGGCCGTGCTCGGGACCGAGGACGACCCGGAGTCGATCCTGACCCAGCAGATCGACTTCTGGCGCACCCAGCTCGCCGGTGTGCCCGACCAGCTCGAGCTGCCCACCGACCGGCCGCGGCCCGCCACCGCCTCCTACCGTGGTGCGAGCCTGGACTTCCGCATCCCGGCCGAGGTGCACGCCGGGTTGGATCAGATCGCGCGCGCCCATAATTCGACGTTGTTCATGGTGGTGCACGCCGCGCTGTCGGCACTGCTGGCCCGGCTGTCGGGCAGCACCGACATCGCCATCGGCACCCCCGTCGCGGGTCGTGGTGACGCCGCCCTCGACGACCTGATCGGCATGTTCGTCAACACCCTGGTGCTGCGCACCGAGGTCGACCCGGCGGGCAGCTTCGAAGAGCTGCTCGCCTCGACCCGCGCGGTCGACGTCGCGGCCTTCGGTCACGCCGATGTGCCGTTCGAGCGATTGGTCGAGCTGCTCGACCCGGCCCGTTCGACCGCGCGGCACCCGCTGTTCCAGGTGATGCTCGCCTTCCAGAACATGGCGCGCACGGCACTGGAACTGCCCGGTCTGACCGTTGCGGGCGTCGAGATGACCATTCCGTTCGCCAAGTTCGACCTGCAGTTCGAGATGGTGGAGGACACCGATCGCCACGGTGCGCCGCACGGCATCGCGGTCGGGCTCACCTACGCCACCGATCTGTTCGACGCCGAGACCGTCGCCGGGTTCGCCGATCGATTCCAGCGGTTGCTGGCCGCGATCGTCGCCGCGCCCGCCGCGCCGCTCGGTGCGATCGAGCTTCTGGAGCCCGCCGAGCTGGACCGGATCCTGGTGCAGTGGAACGACACTCGCCGCGACCTCGCGCCGGAACTGTTGCTCGACGGCTATCGACGTGCGGTGGCCGAGCACCCCGATGCTGTCGCTGTCGCGTACGAGGGCGCCGAGCTGACCTATCGGGAGTTCGACGAGCGGGTCAACCGGCTCGCCCGGCTGCTGGTGACCCACGGCGTCGGTCCCGAATCCCTGGTCGGCCTCGCGGTTCGGCGCTCGCTCGATCTGGTGGTCGGGATGTACGCGATCGTGACCGCAGGCGGTGCGTATGTGCCGATCGACCCGGACCATCCGGCCGATCGCATCGCCCACATTCTCGATACCGCCGCGCCCACCGCTGTGCTGAGCACCACCGCGGACGCGATCGAAGTACCCGCGGGTGTGCCGGTGATCCTGGTGGATTCCGTTGCGCTCGAAGAGTTCTCGGCCGCGCCTGTCGAGCCGGCTCGGCCGGTCCGGCCCGAGAACCCGGCCTATGTCATCTTCACCTCCGGTTCCACCGGGCGTCCCAAGGGTGTGGCGGTGTCGCACGCGGCGATCGTCAACCAGATGGTCTACATGGGCGCCGAGTACGGGATCGGCCCATCGGATGTGTATCTGCAGAAGACGCCCGCCACGTTCGACGTGTCGCTGTGGGGTTACTTCCTGCCGCTGCGGACCGGCGCGAAGCTGGTCGTGTCGACCCACGACGGACATCGCGACCCGCTGTACCTCGCCGAAACGATCGCGGCACAGGGCGTGACGCTCACCGACTTCGTGCCGTCGATGCTGTCGGTCTTCGCCGCGCACACCACCGCCGGTTCGATTCCGAGCCTGCGGGCGGTGTTCGCCGCCGGTGAGGCGCTGCCCACCGAGACCGTGGCCGACGTGGCCCGCGTGTCCACGGCCGGGGTGCACAACCTGTACGGGCCCACCGAGGCTGCTGTCACCGTGACGCGATGGCCCGCAAGCGATTCCGATCGCGGATCGGTGCCGATGGGCGTGCCGGAGTGGAATACCCGTGTCTACGTGCTGGATTCACGCCTGCGCGCGGTGCCTGCCGGAGTGGTCGGCGAGCTGTACCTCGCCGGTGACCAGCTCGCGCGCGGTTATGTCGCCCGTCCCGGTCTGACCGCGGATCGGTTCGTGGCCAACCCCTTCGAGCCCGGCGTGCGGATGTACCGCTCCGGCGACCTCGTCCGCTGGGGTGGATCCTCGGCCGAGCCCGCGCTGGAATACCTGGGTCGCACCGACTTCCAGGTGAAGTTCCGCGGTCAGCGCATCGAGCTCGGTGAGATCGAGACCGCCCTGCTCGCCCAGGAGGCGATCAGCCAGGCCGTGGCCCTGGTACTCGACACCGCGTCCGGCCAGCACCTGGTGGCGTATGTGGTGGCGCGGCCCGGCGAGGAGCCCGACCCCGCGGCGCTGCGTACGGCCGTGGCGGACTCGCTGCCCACCTACATGGTTCCGACCGTCGTCACGGTGCTGGACGGCTTCCCGCTGAATCCGAGCGGCAAGCTCGACCGCAAGGCGCTGCCCGCCCCCGCGTTCACCGCGGGCGAATTCCGCGCTCCTGTCAGCCCCGCCGAGGAGATCGTCGCCGGGGTCTTCGCGGAACTGCTCGGCATGGCCCGCGTCGGCGCCGACGACGACTACTTCGCGCTCGGCGGCAACTCGCTGCTCGCCACCCGGGCGATCGCCCGCATCAACGAGGCGCTCGACGCCCACCTCGCCATCCGCGACCTGTTCGAAACGCCCACCGTGTCGGCCCTGGCAGCGCGCGTCGGTGCGGCGAGCGGTGCCGCTGCCCGACCGCCGCTGGTCGCCGCCGAACGGCCACAGCGCATTCCGCTGTCGCTGGCTCAGCAGCGCATGTGGGTGGTCAACCAGGTCGATCCCGCCTCGGGCTCCTACAACATCCCCTTCGCGATCCGCCTCACCGGTGAGCTCGACATCGCCGCCCTCGGCGCCGCGGTCACCGACGTGCTCGGCAGACACGAGTCGCTGCGCACCTTCTTCCCGGTGTCCGACGGCAGGGCTTTCCAGGAGATTCTCTCCGTGGCCGATGTGCTGCCCGAGGGGCTCCAGGTCGAGACGACCACCGATGTCCTCACTCGTGCGGGCGAATTGGCCGGTGCCGGTTTCGATGTGACGCGTGAGGTTGCGCTGCGTGCGCGATTGCTCACCGACGGGACTTCGGCCGAGTGGCTGCTTGTTGTCGTGGTGCACCATATTTCGGCCGACGGCGCGTCCTTGGCCCCGCTCGCCCGCGATCTGATGACCGCTTACGTGGCTCGTGCCGCGCACCAGAGCCCGGCGTGGACGCCGCTGGAAGTGCAGTACGCGGACTTCGCGCTGTGGCAGCGGGCGGTCGTCGGCGACGACGAGCAGCCCGAATCCCTGGCCGCCGCCCAGCTCGACTACTGGCGCAACCAGCTGGCCGACGTGCCGCCGCTGCTGGAACTGCCGCAGGACCGCCCGCGGCCCTCGGTACCGACCCTGCGCGGCGCCACGTCCGAGCTGCGGTTGCCTGCCGAGGTGCACGCCGCCCTCAATCACTTGGCACGCGAGCACAAGTCGTCGCTGTTCATGGTCGTGCACGCGGCGCTGGCCGTGCTGCTCGGCCGCTTGTCGGGCACATCCGACATCGCCATCGGCACCGCTGTCGCCGGGCGCGGTGAGCGGGCGCTCGACGAGCTGGTCGGCATGTTCGTCAACACCCTGACCCTGCGCACCACTCTCGATCCGGCCGGTTCCTTCGACGAGGCCGTGGACGTGGCGCGGGAGACCGACCTCGGCGCGTTCGCCAATGCCGACCTGCCGTTCGAGCGGGTCGCCGAGGTCGTCGCGCCCGGACGGGGCAGTGCGCAGAGCCCGCTGTTCCAGGTGGCGCTCACCTTCAGCAACAACGAGGCGGCCGCGCTCGAACTGCCCGGCCTCACCGTGAACGCGCTGGACACCGCGATCGCCGCCAAGTTCGACCTGCAGGTGGACGTCGAACCGCGCTTCACCGCCGCCGGTGATCCCGACGAGCTGGTGACGCTGTTCAACTACGCCACCGATCTGTTCGACGAGGCCACCGTGCGCAGCATCGGCGCCCGCTTCGCCCGCATCCTGACCGCCGTCGCCGCCGACCCGCAGATCCGGATCGGCGACATCGACATCCTCGACGAGTCCGAGCGCACCCGGCTGCTCGCCGGCGCGGCCAAGGCGCCCGCGCCGAGCACCCCGTCGGGCGGCACCACTCTGGCGCAGGCTTTCACCGCCGCCGCCGAGGACGACCCCGAGGGCCCCGCGCTCGTCTGGGGCGACGACGCGCTGACCTACGAGCAGCTCGACGCCCGCTCCGCCCGCCTGGCCCGGCTGCTGATCGGGCGCGGCTTCGGGCCGGGAGACGGTGTGGCCGTCGATCTTCCGCGTGGCGTCGACTGGGCCGTCGCGGTCTGGGCGATCCTCAAGGCAGGCGCGGCCGTGGTCCCGGTGACCGGTACCGAGTCGCCCGCCGAACCCGCCGCGAAACTGAGTATCACCGTCGGCGAACCTCGCGGCGTCGACTGGATCTCGCTCGACGACCCGGCGATCAAGACCGAACTGTCCACACAGTCCGCTCGCCCGGTCACCTACGCCGACCGCACCCGAGCCCTGCGCGGCGGTGACCCGGCCTTCGTCGGCGCCGACGGCACCCGCAGTTACGACGAACTCGCCACGGCGGGTGCGCAGGTGCGCGCCGACACCGACCTGACCTTCGAAGCCCGCACCTTCGGCCACGGCTCCGTCGACAGCTTCACGGCGCTGGTCGAGCCGGTGGCCGCGGGCGTTGCGGGCGCGTCGATGGTGCTGGTGCCCGGTGTCGCGGACATCGGGGTAGCCAACGGATTGTCGGCGTCCCTGGCCGAGGAGTGGGTAACCCATTTGTTCGGTGACCGGGTGGGGATCGAGGCGCTCGATACCGCCGAGCTCGGTGATCTGCAGGCGCTGATCGCCGATGATGCCGCACCGGGCAATCCGGGAGCGGCCGAGGCAGTGCTGGTACTCGGAGATCTGCGCGCCCCGGTGGCGTGAGCGGCGCTCGCGGTGCGGGGGCCCCGCTGCGGGACAACAAGTTTCGGTGATGGGTGAGGTGGAACAGCTATGACACGACCGGCAAGAACCCGACCGGTTCGTACGCGTCGCCCGCGCGTCACCGCGTTGGCACAGCTGCTGGCCACCGCGGTCGAGACCAACCCCGACGGTCTCGCGGTCGTCCTCGCCGACGCCGCCCGCACCCTCGGCAGCCTCACCTACGCCGAACTCGACGAGCGGTCGAACCGCATCGCCCGCTTCCTGATCGGTCGTGGCATCGGCGCGGGCGACCTGGTAGCCATCGGAATCCCGCGCTCCATCGAATCGGTCCTCGCCGTCTGGGCCGTCACCAAGACCGGCGCGGGTTTCGTCCCCGTCGACCCGAACTACCCCCCGGATCGGGTGGCGCACATGGTCACCGACTCCGGCGCGGTCTTCGGACTGACCGTCGCGGCCGTCGCCGACGGACTTCCGGCCCAGGTGCAATGGCTCCGACTCGACGCCGAGCCGACCGGCGACACGCGCGACAACGGCGCTCGGCCTGCGGGTGGCCGGCGCTACGGCACCGACCAGGCGGACCCTTTCGACAGCCTCTCCGGCGCGGCGATCACCTCCGCCGACCGGCTTCGTCCGGTGCGGGCCGAGGATCTCGCCTACCTCATCTACACCTCCGGCTCCACCGGCCTGCCCAAGGGCGTCGCGGTGACGCAGGCCGGGCTCGCGGGGTTCAGCGAGGAGCAGCGTCGGCATTACGGTGTCGAATCCACTTCGAGCACGCTACATTTCGCGTCGCCGTCCTTCGATGCGTCGCTGCTGGAGCTGCTGCTGGCGATCGGCGCGGGCGCCACGATGGTGATCGTGGACCCGAGTGTGTACGGCGGCGACGATCTGGCCGCGCTGCTGCGGCGGGAACGGGTGAGCCACGCGTTCATCACTCCGGCCGCGCTGGCCTCGATCGACCCGGACGGGCTCGACGACTTCCGGGTGGTGGCGGTCGGTGGCGAGGCGGTTGCGCCGGATCTGCCGCGGCGCTGGGCGATTCCCCTCGCCGATGGCACCCTGCGCGAATTCCACAACGTGTACGGGCCCACCGAGACGACCATCGTCACCAACATCAGTGTGCCGCTGAAACCGGGCGACCCGATGACCATCGGCGGCCCGATCAACGGGGTCGCCGAATACGTCCTCGACGACCGGCTCGGCCCCGTTCCGCCCGGCGTCACCGGCGAGCTCTACATCACCGGCGCCCAGCTGACCCGCGGCTACCACGCCCGCCCCGCCCTCACCGCCTCTCGCTATGTCGCGAATCCATTCGACCCGGCCGGTTCTCGCCTCTACCGCACCGGTGATCTGGTCCGCTGGACCGCCGATGGCGCGTTGGATTATGTGGGCCGCAACGACTTCCAGGTCAAGATCCGTGGTTTCCGCATCGAACTCGGCGAGATCGACGCGGTGCTCTCGGCCCACGAGAGCCTCGACTTCGCCGCCACCATCGGCCACGAACTCGACAGCGGCGCCACCATTCTGGTGTCCTACGTGCACGCGGCCCCGGGCGCGACCGTCGACCACGCCGCGCTCACCGCCTTCGCCGAGCGCAGCCTGCCCGCGCACATGGTGCCGACCGTGCTGATGGCACTCGACACCATTCCGCTCACCCCGGTCGGCAAGCTCGACCGAAGGGCGCTGCCCGCACCGATCCTCGAACACGCCGAATTCCGGGCTCCCACAACGGCGGTCGAGGAGATCGTGGCAGGCACCTTCGTTCAGGTGCTCGACCTCGGTGACACGCAGCTCGGCCTCGACGACGACTTCTTCGCCCTCGGCGGCAACTCGCTGATGGCCACCCAGGTCGCCGCCCGCCTCGGCGCCGCGCTGGACACCGAGTTTCCGGTCCGGCTGCTGTTCGAGGCGTCGACGGTGGAAACGCTGGCCCGGCGACTCGCCGAATCCGCCGGTGCGGGTGCACGTCCCGCGCTGACCGCCGGGGAGCGGCCCGGACGGATTCCGCTGTCGCTGGCCCAGCAGCGGATGTGGTTCCTCAACCAGTTCGACCCGGGATCGGTCGCCTACAACATCCCGATGGCGGTGCGGCTGCACGGTGCCATCGATGTCGAAGCCCTGCGCGCCGCCGTGGCCGACCTCGTCGCCCGGCACGAAACCCTGCGCACGATCTACCCCGAGACCGACGACGGGCCGATCCAGCAGATCCTGGCCGGCACCGAGGCGACGCCGCGGCTCGAGGTGTGCTCGATCGCGCCCGAGCAGCTCGCCGCCGCCATGCGCGAGTTCGGTTCGTCGGGGTTCGATGTGCGCGGCCAGGTGCCGTTGCGGGTCGCGTTGTTCGAGCTCGGTGGCGACGAAGCGGTGCTCGCGGTGGTCGTGCACCACATCGCCGGTGACGGGTCCTCACTCGCCCCGCTCACCAGGGATCTCATGCTCGCCTACGCGGCCCGCTCAGCGGGTGACGCGCCGGAGTGGGCGCCGTTGGCCGTGCAGTACGCCGACTACGCGCTGTGGCAGCGGGCCTTGCTCGGCAGCGAGGACGACCCGCGGTCGCTGGCCTCGGCCCAGCTCGCCTACTGGCGTGGCGCGCTGGCCGGGCTGCCCGACCAGCTCGACCTGCCCGCCGACCGGCCGCGTCCCGCCGTGCAGTCCTTCGCCGGCGGTCGCGTCCCGATCGAGGTCGACGCCGACACCCACCGCGCCCTCCTGGCGGTGGCGCGCAATCAGGGCGCGACGCTGTTCATGGTCGTGCACACTGCCCTCGCGGTGACGCTGGCCAGGCTCGCGGGCACCGACGATCTGGCGGTCGGTACGCCCGTCGCGGGTCGTGGCGAGGCCGCGCTCGACGACCTGATCGGCATGTTCGTCAACACCTTGGTCTTTCGCACCACGCTGCGAACCGGTGAGTCGTTCACCGAACTGCTCGCCCGCCAGCGCGATACCGACCTCCAGGTCTTCGCGAACGCGGACCTGCCGTTCGAGCGACTGGTCGAGGCGATCAACCCCGCCCGCTCCACTGCCCGCCACCCGCTGTTCCAGGTCGGCCTGTCCTTCCAGAACCTCAGCCGCTCCGGCCTCGAACTCGGTGAGACCGCGGTCGAGGGCGTCGACGTGGATCTCGCGGTGTCCCAGTTCGATCTGCACGCCATCGTCGCCGACGGCTACGACAGTGACGGCGTGGCGCAGGGGATCAGCGGCGTGTTCACCTATGCCACGGACCTTTTCGACGAGTCGACCGCACAGTCCTACGCGGAGCGCTTCGCGCGAGTGCTCACCGCGATCGCCGCATCGCCGGGCCGCCCCGTCGACGACATCGACCTGCTCTCCGATGCCGAGCGTGCGCGAATCCTGCACGACTGGAACGCGACTGGCCATGCCACCCCGGCCACGACGCTGCCTGCCCTGTTCGCCGACACCGCCGCCGCGAACCCGGACGGTGTGGCGCTCGTCGACGCCGACGGCGCCGCGCTCACCTATCGTGACTTCGCGGCCCGCGTGAATCAGCTGGCGCGACACCTCATCGCGCAGGGCGTCGGTGTCGAGGACCGGGTCGCCTTGGCGATGCGACGCTCGACCGAGCTGGTCGTCGCCATGTACGCGGTGACGCAGGCGGGCGCCGCCTACGTTCCCGTCGATCCCGGCCAGCCCGCCGATCGGGTATCGCATGTGCTCGCGACCGCTGCCCCGACCTGCGTATTGACCACCACGCGTGACGGTTTCACCGCCGGCGTCGACGCGACACGGAGCGCACCGGTGATCGCCGTCGACACCCTGGAGCTGTCGGCGGTGTCAGCCGCCCCGATCGCGGCTAGCGAGCGCATCGGTGTGTTGCGCTCAGGGAACACCGCCTACGTCATCTTCACCTCCGGCTCGACCGGCAAGCCGAAGGGCGTCGCCGTCTCGCACGCCGCCATCGTCAACCAGTTGCGGTGGAAGACAGCAGCATTCGGCCTGGGCCCCGATGACTCGGTCCTGTTGAAGACCGCCGCCACCTTCGACCTGTCGGTCTGGGAATTCTGGTCGGCCGCGATCTGCGGTGGCCGCCTGGTGATCACCGCTCCAGAAGGCCATCGCGACCCCGCCTACCTGCTCCGCGTGCTCGCCGCGCACTCGGTGACCACCCTGCACGTGGTGCCGTCGATGCTCGATGCGCTGCTCACCGAATCCGCCGGTGTCCTGCCGAATTCGCTGCGGCGCGTACTCGCCATCGGCGAGGCGCTCCCCGCCGCCACCGCCCAGCGTTTCCTGGCGACGAACCCGGCGGCGCTGCACAACCTGTACGGCCCGACCGAGGCCGCGGTCTCCATCACCGACCACCGCGTCACCACCGCCGATCGCACCACGGTCCCGATCGGCCGGCCCGAATGGAACAGCCGGGTCTACGTCCTCGACGCCCGTCTGCGTCCGGTCCCGGTAGGTGTCGCGGGAGAGTTGTATCTGGCGGGCGCACAGCTCGCCCGCGGATATTTCGGCCGACCCGACCTCACCGCGGACCGCTTCGTCGCCGACCCGTTCTCCGAGCTCGGCGCCCGCATGTACCGCACCGGTGATCTCGTCGCCTGGACCGCTGACGGCGAACTCGACTATCGCGGTCGCACCGACTTCCAGGTCAAGATCCGCGGATTCCGCATCGAACTCGGCGAGATCGAAGCGGCCCTGCTCGCCGCACCGCAGATCGCCCAGGCGGCGGTCGTCGCCACGACCGACCCGCAACTCGGTGACCGGCTGGTTGCCTATGTCGTCCCCGCGCCCGGCGGGGCGCTCACCACCGCGCAGGCCAAAGCCGCGGTGGCGCAGGTGCTCCCGTCCTACATGGTCCCCTCGGCCTTCGTCGTGCTCGACCGCCTCCCGCTGAACGCGAACGGCAAGCTCGACCGGGCCGCCCTTCCGGCGCCGGTGCTCGAACCCCGCCGCTACCGCGCACCCGGGACCGAGCACGAGATCGCCGTAGCCGCCGTCTTCACCGAGGTCCTCGGCGCGCGCAACCCCGGCCTCGACGACGATTTCTTCGCGCTCGGCGGCAACTCGCTGCTGGCCACCCGCGTCGTGCACCACCTGCGTGAACACACCGGCGTGGAGCTCACCGTCGCCGCGTTCTTCGCCGACCCGACCGTCGCCGGTCTCGCTACCAGAATCAGCGACGGCCCCGCAGGCGCGGCCGACCTCGAAGCCGCACTCGCGGTCGTGCTGCCGATCGCCCGCCGCGGCACCCGTCCGCCGCTGATCTGTGTGCACCCGGTCTCGGGTCTGGCGTGGGCCTACGCGAGCCTGGTGCCGCACCTGCCCGAGGATCAGCCCGTGGTCGGCATCCAGTCGCCGGCGCTGAGCGATCCGGAATTCCGGCCCGCCTCGGCCGAGGAGCTGGTCGACCGCTACCTGGCCGAGATCCGCGGCGTTCAGCCCCATGGCCCCTATCAGCTGCTCGGCTGGTCCCTCGGCGGCGTGCTGGCGCAGGCCGTGGCGACCCGCCTGCAAGCCGAGGGCGAGACGGTGGCGTCGTTGACGATGCTCGACAGCCTCCCCGGCGCCGCACTCGCCGATTTCGCCACCGAATTGCGGCACGTGCTCACCGAACTCGGCATACCCGAGCGGCAACTGCCCAGCCAACTCACCGAGCTCGGCGACGAGGCACTGGAATCACTGCACACAACACTCGCTGCGGACACGCCGATCTCGCGCGCGCAGTTCGTGGGCATGTACCGCGGCGCACTGCGCTCGGTGGCGCTTCTCACCGAGCTCGAACCCGCACAATTCGACGGTGATCTGACCTATTTCACCGCCCTGCGGACCCCCCAAAAGCTGGGGGACGGGGCCTCGCGATGGCGCCCGTTCGTCAGCGGGATCATTGCTGACCACCCGGTCGAGGCCACCCACCAGGAGATGCTCTCCGCTGTGGCGGTAGCCACGTCCGGACCGGCAATTGCGCAGGTCGTCGCGGGTGCGGACGGATCCGGCGATACACGTCCGTAACGGACTACATGGGCATTACGATTCTGTTGCGATAGAGTTGGTGTGTCGTGGCGCACACCTCGGCGACGGTCGGCAGCGGCTATGTAGGTGTGGCTATGCTGTGTCCGACTCGGCCGCCGGACGCGAGAGGTGTATAGGTCTGTGGAAACCCCCCGCCGCACGGGCCGTGCCGGTCGCCGACGTACTACCGGCGCACCGTTGTTCGGTCAGCTGCTCACGGCCGCCGTCGAATCCGCGGCCGATTCGATCGCGCTGCGCTACAACCCCACCGGGATGCCCGGCGCGGAACAACACCTCACATATCGGGAGCTCGACGAGCGATCCTCGCGCCTGGCACGTGAACTCATCGACAGGGGGATGGGCGCGGGCGATGTCGTCGCGATCGCCATCGCCCGCTCGATCGAATCCGTGCTCGCGGTGTGGGCCATCGCCAAGACCGGTGCCGCGTATGTGCCGGTCGACCCGGCCTACCCGGCCGACCGGATCGCCCATATCGTCGCCGACTCCGGCGCGACCATCGGCCTGACCACCGCGGCCCATCGCGCCTGCCTCGGTACCACCGCGTACTGGATCGAACTCGATGACCCGGTGGTCGCCGAGCGCATCGCCGTGCGGCCGGGGCACGCGGTGAGCTACGCCGATCGGGTCCGCCCGATCGACGAAGCGCACCCGGCCTACGTCATCTACACCTCCGGCTCCACCGGTAAGCCGAAGGGCGTCGTGGTGACGCACACCGGGCTTGCCACATTGGTCGCCGCCGAGCGCGAACACTTTGACGTGCAACCCGATTCGCGGGTGCTGCATGTTTGCTCGCCGAACTTCGACGTGTCGGTGCTCGAGTTGCTGCTCGCCTTCGCTACCGGTGCGACCCTGGTGGTTTCGCCGCCGCGCGTGTTCGGCGGTTTCGAACTGTCGGACCTGCTGCGCCGCGAACGCATCACCCACCTGCTGATCACCCCTGGTGCGCTCGAGTCCGTCGACCCGGCCGGGCTGCCGGACCTGTCGACCGTGATCGTCGCGGGCGACCGGTTCGGCCCGGAACTGGTCGGCCGCTGGGCAACCGGTGAGCGCGCGTTCTACAACGGCTACGGCCCCACCGAGGCGACCATCCTCGCCACCAGCACCTCGGCGCTGCGGGCCCACGCGCCGATCACCATCGGCCACGCGGTGCCCGGCATGGGCTTGTACGTGCTCGACGCGCGCCTGCGGCCGGTGCCCGCCGGAGTGGTCGGCGAGCTGTACCTCTCCGGCCCCGCGCTCGCGCAGGGGTATCTGGGCAGGCCGGGGCTCACCGCGCAACGTTTCGTCGCCTCGCCGTTCGGGCCGGGCAGGCTGTACCGCACCGGTGATCTGGTGCGCCGGTTCGAACACGACGGCACGCTGGAATACCTGGGCCGCACCGACTTCCAGGTGAAGGTACGCGGCTTCCGGATCGAGCTCGGCGAGATCGACAACGCGCTCACCGCGCACCCCGACCTCGACTACGCCGTGACGCTGGGTAAGACGATGCCCTCGGGCGCGACCGCGCTGGTCGCCTACGTGCTGCCGCGCGCCGGCCGCACGATCGACACCGGCGCGCTGGCGGAATTCCTCGCGGAATCGTTGCCCGCGTACATGATCCCGTCGGTCATCATGGTCCTCGACGAGCTGCCGCTGACCTCGGTCGGCAAGCTCGACCGCGCCGCGCTGCCGACGCCGGTGTTCTCCGCCCGCGGTTTCCGCGCGCCCGCCACCCCGGCCGAACAGGTGGTGGCCGACGTGTTCGCCGCCCTGTTGCTGCGTGACGGCGCGGGCCGGGTCGGCGCCGACGACGACTTCTTCGAACTGGGCGGCGACTCGCTGCTCGCGGCGCAGGCGGTGGCCCGCATCGGCGCCGCGCTGGACGTGCGGGTGCCGGTGCAGGCGGTGTTCGAGGCGCCGACCGTCGCCGCCCTCGCCAATCGAGCCGAGCAGCACCGTGTTTCGGCACACGCGCTCCCGCTGACGCCGCGTCCGCGCCCCGAGCTGGTCCCGCTGTCCTACGCCCAGCAGCGGATGTGGTTCCTCAACCGCTTCGACCCCACGTCGGCCGTGGACAACATCCCGGTCGCGGTCCGCCTTTCCGGCCGCCTCGACCTGCCCGCCCTGCGCGCCGCGATCGCCGACCTGATCGCGCGCCACGAAGTTCTGCGCACGGTCTACCCGGTATCCGACGGTATCGGCGCGGAGGGCCACGGCGCGGTCCTCGACGGCGAAGGTCACCAGCTGGTGCTGGCGGCGGGCGACCCTGCCGCGGTGCCCGAGTTCGAGATCGTCGAGGTGGCGGAGGAAGACCTGACCGAGGCGATCGGCGCTGCCGCGCTGACCGGCTTCGACGTCACCGCCGGGCCGCCGGTGCGGGTGCGGGTGCTCGCGATCTCGGACAACGAGCACGTCGTCGTCTGCGTGGTGCACCACATCGCCGCCGACGGCTTCTCGTTCGCGCCGCTGACCAGGGATCTGCTCACCGCCTACGCCGAACGGCGCGGTGGCGGCGCGCCGCAATGGCCGCCGCTGCCGGTGCAGTACGTCGACTACACGCTGTGGCAGCGTGAACTGCTCGGCGCCGAGCACGACCCGGATTCGCTGCTCGCCGCGCAAGTGGCCTTCTGGCGAAAGACGCTGTCCGGCTTGCCCGAACAGCTCGAACTGCCCACCGACCGGCCGCGTCCCGCCGTGTCGAGCCGGGCGGGCGGGTCGCTGAGCGTCCAGATCCCCGCCTCGGTGCACGCCGGTCTGTCCGCGCTGGCCCGCGAGCACAACGCCACGCTGTTCATGGTGGTGCACACCGCTCTGGCCATGCTGCTGGCCCGGCTCTCCGGCACCCGCGACATCGCGATCGGCACCCCGGTGGCCGGTCGTGGCGAGCAGGCGCTCGACGAGCTGATCGGCATGTTCGTCAACACCCTGGTCCTGCGCACGGAGGTGAATCCGGCGACGAACTTCGGCGGGCTTCTCGCCGAGGTCAGAGCACGCGATCTGGCCGCCTTCGGACATGCCGACGTGCCGTTCGAGCGGCTCGTCGACCTGCTGGAGCCGGTGCGTTCGACCGCGCGGCACCCGCTGTTCCAGGTGATGCTGACCTTCCAGAACCTGGCCCGCACCGACCTGGCGTTGCCCGGCCTCGCCGTCTCCGCCGCCGACTTCACGGTGCCACTGGCGAAGTTCGATCTGCAGGTGGAGCTCGCCGAACACATCGGCGTCGACGGCGCGCCGCAGGGCCTGGCGGCCACCTTCGTCTATGCCACCGACCTCTTCGACCGCGCCACGGTCGCCGACTTCGCCGACCGCTGGACGCGGGTGCTCGCCGCGGTGGTGGCCGACCCGGCCAAGCCGGTCGGCGATATCGACGTGCTCGCCCCCGGCGAGCGTGAACTCGTGCTGCGCGAGGGCTATTCGCCCGGCATCGCGGTTCCCGAGGTCACGCTCACCGACCTGATCACCGCCCAGGCGCAACAGCGTCCCGAGGCGATCGCGATCAGGGCGGGGGAGCGGTCCCTCACCTTCGCCGGCCTCCTCGGTCGGGCATCGGCGCTGGCCCGCGCGCTCGTCGTGCAGGGCGCGGGCCCGGAAACCCTGGTGGCTGTGGCCGTTGCGCGCACCGAGGAGCTGCCGGTGGCGCTGCTCGCGGTGCTGCTGTCGGGTGCGGGCTACCTGCCGATCGACTCCGGATACCCGGCGCAGCGGCTGGCCTACATCGTCGACGACGCGAAACCCGCTGTTGTGCTGACCACCTCGGCCGAGCACGGACTGCTGACGCCGCTCGCGGATCTGCCCGTGGTGTTGCTCGACGAGCCGCCCGTCTACAGCGACGCTCCGCTGCATCCCGATGAACGCCGTGCCCCGCTGCGCCCGGATCATCTCGCGTACGTCATCTACACCTCGGGTTCCACCGGCCTGCCCAAGGGCGTCGGTGTCACCCATCGCAATGTGCTCGAGCTGTTCGCCAACACCCAGCTGCTGTTCGCCTTCGACGAGGACGACGTGTGGACGGTGTTCCACTCCTTCGCCTTCGACTTCTCCGTCTGGGAACTGTGGTGCGCGCTGGCAGGCGGTTCGTCGGTGGTCGTCGTCGACCACCTGACCTCCCGGTCGCCGATCGAATTCCGCGAACTGCTGGCCCGTGAACACGTGACGGTGCTGAGCCAGACGCCCACCGCCTTCGCCCAGCTCGACGAAGCCGACCGGGCCGCGCAGGCCGCGGGCGCCATCGCACTGCCGTTGCGGTACGTGGTCTTCGGTGGTGAGGCTCTCGACCCCCGCAAGCTCAGCCGCTGGTACGACCGCTACGGAAACGGGCCGGGCGCACCGGAACTCGTCAACATGTACGGCATCACCGAGACCACCGTCCATGTCTCGCACCAGGTCCTGACCGCGCGGACGGCCGACATCGTCGCCGACCGGGCGCCGGTGGACGCCGACCACATCGGCGGATCTGCCGTCGACCTGCCCGGCAGCCTCATCGGCCGTGCGCTGCCCGGACTGTCGGTGGTCGTCCTCGACGACCGTCTGCGTCCGGTGCCGTTCGGTGTGGCGGGTGAGCTCTACATCGCGGGCAACCAGCTCTCGCGCGGCTACCTCGGCAAGCCGGGTCTCACCGCCACCCGCTTCGTCGCCGACCCGTTCGGTGAACCGGGCGCCCGGCGCTACCGCTCCGGCGACCTCGGTCGCTGGATCGGGTTCCGTGGCACCCCCACCCTCGAATACGGCGGCCGCGGCGACCAGCAGGTGCAGCTGCGTGGTTTCCGGATCGAACCGGGCGAGATCGAGGCAGCCCTGCTGCGGGTGCCCGGCGTCGGGCAGTCCGCGGTCATCGTGCGTGCCGACGAGCACGCCGGAGACCGGCTGATCGCCTACGTCGTCCCGGCGACAGATGCAGTCGATCCGAACGACGCGCCCACGACCGTACTTCCGAAGCCGCCGGTAGGCGCGCGCTTCGGACGTGGCGACAGCGGCGCGGGGTTCGACGACGACTCCACACCCGCCGATCTTCGCGTAGTCGCGGGTCTGGACCCGGTGGAAGTGCGGGCGGCCGTAGCCGAATTCCTCACCGGATACATGGTTCCCGACGCTGTCGTGGTGGTCGCGGAACTACCGATGACCACCAACGGCAAACTCGACCGGGCGGCACTGCCCGCACCGGAGTTCACCGCCGCCACCACTTTCCGCGCGCCGACCACTCCCATCGAACTCAGCGTCGCCGAGGTATTCGCGACCCTGCTCGGCGTGCCCGAGATCGGTCTGGACGACAACTTCTTCGACCGCGGCGGCAATTCGCTGCTGGCCACCAGGGCCATCGCCCGCATCGACCAGGCACTGAGTACCGACCTGGTGGTACGTGACCTGTTCGAGGCGCCCACCGTCGGCTCGCTCGCGGCCCGTGTGCGCCCAGGTTCGGTGGCCGCGCCACGACCACCGCTGATTCCGGCGCAGGACCGTGGCGTCGTTCCGCTCTCGCCCGCGCAACAGCGGATGTGGTTGCTCAACCGCATCGACCCCGACTCACCGGCGTACAACATCCCGCTGGTCCTGCGGTTGCGCGGCGCGCTAGACACCTCTGCGCTGCGCTATGCCGTCGCCGATGTGCTCGAACGGCACGAGGCGCTGCGCACCCGTTTCCCGGCCGATGACGCCGACGCTGTTCCGTATCAGGAGATCCTGCCCGTCAGCGCGGTGCTGCCGACCGGCCTCGCGCTGGAGGAATGCGACGATCCACGTGATCGGGTGATGCGTTTGCTCGCGGGCGGTTTCGATGTCGCCGAGCGAGTTCCCCTGCGCGCCGGGCTGTTCACCTCGCCCGCCGACGACCCGCTCGCGGAGGAAGAGTACGTGCTCGCCGTAGTGGTGCAGCACATCATCGCCGACGGTGCTTCGCTGGCGCCGCTGGCCCGTGACCTCGTGATCGCCTATCGGGCCCGCGTCGAAGGACGCTCACCCGCCTGGTCGCCACTGCCCGTGCAGTACGCCGACTACGCGCTGTGGCAGCGCGAGGTGCTCGGCTCGGAATCCGACGAGAATTCCACCGCCGCGAGGCAGTTGGAGTTCTGGCGGCACACGCTGTCGGGGCAGGCGGGCACGGTCGAGCTGCCGCACGACCATCCGCGCCCCTCGCACGCCTCGCTGCGCGGCGCCGATGTGAGCACCACCCTGACCGCCGACGTTCATGTCCGCCTCGCCGAGATCGCCCGCAGGCACAACGCGTCGCTGTTCATGGTCGTGCACGCGGCACTGGCCGTGCTGCTCGCCAGGATCTCCGGCAGTACCGATATCGCGATCGGCACCCCGATCGCCGGTCGGGGTGAACCCGAGCTCGACGACCTGGTCGGCATGTTCGTCAACACCCTCACCCTGCGCACCGAGGTAGACCCCAGCCGCGGTTTCGACGAATTGGTCAGCACCGCACGCGAAGTCGGCCTGGCCGCCTTCGCCAACGCCGACCTGCCGTTCGAGCGCGTGGTCGAGGAGGTGGCCCCGACCGGCACCGTGTCGCACAACCCGCTGTTCCAGGTGGTGCTCTCCTTCCACAACAACGAGACCCCCGTGCTCCGCCTGCCGGGCCTCACCATCGAGGCGATGGACCTCGCGGCCCGGCCCGCCAAGTTCGACCTGCAGGTCAACATCGAACCGCGCCTGTCGGCGACCGGCGAACCCGATGAGATCGGCATCGTCTTCACCTACGCCACCGACCTTTTCGACGAACACACCGTCGCCGCCTTCGCACGCGGGCTCACCGAGATCGTCACCGCGGTCGCCGCCGATCCCGCAGTGCGTGTCGGCGATATCGATCTGCGTGACGCCAGCGAGCGCGAACGCGAACTGACGGCCGCGGCCTATGCCCCCGTGCCGTCGGCCAACGGTGCCGCGCTGGCACAGGAACTGGCCTCGGCCGTGGAGGAAGACCCGGACGCACCTGCGCTCGAGCTGGGTGAAACGGCGATCACCTACGCCGAGTTCGATGCCCGCTCATCACAATTGGCGCGTTCGCTGATCGCCCGTGGCGCCGGTCCTGGTACGGGAGTCGCGGTGCGGCTCGACCGAGGGGTGGACGCGGCGATCGCGACCTGGGCGGTGCTCAAGGCAGGCGCGGCGGTGGTGCCGCTGATGACGATGGACGCCCGCCCGCCGGGCAGCAACCTCGAGGTGAAACTCGGCCTGACCATCGACATCCTCGACGCCCCCGACGGGCTGGACTGGTACGACCTGGCCGACCCCGCGCT
Organism: Nocardia sp. NPDC055165; assembly: GCF_053606985.1. Classification (NCBI taxonomy): domain Bacteria; kingdom Bacillati; phylum Actinomycetota; class Actinomycetes; order Mycobacteriales; family Nocardiaceae; genus Nocardia; species Nocardia sp. NPDC055165. The sequence goes on from NZ_JBSGSS010000012.1 coordinate 20,831, forward strand.
GCGCGCCGAACTGGCCGCGGAATCACCTCGTCCGATCGGCTACGCGCACCGCACCCGCGCCCTGCGCGGCGACGACGTGGCCTTCGCCGGCGGCGGTCGCACGCTGAGCTACGACGAGCTGGCGACCGCGGCCGAGCAGGTGGCCGAGCGTGCCGGGCTCAACTTCGAATCACGCACGCGAGCGGCGGGCCGACCTGATTCGGTGGCGGGCGTGCTCGAGATCGTCGCGGCCGCGATCGCGGGCGCGACGCTGGTGATGGGGGCAGACCAGGGGGGTGCGGACGAGGTGAGCCATGTGTTCACCGAGGCCGCGGTGGCCGTTGCCGAACCCGGCGACGGGACAGGTGCGAGGATTGTCGCGCTCAGTGAGATGATCGGCAACACCGGGCAGCCGCACGAGCGGCGCGCGGTGGTCGGGATGGATGGATAGGTGGAACGAACACTGGCTGGTCCGCACGCGGTGCGGATGAGTGGCAGTGCGCGTCTGTATCGGTACGAGGTGTGCATGACCGGGCAACGGCTAGTCGACTCCGTCGATCGGACGGAACTGTCGTGACCCGGGCGAACCGGGCGTCCGGCGTCCGCGCCCGGCAGCGCGGGAAGTCGCTGCCGCAACTGCTGTCCGTGGCGGTGGAATCCAACCCCGGTGGGCTCGCGCTGTCGTGGGACGACGGCGTGTCCGCGCCGGTGCGCTGGACCTACGCCGAGCTCGACGAACGGTCCAACCGGCTGGCCCGGCTGCTGATCGCCTACGGCGTCGGCCCCGAGGACGTGGTGGCCGTCGGCATTCCGCGTTCGCCGGAATCGGTGCTGGCGATGTGGGCGGTGACCAAGACGGGCGCGGCGTTCCTGCCCGTCGACCCGAACTATCCACCTGCTCGGGTGAGTCACATGCTGGGCGATTCCGGTGCGGTGCTCGGGGTCGCGGTCGGCACGGCGATGGACCGTCTGCCCGGTGCGCTGAGGTGGTTGTGCCTCGATGACGAGGCCGTCCGGCGCGCGACCGACGACCAGCCCGGTGATCCGGTGACCTTCGCCGACCGGGTCCGTCCGCTGCGGCTACAGCACCCCGCCTACATCGTGTACACCTCCGGTTCCACGGGGCTGCCCAAGGGCGTGGTGGTGACGCACGCCGGGCTGGCCGGGTACTGCGCCGAACAGCGCGCGCACTACGCGATCGAGCCGACCTCGCGCACGCTGCACTTCGCCTCGCCCTCGTTCGACGCGGCCGTGCTCGAACTGTTGATGGCGGTGGGCGCCGGAGCCGCCATGGTGCTCGTGCCCGCGGGCATTCTCGGCGGCGCCGAGCTGGCCGACGTGCTGCGTCGCGAAGCCGTCACGCACATGTTCATCACCACCGCCGCGCTGGCATCGCTGGATCCGGCCGGGCTCGACGCGCTGGCCGTGGTCACCACCGGTGGCGAGGCGTGCCCGCCGGACCTGATCCGGCGCTGGGCCACGGACACCCGCCGGTTCCACGACTGTTACGGGCCGACCGAGACCACCATCGTGACCAATATCAGCGCGCCGCTGGTGGTCGGCGACACGATGAACATCGGGGCGCCGCTGCGTGGGGTGACCGAGTACGTGCTCGACGAGCGCCTGGTCCGGGTGCCCGACGGGATGATCGGCGAGTTGTACATCGCCGGTCACGGGCTGGCGCGTGGCTATCACCGTCAGCCGGGTCTGACGGCGTCGCGCTTCGTCGCCGATCCCTTCGCCGGGGCCGAGGGGCGGATGTACCGCACCGGCGACTTGGTGCGCCGCCGGGTGGACGGTGCGATCGAGTTCGTAGGACGCAACGACTTCCAGGTGAAGGTGCGTGGGTTCCGGATCGAACTGGGTGAGATCGACACCGTGCTCACCGGGCACGACACCGTCGACTTCGCGGTGACCGTGGGTCATGAACTCGACAACGGCACCACGATTCTCGCCGCGTACGTCCACGCCGCGCCCGGCGCGCGCATCGAGACCGACCAGCTGTTCGAGCACGCCAAGGCCGGGCTGCCCGCGCACATGGTGCCGACCGCGCTGACCGTGCTCGACGCCATTCCCCTGACGCCGGTCGGCAAACTCGATCGGGCCGCCCTGCCCGCGCCCACCCTGCGTGCCGAGGAGTTCCGGGCGCCCTCGGGTGCGATGGAAGAGCTGGTGGCGCATGTCTTCACCGAGTTGCTGGCACCGGAGAACCCGGTGGGCGCCGATGACGACTTCTTCGCCCTCGGCGGCAATTCGCTGCTCGCCACGCGGGCGGCCGCGCGCCTCGGAGCGGAGCTGTCGGCTCGGGTGCCCGCCGGTCACGTCTTCGAAAGTCCCACTGTCGCCGGTCTTGCCGCACTGCTCGAACCGCTGAAGGGCGCGGGCGGCCACGCGCCGCTGGCACCTCGCGAACGCCCCGAGCTGATTCCGCTCTCGCCCGCCCAACAGCGGATGTGGTTCCTCAACCAGTTCGATCCGGGTTCGACCGCGGAGACGATCCCGTTCGCGCTGCGCCTGTCCGGACCGTTCGACGCGCGCGCCCTGCACGCGGCGCTGTCGGACCTGGTCGCCCGGCACGAATCCCTGCGCACTCTGTACCCGGTCCACACCGCCGAGGGGTACGAGCGAGGTGCCGACGGTGCGGTGGTGGACGGCGTCGGCCACCAGGTGGTGTTGCCGATGGCGCAAGCCGTCCCCGATGTGCTGGTCGACTCGCTCACCGAGGACGAATTGCCGCTGTGGCTGGGCGAATTCGCCGCCACCGGGTTCGATGTCGCCGCCGGTGTGCCGTTCCGGGTGGCGCTGGCCGAACTCGGGCCACACGATCACGTGCTCGCCGTGGCCTTGCACCACATCACCGCCGACGGCGCCTCGGTCGCACCGCTGCTGCGTGACCTGCTCGGCGCCTACCTCGCCCGCCGCAACCGATCGCGACCCCGATGGCAGCCGCTGCCGGTGCAGTACGTCGACTACACGCTGTGGCATCGCGAGCTCCTCGGCGCCGAAGACGACCCGGATTCGGTGGCCGCCGCCCAGATCGCGCACTGGCGTACGGCGCTCGCGGGACTGCCCGACCGACTCGACCTGCCGACCGATCGCCCACGCCCGCCCGTCTTCACCGGTCGCGGCGCCGAATTCGGGTTCCAGATTCCGGCGGCGGTGCACACGGCACTCGCCGCGCTCGCCCAGCGCAGTGGTACCTCCGAATTCATGGTCGTCCACGCGGCTTTCGCGGTGCTGCTGGGCCGGGTCGCGCACACCGACGACATCGCCATCGGTACCCCGGTGGCCGGTCGCGGCGCCAGGGAACTCGACGACCTGATCGGCATGTTCGTCAACACGCTCGTCCTGCGCACGCATCTCGACCCGCGCGCGAGCTTCGCCGAGCTGCTGCACGCGACCAAGCGGGCCGACCTCGCCGCTTTCGCCCATGCCGACCTGCCGTTCGAGCGCCTGGTAGAACTGCTCGATCCGGTTCGCTCGCAGGCCCATCACCCGCTGTTCCAGGTTGCCCTGTTCTTCCAGAATCTGGACCTGCCGAACCTGCGCCTGCCCGGTCTCGACGCCACTCCCGTCGAATTCGGCGGTGCGGTAGCGCGTTTCGACCTACAGCTCACGATCGTGCCGGGTGCGGACCCGGCCGAGCCGATGGCCGCGTCGTTCAACTACGCCACCGATCTGTTCGATGCGGCCACCATCGAGATCCTGGCGGCCCGGTTCACCCGCCTGCTCGACGCGGTCGCCACCGACGCCGATCTCGCGATCGCCGAGATCGACCTGCTCACCGAGGTCGAGCGCGAGCAGAGCCTGGTGAGCTGGAACGAAACCCGCCACCCCGTGCCGCCGGAGCCGATGCTCGACGCGTATCGCCGTGCGGTGCAGACGCATCCGGATGCCACCGCGCTGGTCTACGAGGACACCGAGCTGACCTACCGGCAGTTCGACGAGCGCGTGAATGCCCTCGCCCGGCTGCTGATCGACCAGGGCGTCGGTCCCGAAAGCCTTGTCGGCCTTGCTGTCCGGCGATCGCCCGACCTGGTGATCGGGATGTACGCGGTGCTCACCGCGGGTGGCGCCTACGTGCCGCTGGATCCCGACCATCCGGCCGATCGCATCGCCTACATCCTCGACACCGCCCGCCCGGCCTGCGTGCTGAGCACCCGTGCCGACGCCATCGAAGTCCCGCCCGGGACCTCGCTGCTGTTGCTCGACGAGCTCGATGTCGCCGGCGTACCGGGTGATCCCGTCCTCGCGCCGGAGTTGCGCGCACCGCTGCACCCCGACCACCCGGCCTACGTCATCTTCACCTCGGGTTCCACGGGCAAGCCCAAGGGTGTCGCGATCTCGCACGCCGCCATCCACAACCAGCTCGTCTGGATGCTGGCGAAATACCCACTCGCGCTGGGCGATGTGTACCTGCAGAAAACCGCGACCACCTTCGACGTGTCGCTGTGGGGCTACTTCATGCCGCTGCGGGTCGGCGCGAAACTGGTGCTGGCCACCCCGGACGGCCACCGCGACCCTGCTTATCTGATCGACCTGATCGGTACGCACAAGGTCACCGTCACCGACTTCGTGCCGTCGATGCTCACGATGTTCGCCACCCAGGCTGCTGTCGATACGAACTCCGCGTCCGAAGGCAATGCCGACCTGGAGTCGCTGCGCGAGATCTTCGTCATCGGTGAGGCGCTGCCCGCCGAGACCGTCGACGCCATGGCCGCGGTCAGTTCGGCCAGGTTGCACAATCTGTACGGGCCGACCGAAGCCGCTGTTTCGGTGACGTACTGGCCGGCCCGCCCTGGTGAGCGCTCGGTGCCGATCGGTTTGCCGCAGTGGAACTCCCGCGTGTACGTCCTCGACGATCGGCTGCGACCGGTGCCACCCGGTATCGCGGGCGAGCTCTATCTCGCGGGCGATCAGCTCGCGCGCGGTTATGTCGCGCGACCCGGTCTCACCGCCGATCGATTCGTCGCCGACCCCTTCGCCCCGGCCTCCGGCCTCGCCGCGGCGGGCGCTCGCATGTACCGCACCGGTGACCTGGTGGTGTGGCGTCGGCCCACCGCGAATGCCCCGCACCGGCTGGACTACCTGGGGCGCATCGACTTCCAGGTGAAGTTCCGCGGACAGCGGATCGAACTCGGCGAGATCGAGACCGCGCTGCTGGCGCACGAATCCGTCAGCCAGGCAGTGGCATTGGTCGCGGCGACCGAGCTCGGTGACCAGTTGGTCGCCTACGTGGTGCCCGCGCCCGGCCACGCCGCCGAGCCCGACCGGCTCCAAGCCGCTGTCTCGAAGACCTTGCCGGTCTACATGGTTCCGGCGTCGATCACCGTGCTGGGCGAACTGCCGCTCAATCCCAGCGGCAAGCTCGACCGCAAGGCGCTGCCCGCGCCGAGCTTCACCGCCCGGGCGTTCCGCGCGCCGAGCACCACGCAGGAGCGGCTCGTCGCCGATCTGTTCGGGGAAGTGCTCGGCCGTACCGACATCGGCGCCGACGACGACTTCTTCGCACTCGGTGGCAACTCACTGATCGCCACCCGCCTGGTCGCCCGCCTCGGCGCCGCCACCGGTGGCCGCATCGCCGTGCGCACCCTCTTCGAAACCCCGACCGTCGCCGGGCTCGCGGCGGTGCTCGACCCCGGCGCGGCGGCGCAGCCGACCAGTGGCCTCGGCACCCTGCCCCGCCCCGACGAGCTGCCGCTGTCGCCCGCCCAGCGCCGGATGTGGTTCCTCAACCGCTTCGACCAGGGCGTCGACGACGGAGCCGCCGCCTACAACCTGCCCTTCGCGCTACGGCTGACCGGCGCCCTCGACGTCGCGGCGCTCACCACCGCGCTGCGCGACGTACTGGCCCGCCACGAGGTCCTGCGCACGGTCTACCCCGACACCGCCGACGGCCCGATTCAGCAGGTTCTCCCCGTCGACCAGGTCCACCTCGACTTCACTGTGCACCGGATCAGCGCCGGGCAGCCGACGGCCGGCGAGGCCGGATCCCGTGATGCCGCGACCTCGCTGATCGCCGCGGTGACCGCGCTCGCGTCGACCGCGTTCGACGTGACCGTCGAGGTTCCGTTGCGGGTCCGGCTGTTCGATGTCACGGGGAGTGGACCCGACGCGCCCACGGAGTACGTGCTCGCCGTGGTGGTGCACCACATCGCCGCCGACGCCTCCTCGATGGCGCCGCTGGTGCGCGATGTGACCACCGCCTACCTCGCACGGACCGCCGGACATGCCCCGGAGTGGGCCGCGCTGCCGGTGCAGTACGCCGACTACGCGCTGTGGCAGCTGGATCGGCTGGGTGCCGAGGACGAGACGGATTCGGCGGCTGCCCGACAGCTCTCGTTCTGGCGCTCCGAACTCGCCGGCCTGCCGGATCTGCTCGAACTGCCCGCCGACTACCCGCGTCCCGCCGTCGCCTCCCTCGCGGGTGGACGGGTGCCGGTGCGCATCGACGCCGAGACGCACGCCGCGCTCGCGGCGCTCGCGCGCGACCGCGGCGCCACGGTGTTCATGGTGTTGCACACCGCTTTCGCCGTCCTGCTGGCCCGGCTGTCCGGTGCCGCGGACGTGGCGGTGGGCACTCCCGTCGCCGGACGCGGAGAGCGCGAACTCGACGATCTGATCGGCATGTTCGTCAACACGGTCGTTCTGCGCACCCGCTACGACGGTGGCGCCACGTTCGCCGAGCTGCTCGCCGCCCAGCGCACGAGCGACCTGGCCGCCTTCGCCGCGGCCGATGTTCCGTTCGAGCGACTGGTCGAGGTGCTCGATCCGCCGCGCTCCACGGCACGTCACCCGCTGTTCCAGGTCGGTCTGTCCTTCCAGAACATCGACCGTGCCGCACTGGAACTGCCCGGCCTGCGGATCGCGCCGGTATCGGCGGAACTCGCTGTGTCGCAATTCGATCTGCATCTGATCGTCGGCGACGGTTACGACGCCGACGGGGCGCCCACCGGCATCGAGGGCTTCTTCACCTACGCCACCGATCTCTTCGACGCCGCGACGGTGGCGGCCTTCGCCGACCGGCTGACGTTGCTGCTCGACGCGGTGGTGCGCGAGCCCGCCGTGGTGGTCGGTGATGTCGACCTGCGGTCCGCCGAGGAACGCGCGACCGAAATCGTCAGTGGTGCCGCTGATCTCGCTGTACCCGGTGGCACGCTCGCCGACCTGCCGTCGGTCGCCAGGCCCGAAGCTGTCGCACTCGTGGCCGACCTGCCCGAGGGGCGCCTCGAGCTCACCTACGCCGAGTTCGAATCACGGGTGAACAGGCTCGCGCGGCATCTGATCTCGATCGGCGTCGGTCCCGAGTCGCTGGTCGCGCTCGCCCTGCCACGGTCGATCGATCTCGTCGTCGCCATGTACGCGGTGACCAGGTCGGGCGGCGCCTACGTGCCGATCGACCCCGATCAGCCCGCCGATCGCACCGACTACATCCTGCACACCGCCGCCCCGATCTGCGTGCTCACCAACGGTTTCCGTACCGACGCCGCGCCGGTGGTGCGCGTCGACCACCCGGTGATCGCCTCCGCTGATCCCAGCCCGATCACCGACGCCGACCGCCGCGCGCCGCTGCGCCCGGACAACACCGCCTACGTCATCTTCACCTCCGGCTCCACCGGTCGCCCCAAGGGCGTGGCGGTGCCGCACGCTGCGGTGATCAACCAGTTGCAGTGGCTACGCGGTGAATTCGGCACGGATGCCGCCGATGTGTTCCTGCTGAAGACCCCCGCCACGTTCGACCTGTCCGTCTGGGAATTCTGGTCCGCCGCCGTCTGCGGTGGCCGCCTGGTGATCGCCGCCCCCGAAGGGCACCGCGACCCCGCCTACCTGGACGCCCTGATCACCGACGCGGGTGTCACCACCCTGACAGCGGTGCCGTCGCTGCTCGACGCGCTGTCCGGGTACTGGGAGTCGTCCGCGCACGACGAGAACGGCGGGCCGAGCCGGGTCGTGCCGTTGACCCGCATCCTCGCGATCGGCGAATCCCTGCCCGCCGCGCTGGCCCAGCGTCTGCTGAAGACGTTGCCCGGCACCAGGATCGACAACCTGTACGGACCCACCGAGGCCGCTGTGTCGATCACCGATCACCGTGTCGGCACCGCCGACGTGCTGACCGTGCCGATCGGCGCGCCCGCATGGAACAGTCGCGTCTACGTTCTCGACGAGCGGTTGCGGCCCGTGGCCCCCGGCGTCAGAGGCGAGCTGTATCTCGGCGGCGTCCAGCTGGCTCGCGGTTACCTGCGCAAAGCGGCCCAGACCGCTGATCGTTTCGTCGCCGATCCCTTCGAGCCCGGCGCTCGCATGTACCGCACCGGTGACCTGGTCGCGCGCACACCGCTGACCGAGGTACCGGACAGCCTGCCCCCAGCCGGTCGCGCCACAGCGGGCGGCGAGCTGATCTACCTGGGCCGCACCGACTTCCAGGTGAAGATCCGCGGGTTCCGGGTGGAGCCCGGTGAGGTGGAAGCCGTGCTGCTCGGGCTGCCCGCGGTGACCCAGGCCGCGGTGCTCGCCCGGACCGACGCCCATTTCGGTGATCGACTGGTCGCCTATGTGGTCGGCGCTGATCTCGATGTCGCACAGCTGAAGTCCGCGCTGGGGGACAAGCTGCCGACCTATCTGGTGCCCGACGCCTTCGTTGTTCTCGGGGAACTGCCCTACACCGTCAACGGCAAGCTGGATCGAAAGGCGTTGCCCGCGCCGGTCTTCGAGGCCGCCACCTTCCGCGCCCCGGCGACACCTACCGAACAGGTGGTCGCGGAGGTGTACGGCGAGATCCTCGGTGTCGCCTCCGTCGGCGCCGACGACGACTTCTTCGCCCTCGGCGGCAACTCGCTGCTCGCCACCAGGGCGGCGGCCCGGATCGGGACGGCGCTCGATCGCGCGGTCGGCGTCCGATTGCTGTTCGAAGCGCCGACGGTGGCCGATCTCGCCCTGCGCGTGCACCGATCGGACGAGGCCACCGCACCACGGCTGCTCGCCGGACCGCGCCCGCAGCGGGTGCCGTTGTCACTGGCACAGCAGCGGATGTGGCTGCTCAACCGGCTCGACCCCGACGCGACCGTCTACAACATCCCGGCCGCGATCCGCCTCACCGGCGCCCTCGACCTGACAGCCCTCGGGCTCGGTGTCGCCGACCTGTTCGCCCGGCACGAGGTGCTGCGCACCCGCTACCCGGCACGCGGGGATGCGGCGGTCCAGGATGTGCTCGCGCCCGACGCGGTGCGCGTCGACCTGACCCCGGTCGAGGTCGCTCCCGACCACCTCACCGACGAGGTGCGCCGGATCGTCGCCACCGGGTTCGACGTCACCGTCGAGCCGCCGGTCCGCGTGCGGCTGCTGCGCCTCGGCGCCGACGATCACGTCCTGGTGTTCGTCGCCCACCACATCAGCGCCGACGGATTCTCCATGGGGCCGCTCACCCGCGACCTCGTCCTCGCCTACACCGCGCGCACGGCAGGCTCGCCGCCCGCGTGGTCGCCGCTGCCGCTGCAATACGCCGATTACGCGGTGTGGCAACGCGACTCACTCGGCGACGAAGCCGACCCCGCCTCCACGGCCGCCGCCCAGCTGGCCTACTGGCACGACGAACTCGCCGGCCTGCCCGAGGAGATCGCACTCCCCGCCGACCGTCCGCGCCCTGCGGTGCAGTCCTTCGCGGGCGCCACCAGCACCTTCGAGATCGACCCCGCACTGCACGCCGAGCTCGCCGGCCTGGCCCGCGCGCAGGGCGTCACGGTGTTCATGGTCGTCCAGGCCGCGCTCGCGGTGCTGCTCGCCCGGCTCAGCGGCACCGACGACGTCGCCATCGGGACTCCGATCGCCGGCCGTGGCGCCCGTGAGCTCGACGATCTGGTCGGCATGTTCGTCAACACCCTGGTGCTGCGCAGCCGGATCACCGAGAGCGATCCGTTCACCGCGCTGCTCACCCAGACCCGCGACACCGATCTGCGCGCCTTCGCCCACGCCGACGTCCCGTTCGAGCGGGTGGTCGATGCGCTCCAACCCGCGCGATCGGCGGGCAGACACCCGCTGTTCCAGGTGGCGCTGTCGTTCGAGAACCTCGCCCCGGTTGCCTTCGAACTGCCGGGAATCACGGTGGGCGCGCTCGACGCCCGCACTGCCGAGGCCAAGTTCGACCTGTTGCTCACCATGCGTGAGCAGCAGGACAACGGCGGCATGCACGCCGAATTCGCCTACGCGACAGACCTGTTCGATGTCGAGACGGTGCGGAGTTTCGGTGCGCGCTTCGTCCGGCTGCTCGCCGCTGCAGCCGCCGACCCCGATCTCGCCGTGGGCGATATCGACCTGCTCGACCCCGCCGAATTCCTCGCGAACATCACCTTCGCGGGCCCGGCGGCCGAGCCGGAGCGCACCCTCGCCCAGCTGATGGACGAGGCGGTGCGCGCCGATCCGACCGGCATCGCCCTGCGTGGTGACGGGCGCGGATTCACCTACACCGAGCTCGATGCCGCCGCCAACCAGCTGGCCCGTGGCCTGATCGCCCGTGGTGCAGGCCCGGAAGTCGCAGTCGCCGTGGCGATTCGGCGCTCGGTCGAATCGGTGCTCGCGGTCTGGGCGATCGCGCGCACCGGCGCGGTGATCGTGCCGATCGACCCCGGCTATCCGGCCGAGCGGATCAGCCACATGGTCACCGACTCGGGCGCCGTCTTCGGTATCACCCTCGCCGCCGAACTCGCCGGATTGCCCACGCTGTCCGGCGCAGGCGGCTGGGTGGCGCTCGACGATCGGGCGTTCACCGCCGAGATCGCCGGCTGTGCCACCGTGGGCCTGCGCGAGATCGAACTGCTCACCCCGCCGAGCACCGCCAATGCCGCGTACATGATCTACACCTCCGGTTCGACCGGACTGCCCAAGGGCGTCGTTGTCACCCATGCCGGGCTCGCCAACTTCTGCGCCGAGCAGAAACAGCGCTACCGCCTCGACTCCGCGACGCGCGCACTGGCTTTCGCCTCCCCGTCGTTCGACGCGTCGGTGCTGGAACTGCTGCTCGCCATCGGCGGCGCGGGCACCCTGGTGGTCGCTCCCGCCGGATCCGTCGGCGGCACCGAGCTCGCCGAGCTGATCCGTACGGAGGGCGTCACCCACACCTTCCTGACCCCCTCGGTGCTGGCCACCCTCGACCCCGACGGCGTTCCCGGTCTGCGCGTCCTGATCGTCGGTGGCGAACACGTACCCGCCGACCTCGCCGCGCGCTGGAACACGCTGCCCCAGCGGCACTTCCACAACGGGTACGGTCCCACCGAGACCACCGTCATGACCGCCATCAGCGACCCGCTGCGGCCGGGCGATGCCGTGCACATGGGCGGCCCGATCCGCGGCATCCGCGCCCTGATCCTCGACGAACGCCTTCGTCCGGTCCCCGGCGGTGTCACCGGCGAGCTCTACCTCGGCGGCATCCAACTCGCCCGCGGCTACCACCAGCGCCCCGCTCTCACCGCAGCGCGCTTCATCGCCGACCCGTTCGGTCCCGAGGGCGCCCGCCTCTACCGCACCGGCGACCTCGTTCGCCGACGTGGCGATGTCCTGGAGTTCCAGGGCCGCAACGACTTCCAGGTCAAGATCCGTGGACTGCGCATCGAGCTCGGCGAGATCGACGCCGTGCTGGCCGCCGCACCCGGAGTCTCCTGGGTCGCCACGCTCGGCCGCGACAACGGCGCCGGCTCGACGATGCTGGTGTCCTACGTCCTGGCCGACGAGGGCCGAGCGCTCGATACCGCCGAACTCACCGCGCTCGCCGCGCAGGTGCTGCCCGACTACATGGTGCCCGCCGCGATCATCGTCCTCGACGAGATTCCGCTGACCCCCGTGGGCAAGCTGGATCGGCGCGCGCTGCCGGACCCGCTCGCCGCTCGCGGCGAATACCGCCCGCCCCGTACCGCCGCCGAGAAGACCATCGCCCGGGTCGTCGCCGATGTCCTCGGCCACGACCGGGTCGGTCTCGACGACGACTTCTTCGCTCTCGGCGGCGACAGCATCACCGCCATCCAGGTCGTGTCGCGGGCCTCGGCCGCCGGAGTGGTCCTGCGACCGCGCGACCTGTTCGACGCGCGCACCGTCGCCGCGCTCGCCGGACGCGCCGAAGTCGCCGTCGCGCCGAGTGCGCCGTCGGCCACGCTCCCGCTCACCGCCACCGCCGCCCAGCTCGCCGAAGCGGGCGAGGCCGCGGTCGAACCCCGCGCGGTACTGCTCGAAGTACCGGCAGACTGCCCGGACGAGGCCGTCGCGGCCGCCGCAGCCGCGGTGATGAACCAGCATCCGATGCTGTGGGCGCTGCTCGACCGCACCGGCGACACGCCGGTGCTGCGCATCCCGCCGCCCGACGAACGCATCGGCGACGCCTTCCGCAGGCTCGACAACGAAGACGGTGAGTCCTCGCTGCCCGTCGACGACATCGTGGCCGCGGCCTCGGCGGCACTCGACCCGGACGAGGGTCGCAACATCCACTTCGTCCTCACCGGCGACGCCGGTAGCTCGGCCACCCTGGTCGTCGTCGCCAATGCCCTCGTCCTGGACGAGAATTCGTGGCGCGCGGTGGTCGACCAGCTGACCACGGCCTGGAGCCGCGGCCGCCACGCCGCACCCGCCGCGCCCGATGCCGGACTCGGCGACCTGGTACGCCACCTCGCCGCATACCCGTCCACCGCCGCCGCACGGGCCGAACGCGCCTACTGGCATCGCGCGATCCGATCCAGGGCAGGCGAATCCGCCGATCTGCACCTGCGCAACCGGGTCTCGCTGAGCATCACCGGCGAGGGCACCACCGCGGTGCGCACCGTCGCCGATGCCTACCGCGCCACTGTCGACGAGGTACTGCTCACCGCCGCCGCGCTGGCCCTGCACACGGCCGCCGACACCGCCGCGGCACGGGCGATCGGCACGGTGGTGCGGCTGCGCGCCGACCAGCGCCTGCTCGGCCGACCCGATGCGGAGAACGTCGTCGGCGGGTTCACCACCGACTACCCGCTCGCGCTGCGCCTGGACGGCATCGACGTCGCCGACGCGCTCGTCGGCGGTCCCGCCGCGGGAACGGCCCTGGCCCAGATCAAGGAACTGCGCCGCGCGGTTCCCGCCCACGGCGCCGGCTTCGGCCTGCTCCGCTACCTCGACACCGAGACCGCCGACAGTGTCCGCACATTGGATCGCGGCCGATTCGCCGTCCGTCTGCGCGACCTGCGCCCCGCGCGCGTGCACACCGATGTGGCCGCCGACGACCTCGCCCTGGTGCTCACAGTCGACGCGACCGATGACGGCTTGGTCGCCCGATTCGACTACGCCACCGCCGTACTCACCGCGGACGCGGTCAAGACCTTCGCCGAACACTGGATCCGCGCGCTCGGCGGACTCGCCGAACACGGATTGCAGCCCGGCGCGGGCGGATTCACACCGTCGGACTTCCCGCTGGTGCGACTCGGCCAAACCGAGCTGACGCGTCTGGTCCGCCGCTACCCGCTGCTCAGCGACGTGTGGCCGGTGACGCCGCTGCAATCGGGCATGCTGTTCCACGCGCTGCTCGCGGAGAACTCGGTCGACCCCTACATCACCCAGTTCGTGCTCGACCTCGATCTGTCCGTGGACGACGAGAAACTGCACGAGGCGGCACAGGCCGTGCTCGACCGGCACGACAACCTGCGCGTCGCGTTCGCCACCGACGCCGCGGGCACCCCCCTGCAAGTGGTGCTCGACGACATCGACGTGCCGTGGCAGGTCATCGACACAGTGCTCGATGGCGCCCCTCCCGAGGGCCCTGCGTGGTCACGCTCCGCTGCCGCCTCCGGGCCCGCCGGTCGGGGCGCGGACGCCGCCGCCTACCAGCGCATTCGCGCCGCCGATCTGGCCGCGCACTTCGACATGGCCGCCGCGCCGCTGCTGCGGTTCACGCTGGTGCGCACCGCCGAGACCGCGCACCTGCTCGTCACCAGCCATCACATCCTGATCGACGGCTGGTCGACCCCGCTGCTGCTACAGGAACTGCTCACCGCGTACGTGGTCGGCGGTCGGAGCAGGCGCCTGCCCAAGGTCGCGCCCTACCGCGACTACCTGGCCTGGCTCGTCGGCCAGGATCTCGAAGCCGCCAGGACCGCATGGCGCGCCGCGCTCACCGGCCTGGCCGAACCCACTCCGCTCGCGCCCGTCGATCAGGGCCGCGAGATCGCCACGGGCACCGGCGAAACCGGGTTCGTGCTCGCCCCGGCGGACACCGCCGCGCTGAGCGAGCTCGCCGCGAGCCTCGGCGTCACGGTGAACACCGTGGTCCAGGCGGCCTGGGGCCTGCTCATCGCACGGCTGGTGGATCGCGACGACGTGGTGTTCGGCGCCACTGTCTCGGGCAGGCCGGCCGAGCTCGACGGCGTGGAACGAATGGTCGGGCTGTTCCTCAACGCGATTCCCGTTCGCGTGCGGTTGCGTCCCGGCGATACCGTCGCCGAGCTGCTGCGCACGCTGCAGGACGATCAAGCCGAGTTGCTCGATCACCACTATCTGGGGCTCGGTGAGATCCAGGAGATCGCGGGCATCGACGCGCTGTTCGACTCGCTCGTCGTCTTCGAGTCGTTCCCGGTCGACCGCGAGGGACTGGCACAGGCCGCGTCCGGATCGGCCGCCGTCACCGGGATGGACGCCGCCAACGGCACCCACTACCCGCTCACCGTGCAGGTGGTCGCCGACGGGCAGCTCCGGGTCTCGGTGAAGTACCTGCGCGATGTGTTCGGCGAGGACACCGCCACCGCGCTGGCGCAACGCTTTTCGATGCTGCTGGCGAGGTTCGTCGCGAGTCCGCAGGCCAGGATCGCCGAGATCGATGTGCTGCTCGCGGAGGAACGCGCGACTCTGGCGGCGGTCAACGCCACCGACGCGCCCGAACTGCTCGACGAGGCGACGCTGCTGTCGCTGTTCGACGCGCAGGTCCGGCGCACGCCGCAGGCCACCGCACTGGTCGACGGTGAAACCACCTACACCTACGCGGAATTCGACGAACGCGTGCGCGAGCTCGCCGGTTCCCTCCGTGCACGGGGCGCCCGGCCGGAGACGCTCGTCGCCGTCGCGATGCGGCGCGGCATCGACCTGGTGACCGCGATCTACGCGGTGCTGCGGACCGGTGCGGCGTACGTACCGGTCGACCCGGACCACCCCGCCGAACGGACCGACCGGGTGCTGGCTTCGGCCGCGCCGATCTGTGTGCTCGCCACCGCCGGTTTCACCACCGACTCCGGCATTCCCGTCCTCGAGCTAGCCGCCGTCAGTGGCGAAGCGGCGGAGCTGGAGCTGCCGAAGGCCGACAATCTCGCCTACGTCATCCACACCTCCGGGTCCACCGGCACGCCCAAGGGCGTCATGCTGACGCACCGGCAGCTGGTCAACCAGTTCCGCTGGGCGCAGCGCACCTACCCGCACGGCCCCGGCGACGTGGTCCTGCACAAGACCCCGGTCACCTTCGATATCTCCACCTGGGAGTTGCTGTGGCCGTTGCAGACCGGCGCCACGGTGGTGATCGCCGCTCCCGACGGTCACCGTGACCCGGCCTATCTGGCCGAGGTGATCACCGAACGCGCCGTCACCACCGTGCATTTCGTGCCGTCGATGCTGGACGCCTTCCTCGCCGACCGCGACACGGGCGAATTCCCCTCGCTGCGGCGGGTGTTCGCGGCGGGCGAGGCGCTGACGTCCTCGACCGCGCGCCGGTTCGGCCAGGTGCTGCCCGCGGCGGCGCTGGTCAACTGGTACGGCCCCGCCGAAGCCACCGTGGTGACCGCGGCGCAGGTAGAAGCCGGTCCCGCCGTGGGTATCTCGATCGGCATACCGGTCGCCAACACGCGCGTCCACGTGCTCGACCGGCAACTGCGACCCGTCCCGCCCGGTACCGCGGGGGAGCTGTACCTGGAAGGGGTGCAGCTGGCCCGCGGCTACCTCGGCGCGCCCACCCTCACGGCCGAACGCTTCGTCGCCCATCCCGGCGGCGGCAGGCTCTACCGCACCGGTGACGTCGTGCGCTGGACTACCGACGAGAGCCTGGAATACCTGGGCCGCAGTGACTTCCAGGTGAAGCTGCGCGGTCAGCGCATCGAGCTCGGTGAGGTCGAGGCGGTCCTGCGCGATCATCACAGTGTCCGGCATGCTGCCGTCGCGCTCGTCCACGGCCCGACGGGAGACCGGCTGGTCGGCTACGTGGTGCCGGTCGAACCGCCGGTCGAGGAAGCCCCCGCGTCGGCCCGACCGGAGGGCTATTCGATCGAAAGCGGCACCACTACCACTGGTTTCGATCAAGTCGCCTTGCTCACCCATGCCAGGGCAGCGCTCCCGTCGTACATGGTTCCGGCGACCGTGGTGATCCTGAGCTCGCTGCCGCTCAACGCCAGCGGCAAGCTCGACCGCAAGGCCCTGCCCGTCCCCGCCTTCACCACACGCGCCTACCGGCCGCCGACCACGCCGTTGCAGCGTGCCGTCGCCGAGGTGTACGCGGAGGTGCTCGGCGCGGGCAAGGTCGGCCTCGACGACGACTTCTTCGAACTCGGCGGCAACTCCCTGATCGCCACCAAGGCGATCAGCCGCCTGCGTACCAGGGTCGGCGCCGAGGTGCGGGTGCAATGGTTCTTCACCGACGCCACTGTCGCCGCGCTGGCCGAGCGGATCGACGCCACCCAGTCCGCCGGCGGCGATCGCGACCTCACCTCCGACCTCGAATCCGACGACGCCCTCGGCGTCCTGCTGGCCATCCGCAACCGGGTGCCGCACGGCACGGAAGCCGGCGGAGCGCTGTTCTGCATCCACCCGATGTACGGGCTGTCCTGGTGCTACGCCGGGCTGGCACAGTACATTCCGGCGCGGCGGCCGATCTTCGGGCTCCAGTCGCCCGCGCTGAGCGAGGCGGGCTACCTGCCGGGCACGCTCGCCGAGATGGCGCGCCGCTACGCCGCCGAGATCAGGACCCAGCAGCCGCACGGCCCGTACCGGCTGATGGGCTGGTCGCTGGGCGGTGTGCTCGCCCACGCCGTCGCCACCGAACTCCAGGCGGCGGGGGAGCAGGTGTCGCTGCTGGCGATGCTGGATTCGCATCCCGATATCGATGTCCCCGATTTCCACACGGCGGTCCGCGACGCGCTCGCCGAACTCGGCGTCGATATCAGCGCGGCGCTGCCCGCCGCGGGGGTGCGCGAACTCAGCGAGGACGCACTGGCCGCGCTGCACGCGATCATCCCGGCCAACATGGCCGTACTCACCCCCGAACGGGTGCGCCGGATCTATCGCAGCGCGGTGCGCTCGGCCGAGCTGATCGCCGAACACCGGCCCGCGGTGTTCCGCGGCAGGCTGGAATACTTCAGCGCGCTCGGACATGAGGCGGCGGCGGCCAATTGGGCCCCGTATGTCGACGGCGCGGTGCGTGATCGGCCGGTCGCGGTGGTGCATGATCAGATGACCTCGCCGCAGGCGCTGGCGGAGATCGGTCCGCGATTGGCGGAGCTGCTCGACGCCGGTGACCGCGCGGCCGGGGCACGGTGACACCAACGGTGGTGCGCGGCGACATGAACGCTGGGGCGCAATGACATCAGCGGTGCCGGTGAGGCATGATGTGACCGCGCTGTTGTAACGATTACCCCTGTTGTAACCACCGGATAACCCGTAGGGTCTGGCTGGTTGCAACTTCGTGCCCTGTCGGAGCACGGACCGAATCGGAATTCGAGACGAAGCGAAGGTGCGAAATTGATGCGTCGGCACACCCGGCGTCGTGGCTCCCGGGCCGCGGCGATGATCGCGGCAACGGCAGTGGCGGCGGGACTGATGTCCGGCATCGGTACGAGCCCGGCATCAGCTGACCCGATCATCGATTCCAAGAGCCTGCTCGCCAACCCGGTCTCCGAGGACGGCTCCAAGATCGTCAAGGCCGAAGTGAAGGACTCGCGCAGTCTGCGACTGCACGTGTACTCCGCGGCCATGGACCAGAACATCATCGTCGACGTGCAGCGCCCCGCCGACGCCTCGGTCCCGCGCCCCACCCTGTACCTGCTCAACGGTGCGGGCGGCGGCGAGGATTCGGCGTCGTGGGTGGCCAAGACCGACGCGCTCGAATTCCTCGGCGACAAGAACGTCAACGTCATCCAGCCGATCGGTGGCGCCTGGAGCTACTACACCGACTGGATCCACGACGACCCGGTCCTCGGCCGCAACAAGTGGAAGACCTTCTTCACCGAGGAACTGCCCCCGCTGGTCGACGGCGCGCTCGGTACCAACGGTGTGAACGCCATCGCGGGTCTGTCCACCTCCGGCACCACCGTGCTCGCGCTGCCGATCGCCAAGCCCGGCCTGTACAAGGCGGCCGCGGCGTACAGCGGTTGCGCGCAGACCTCCGACCCGGTCGGTTCGGAGTTCGTGAAGGTCACGGTCGAGACCTGGGGTGGCGGCGACACCATGAACATGTGGGGTCCGCAGGGCTCGCAGGACTGGGTCGCGAACGACCCGTACGTGAATGCCGAAGGTTTGCGCGGCCTCGATCTCTACATCTCCACAGGCAACGGCCTGCCCGGCCCGTACGACACCCTCGACGGTCCGTACGCGCTGCCCGGCGCCTACGGCCTGGCCAACCAGATCGTCATCGGTGGCGTCATCGAGGCGGGCACCAACTACTGCACGCACAACCTGGCCAACCGGCTCAACGAGCTGGGTATCCCGGCGACCTTCAACTTCCGCCCCAGCGGCACCCACTCGTGGGGCTACTGGAAGGACGAGCTGAAGCTGTCGTGGCCGACCCTGGCCCGCGGGCTCGGCCTGTAAGCGCTGGTTTATCCCGAACCGCCCCGATAGCGAGCACGTCGCTGCCGGGGCGGTCCCATTTCCTCGACCTGCCCTCGACGTTTGCGAATTGTGGTTAACTTAGGTTGACTTGGACCAACCCGGTTCGCGCAACGGAAAGTGAGTGCATGGTCGCCGATCGCAGTGAGGCCGAACAGGCCCGCGAGCCGACGGCCGCACCTGCCCGTGTCGTGCGCCGCAGGCCGAAGGACCGCAAGATGCAGATCATGCGGGCCGCCGCCCGTGCGTTCAGCGCGCGCGGCTACTACCCGGTCGGCGTGGACGAGATCGCCGCCGAGGTCGGCATCTCCGGACCCGCGCTGTACCGCCACTTCGCCAACAAGTACGCGCTGCTCGTCGCCGCCGCCGAGGAGGGCGCTCGGGGTTTGCGCGATGTCGCCGCGGCGGCCGACGACCCGTCGCTGAGCCCGGAAGCCAGGCTCGACGCGGTGCTCACCGCCGTCGCCGAACGCAATATCGACATCCGGCGCGAGGCCGGGCTCTACCGCTGGGAACGCCGCTACCTCGAGCCCGACGACCGGGTGCGCATTCGCGCGTTCTATCGCGAACTCGAGGCGAACGTCGCCGCGCGGATCGCCGACGTCCGGCCGGAGGCGAGCGCCGACGACCGCATCCTGCTCGCCGTCGGCGCGCTGAGTTCGCTGGCCAGCATCGCCGCACACCGCACCACCCTCTCGCACGGCCGCATGCTCGCGGTGCAGCGCGAGATGGCCTGGGCGATCGTGCGCGCCGAGCTGCCGCCGACCCCCGCCGCGGCCGAGCCCGACAAGCAGCCCCGTGGCCTGCCGGTCACCTCGAAACGTGAACAGCTGCTCACCGAGGCGATCCGGATCTTCGGCCGCAACGGGTATCACGAATCCGGCATCGAGGAGATCGGCGCCGCCGTCGGCATCAACGCCTCCAGCGTGTACCGCCACTTCGACAGCAAGGCCGACCTGCTCGCGGCCGCCTTTCATCGCACCGCCGACCGGCTCGCGGTCGCGATCGGCGAGGCGCTGGCCGAGAGCGAGAACCGGGCCGACGCCGCCCGCCGCATCGCCGACCAGCACGCGCGCCTCACCTTCGCGACGCCCGAGATCGCGCCCGTCTACTACGCGGAGTTCAGCAACCTCCCGCAGGCCGAACAGCACCGCCTGCGCGCCATCCAGCGGCAGAACATCCTGGAATGGGCCAACCTGCTCGACGGCGACCCGATCGAAGCCCGCTTCCGGGTGCACGCCGCGGTCGGCCAGATCATCGATGTCGGCCGGCTGTTGCGCTTCGACTCGCGCCCCGAACAGCTCGCCCGCCTCGCCGCGCTGACCGGCGCGGTGCTGCTCGGCAGCGGCTCGGCGGACGGGAACTAGCCGCTCAGCCGCGGCCGTGGCGTAAACGGAACAGGGCCTTCGCCGTCTGCAAGTGCCCTGGTCGGCGGTCGAAGGTCGACAGCCGGATCGGGGCCCGGTAGCGCCTGCGCGCGATCGACATCGTGCGGCTGTATTCGTACAGCCCGTGCTGACCGTGGCTGTGTCCCTGGCCGTATTCGCCGACGCCGCCGAAGGGCAGGGCCGGGATGCCGGTGAACGCGGTCGACGAATTCACCGTCACCACACCCACTTTCAGCTGTTCGGCGATGAGCTCCGCACTGGGGATGTCGAGGGTGAAGATGGTGACGGCGATGCCGTTGCCCGCCGCGTTCACCCGGGTGACCGCATCGGCCAGGTCGGCGACCCGGTTCACCACGAGCACCGGGCCGAGCCCTTCGCCGGTGATCGCGATGCTCTCCTCCGGCACCTCGGCCAGCACGATCGGCTCCACGTACGGGTCGCGGAACGAATCGAGCCCCCCGAGCACCGCGTGCCCGCCGTGGGCGAGCGCGTCACGGACCTGTCTGCGCACCACGTCGACCTGGGTGGCATTGATCATCGGCCCGTAGGAGGCGCGGTTGTCGGCACCGGGACGCAGTTTCGCCGCCCGCTCGGCCACCCTGGCCAGGAAGTCGTCGAACACCGAATCGGCGACATAACAGCGCTGGATGCCCGAGGAGTTCTGCCCGGCATTGGCCATCGCCCCGAACACCGCCGCCTCCGCGGCCGCGTCGAGCACCGCGTCGACGTGCACGATCATGCTGCCCTTGCCGCTGTTCTCCACCACCACCGGCGTCAGCGTCTGGGCGCACAGCGCGATCACCTCGCGTCCGCGCGCTTCGGGCCCGGCGTAGGCGATCTTGTCCACCTCGGCCTTGCACAGGGCGGTAGCGGTCCGCGAATTTCCGGTAACCGCTTGCAGCACGGGTTGTTCGGGCGATACCGCGGCCCAGCTGTCGGCCAGCCAGGTGCCGACACCGGTACTGAGTTCGTGCGGATTGAACACCACCGTGTTGCCCGCGGCCATGGCATAGGCGATCGAACCCATCGGCGTGAACACCGGGTTGTTCCACGCGCCGAGTACGCCGATCACGCCCAGCGGGAGGTAGCCGACGGAGGCGTGCTGATTGCGGGTGAACCAGCCGGTGGACAGGCGCTTTCGGCCCAGCGTGCGCTCGGCGTTGCGGGCGGCCCAGTCCAGATTCTCCACCGCCAGCATCACTTCGAGAGTGGCGTCGGCCTCCGGTTTGCCGGTCTCGCTGCGCAGCAGCTCCACCAACTCGCCTGCGTTCCTGGCGATCTCGCGACGCCAGTCGAGGAGCAGGTGCTTACGCTCGCTGAACGCGAGTTCCCCCCACCAGTTCTGGGTGGCGCGCGCGGTGCGCACAGCGCGGGTGACCTCGGCCGTGCCCTGCACGGGATACTGCGCGAGCTGTTCACCGGTGCGCGGATCGAAAGCCGTGAGCACATCGGATCGACCGGCGGGCGCGGCGGCGGTAGGAGCCGACTCGACCATGGTCACCTCCCCAAGATCGAACACGCCCGCGCGCGGGCCGGTGAGACGAGTGTTTCCCCGCTGTCAGCGTATGGGCGCGCGGCCCGGCCGACAAGGTTCGCGCACTGCCCTTGCACTGCCCAGGTGAGCAACACCACAGCGCGTCGCAGGCAGCGCCCGGCAAACCGGGCGCATCAACGCAGACCGGGCCCGGAAAACCGCCGGACCGGTAACATCGCGCCGAACGGTATGGATCACTTACCGGGAAGAATTTATTCCGCGTGCGCTCGTCTCTTCCAGGGCCGTGCGCACCGGCCGATGGTGGAGAGTTGATGCCGAGTTCGATCTCAGTGGATTCGCCCGCAGGTGGCGTCGCGTCGAGCGACAGTGAACCCGCGGTGCTGGTGTCCGACGTGCGCAAGTCGTTCGGCGATGTGCACGCTTTGCAGGGCATCAGTTTCCAGGCCGACAAGGCCAGTGTGCTGGGTATTCTCGGCCCCAACGGCGCGGGCAAGACCACCATGGTCAAGGTCCTGTCGACCCTGCTCCGTCCCGACTCCGGCACCGCCGTCGTCGCGGGGCACGACGTGCTCACCGATGCCGCGGGCGTGCGCCGCTCGATCATGATGACCGGCCAGTACGCCGCGCTCGACGAGAATCTGACCGGCCGGGAGAACCTCGAGCTGTTCGGTCGCCTGATGGGCCTGACCAAGTCGGCCGCCCGCAAGCGCGCCGAAGTGCTGCTCGAGGAATTCGACTTGGTGAGCGCGGGCAAGCGGGCCGTGCGCAACTACTCCGGCGGCATGCGCCGTCGCGTCGACATCGCCTGCGGGCTGGTGGTGCGGCCCGAGGTGGTGTTCCTCGACGAGCCGACCACCGGCCTCGACCCGCGCAGCCGCCAGGGCGTGTGGGATCTGGTGACCGCGCTCAAGAACCAGGGCATCACGGTGCTGCTGACCACGCAGTACCTCGAAGAGGCCGACGTGCTCAGCGACAACATCATCGTCATCGACAAGGGCACCGTCATCGCCGAGGGCACCGCCGACGAGCTCAAAGCCAAGACCGGCGGCAGCTTCTGCGAGATCGTGCCGCTCGACCCGAGCCGCGTCCCGCAGACCGTCAAGGCCCTCGGTGACCTGGTCCCGGCCGCCGTCGCCGCCGAGACCGACGGTGCCGACAAGGTGTCCATCCCGGCCCCCGACGGCGCCGCCACCCTCGCCGAGGCCCTGCGCAGGCTCGACGCCGCGGGCATCGACCTGGCCGACATCGCGCTGCGCAGGCCCTCGCTCGACGACGTGTTCCTGTCGATCACCGGCCACTCGGGCGGCCACTAGTGAGCGTGTCCACCCCCGCGGCGAACAGCTTGTTCGCCGAGCTTCCCGCTGTGCGCCCGAGCAGTTTCGCGCAGTGGCGCGCGCTGACCGGGCGCATCGTGCACACCATGGCCACCAAGGGCGAGCTGATCGTCGCGGTGCTCACTCCGCTCGTGGTGACCGTGGCCTTCTATCTGCCGTTGCGGTACGTGATGAAGGTCCAGGGCATCGACTACGCGCAGTACGTGATGCCGATCGTCGTGCTGCAGACGATGGCCATGACGATGATGTCGAACGCGCAGCTCGCGGCGTTCGAAGCGCTCACCGGGTTGAGCACTCGGTTGCAGACCATGCCGATCGGTTCGCTGGTGCCGCTGATGTCGCGCATCTGCGCGGGTCTGGTGCGGTCGGTCGTCTCCCTGATCGCGACGGTCGGGTACGGCTATGTGATCGGGTTCCGGTTCACCGGCGGCTGGTTGCAGGCGCTCGCGTTCTGCGGATTCGCACTGACCGTCGGCGTGGTGCTCACGCTCGGCGCCGACGCGCTCGGCAGCCTCACCAAGAACCCGGAGGCGCTCAGTCAGGCCCTCACGCTGCCGATTCTGATCTTCGGCATGATGTCGACCGGGTTCGTGCCCGAGGCCAGCTTCCCGTCGTGGGTGCGGCCGTTCGCGCGCAACCAGCCGATCTCGCAGTTCGCCCAGACCCTCAGCGACATGGCAGCGGGTCATCTGAGCTGGGCGGGCACGTGGGTGTCGCTGGTATGGCTCGGCGGACTGGCAGTTTTCTTCCTCCCACTGGCTGTGTGGGCGAGTGTGAGGCGATCATGACAACAATCGAGAAGACCTCGGTCGAGGAGGCCGCGGCCGACCTTCCGGTGGTGCACACCAAGCCGGAAGGTTCGGTGTCGGTGTGGTTCACCCACAGCCTGATCCAGACCAAGCGTCTGCTGATGGTGTGGTTGCGCGACCCGTCGACGACCATCCAGACCATCGCCTACCCGGCGGTGACCCTGCTGATGTTCCGGATCGTGCTCGGCGACTCGATCACCGCGGCCACCGGTGCCCCCAGCATCTACGGCCAGGCCGCGCTGCTCACCCTGGTCGCGGCCATGACCGGCGCGGTGGTGAGTGCCCTCGGGTTCAAGCGCGAGAAGGCTTCGGGGCTGCTCAGCCGGTTCTACACGATGCCGCTCAACAAGGCCTCGCTGCTGACCGGCCGACTGCTGGCCGAGATGCTGCGCATCCTGCTCACCACGCTGATCGTGCTGCTCGTCGCGGTGCCGCTCGGGTTCCTGTTCATGGAGGACCCGTTCGCCAATATCGCGCTGGTCCTGGTTCCGGTGCTGTTCGGCATCGGGTTCGCGGTGATGGTGACCGCGCTGGCCACGATCACCGAGGGCGTGATGCTGATCAGCCTCATCGGCATCCTCAACACGCTGCTGATGTTCTTCAACACCGGCTTCGTTCCCGTCTTCGCCTACCCGACCTGGTTGCAGGATGTGGTCGCCAATCAGCCGATGAGCTGTGCCATCGATGCGATGAAGGGCCTGTCCTACGGTGGGCCGGTCGCTGAACCGCTGCTGAAGACCGTCGCCTGGACGGTCGGCATGGTCGCGGTCTTCGCCTACCCGGCGATCGTCGGCTACAAGAAGGCCGCCGAGTCGTCCTGAGCCCGGACCGCCTCGCTCCTGATCGCCGCCGCGAACGTCGTGGCGGCGATCAGTGCGTTATCGGCTGGGGTAGTCCGCGCCGGCGGGAGCGAAGGGGTAGTCGAGCCAGCGGTCGCGGTTGGTCCAGCCGACGAGGTCGTAGCGCCAGCGGAACGGCCAGGTGTGGGCCACGGTGTTGAACAGCACGGCGCCGAGGGCGGTGTAGTCGTCGTGGGCCGAGAGCAGGGCCCGCTGACCTCGTTCGGATTCGGTGAAGAAGGCGTCGAACATGGCGATCGACTGATCGGTGGTGAGCCGGCCGAGACCCCACAGACCACGCATGCGCATCCAGTAGACGGCCCTGGCCTGCCACGGCCAGAGGGCTCCGATCGGGTCCTCGCCTCGCTGCACCGCGGCGACGGCGGTGTCGGCCAGCGCCAGGGAGTCGGCCACGCTGTAGCCGGTGCACGGGTGCATCATCCCGCCGCGCGAGCCGAACGGCACCGCGATCGCCGTGCCCTTCTTCGGGGGCCGCTGATCCAGGGGATAGTGGGCGGCTTCGTGCGGTTCGTCGCCGGTGAGCTGGATACCGTGTGCCGCGAGTCTGTTCAGCGTGCGCTTGCGTAACTCGTGCTGCGGCATCCCGCCGCGTAGCCCGAGGCTCGTCTCCTCGAAGATCACCGTCCCGTCCCCGAGCGGTACCGCGTATAGGAACGACGGCGGCTCGTCCGGGCCCGCCCCGTTCTCCGGCCGCCAGTCCAGCAGCAGCCCTTCACCTTCGGCGACCATCGGTGCCGCGGTCTGCGCGTCCACGAAGATCCCGTGCGCCGAGGCGGCCCTGCGCCGGCCCAACGTCGGCAGCCCCCGCGTATCGAACACCGCCCCCGCCGAGATCACCGTCCCGTCCGCGAGTTCCACCTCGTGCGCGTCCACCCGCCGCGCCCGATCCGCGAAGACGGTCGCGTCGTCCAGGGCCAACGCGGCGTGCAGCCCAGCCTTGGAGAGCACGCAATACGGCCGCTCGATCCGATGCTTGCCTGTGGTCCACACTGTCGGCGCCGCGATGCGCTGCGCGATCGCACTCGCGGGCAGCCACTGCGGCAGTTCGTCGATCCAGCAGGAGAAGGTCGGCGGGAACAGCCGCTCCGGCCGCGGATCCACCGCGGCCACCCGCAACCCGGCCACCGCGGCCCGATGCGCCAACCCCCGCCCGGCCGGCCCCAGCCCGACCACACAGATATCGAATTCCCGCACAACACTCACGTCCGCATTCAATCGGCCCCACCCATCGCCACGCAAGCATCAGTGACCCGGTCGTCACACCGCCTCGACGCCGCGATTCCTAGTCCTCCAAGGCCAGGGCCTGGCGCATGGTCAGGCGAGCTTGGGTCTGCATCAGCGAGCGGCGGTAGATCTTCTCGGCGATGACGACGATTCCGTAGGTGGCGATCGCCATCAGGGCGAGGGCGATGAAGGGTTCCCACCAGGCGGCGGTGCCGTCGGCCAGGCGGGCGGGCATGGCGACGATGGACATGATCGGGACGTAGGAGCCGATGACACGGGCGGTGCCGGTGAGGAAGATGCCCGCGAACAGCACGATCATGATGAGCAACCCGAGCGGAGTCGAGGTGGACTGGAGGTCTTCGCTGCGAGTGGCGAGCGCGCCCGCGACAGCCCACAGGCTCGCCAAGGCGAGGAAGCCGACGAGGAAGAAGACGATGAACCAGCCCGCGGCCCCGGCGATCTGGCCCAGCTGAGCACCCTTGCCGGTGACGGCCAACCCGATCAGCCCGGCACCGACGAACACGGCCAACTGCGCGAAGGCCAGCGCCGCGTTGCCCACGACCTTGCCGATCAGCAACTGCCGCAACGGAATCGCACTCGCCAGGATCTCCACGATCCGGTTCTGCTTCTCCTCGACCACGCTCTGCGCGATGGACATGCCGAACAACACCGACGCCATGTAGAAGAGGAACGCGAAGACGAACGAGATGCTCTTGGCGAGCCCGGGATCGATCGCGCCCTGCTCGAGCAAGCCGTAGGTCACGGTGGCACCGCGCCCCAATTCGTCGAGCGAAACGCCCGCGGCGGCGGCATTGCGCTGCAACGCGAGCTGCTGGGCGGCGGCGGTGATGTAGGTGGTCGCGGCGTCGTCCTCGGCGGTCTTGCCGATCAGCTGCCACCCGCTGGGTTCGGCGGGGACCAGGCCCACATCGACCGCGTCCTCGCGCACCAGCTGCTCGACCGCGGCCCGGTCGGCGACGGGTCGCGCGGTGAAGCTGGTGTCGGTACCCGCGCCGGCGGCCAGGGTGTTCGCCGTTTCGAGTACGACAGAGGTGTCCGAACCGGCGACCGCCACATCGATCTTGTCGGGTCTGCTGCTGAGGAACCCGGTGAGAATCAGCGACGCGACGATCACCACGAGCGTCACCACCGTCGAGATGACGAAGTTGCGGTCACGCAGTTTCACCGCGATCTCCCGCGCGGCGACGATCCGCCACACGCCGTTCACGCGTCTGCTCGGCATGATCGGGCGCCCGCCGTGGCCACCTGAGCTACCGCCGCCAGGCGCTGAACTCTCATGCCGTCACCTCCCGGTAGATCTCGGCGACCGTCGGCCGCACCTCGGCGAACTCGCGCACCGAACCCCGCGACAGCGCCTCCTTCAGCACCCCGTCGGTGCCGCCGCCGTCGACCTCGAACAACACGCCCCGCCCGGTACTCTCGACCACCCGAACCCCCGGATACCCCCGCAACCACCCCGCATCGTCTTCGAGCACCAGCCGATACCGCGAGCCACCGGTGGACCGCAGCTCCTCGACCGAGCCCTGCCCGACCACCCGGCCCGCGGCGAGCACGACCAGCTGATCGCACAGCCGCTCCACCAGATCCAGTTGATGCGAGGAGAACAGCACCGGCACGCCCTGATCGGCGTACTCGCGCAGCAACTCCACCATCGAATCCACGGCCATGGGGTCGAGCCCGGAGAACGGTTCGTCCAGGATCAGCGCCGACGGCTGCGCGATCACCGCCGCCGCGATCTGGACGCGCTGCTGATTGCCCAGCGACAACGATTCGAGCTTGTCCTTGCCGCGCGTGCCCAGATCGAACCGCTCCAGCAGGCTTTCGGTACGCGCCTTGGCCTTGTCGGCGGGCAGTCCACGCAGGCGCGCCAGGTACACGAGCTGGTCGAGCACCGGCTGCTTGGGATAGAGCCCCCGCTCCTCGGGCATATAGCCGAACGAGCGCCGGTCCAGCTCGGTCACCGGCCGTCCGTCCCACCGCATCTCGCCGGACTGAACGGCCAAGACGCCCATGATCATTCGCATGGTGGTGGTCTTGCCCGCCCCGTTACCCCCGACGAACCCGGTCAGCGCACCGGGCAGGACGGCGAACGACACGTCGTCGACCGCCACGTTCTCCCCGAACCGCCGCGTCACATGGGCGACTTCCAACATCGAACTCCCCGTCCTTTGTTGCCTGGCCCACAACCGTACCGGTGCCGCGGTTCACGTGGCCGCGATCAGCGCGGCGACACCCAGGTGGTGATGTCGGCGTGCACGACCTCGATGCCGTCCTTGTCGTAGATCGAGACGGGGACCGTCAGTTCCTGGCCCTTGGTGATCGCGGCGAAGTCGGGGATCTCGTCGAGCTTCGCCACGGCGCGCAGTCCGGATTCCGCCTTGGCCAGGTACTGGACGTTCATCGACTTGGGGATCCAGCGGTGGGTGGTGGGGACGGTGGCCTCGCTGAGCATGCCCATCGCCACCTCGGCGAGATTGCAGGCCGCGATCGCGTGGAAGGTGCCCAGGTGGTTGTGGATGCCGAACCACTTCGGGGAGGTCACCTCGCAGACGCCGGGCTCGAGGCGGATCACCTGGGGGAGCACGGTGCCGAAGTAGGGGACCCGGGCGACCATGCCGAGCGAGAACAGCGCGTGCCCGATGCGATTGTCGGGCAGCTTCTTCCAGCCGCGGTAGGTCGCGGTTTCCTGTGTCATGAGCACTATCTTACTCAAAAGTAAGTTCTGTGGTAACCCTCCGGTGGTCAGGCGGGGCGACAAGCCAGCTACCATTCATCGGTACAGCCCAGCCGGCGGTGCGGTCGAGGTGGAAGCCCCCTGTGGGCGTGATCGATACCTCATGACCCCCGATTTGAAGGACGTCGTCGGCATGGTGCATACTGTTCGGGTTGCCTTGCGCAGGATCGACCGACTCCTCGGAGCGGATGGTCCGGGCAGGGGGAGCAGTAGTTTGTATCTCGCCGGTTCACCGGTGTGGATACGTTCGGTACCACGCACTTCCGACCGATGGTGAGCAGATGACCGGGGTCGGAGAATAAGTGTTAGGGCGACACGCCCGACCGCGTGGGCCGGAGAACCATGACAGATGAACAGCGGCGAGGACTAGGTAGTGCCTTTTGGTGCGCCCTGGTTGCGGGTCTTTCAGTGGGAAACCACGCTGAGGCGTCTTTCTTGTGTTCGGGCTGTGCAAATTGAGGGTGGTGCGGGAGTCAGCTCCTGTGACCACGAAGGAAAGCGGAGAAAAGGACACTTAGCGTGGCGGGACAAAAGATCCGCATCAGGCTCAAGGCCTATGACCACGAGGCGATCGACGCGTCAGCGCGCAAGATCGTGGAAACGGTGACCCGCACCGGCGCCCGTGTGGTCGGGCCTGTGCCGTTGCCGACCGAGAAGAACATCTACTGCGTCATCCGTTCGCCGCACAAGTACAAGGACTCGCGCGAACACTTCGAGATGCGCACGCACAAACGCCTCATCGACATCCTCGACCCGACGCCGAAGACGGTTGACGCGCTCATGCGCATCGACCTCCCGGCCAGCGTCGACGTCAACATTCAGTGACGGGGACTCGAGACATGACTGACAACAAGAACCGGCCCGCAGCCGGCATCCTGGGCACCAAGCTCGGCATGACCCAGGTCTTCGACGAGAAGAACCGCGTCGTCCCGGTCACCGTCATCAAGGCGGGCCCGAACGTGGTCACCCAGATTCGTACCGTGGAGCGCGACGGCTATTCGGCCGTGCAGATCGCTTTCGGCGCCATCGACCCGCGCAAGGTGAACAAGCCGACTTCCGGCCAGTTCGCCAAGGCCGGTGTCACCCCGCGCCGCCACGTCACCGAGATCCGCGTCGCGGATGCCTCCACCTTCGAGATCGGCCAGGAACTCTCGGCTGATGTCTTCGAAGAGGGCACCTACGTCGACGTGACCGGAATCAGCAAGGGCAAGGGCTTCGCCGGCACCATGAAGCGTCACGGCTTCAAGGGCCAGGGCGCCTCGCACGGTGCGCAGGCTGTGCACCGTCGCCCGGGTTCCATCGGTGGCTGTGCCACTCCCGGCCGCGTGTTCAAGGGCATGCGCATGTCGGGTCGTATGGGTAACGACCGCGTCACCACGCAGAACCT
This sequence comes from Nocardia sp. NPDC055165, assembly GCF_053606985.1. Classification (NCBI taxonomy): domain Bacteria; kingdom Bacillati; phylum Actinomycetota; class Actinomycetes; order Mycobacteriales; family Nocardiaceae; genus Nocardia; species Nocardia sp. NPDC055165. The sequence goes on from NZ_JBSGSS010000012.1 coordinate 50,866, forward strand.
CTCGGTTCACAAGGTCGATGCCGAGAACGGTTTGCTCCTGGTCAAGGGTGCTATCCCCGGCCGTAAGGGCAACATCGTGATCGTCAAGAGCGCCGTGAAGGGTGGTGCGCACGCATGACCAGCCTCGACAAGAAGGCCAACCTGACGCTGACCGTTAAGGCCGCAGGCGGCAAGACCGAAGGCACCGTCGAACTCCCCTCGGAGATCTTCGACGTGACCGCCAACGTCGCGCTGATGCACCAGGTCGTCATCGCTCAGCTGGCCGCCGCTCGCCAGGGCACCCACTCCACGAAGACTCGTGGCGAGGTCTCCGGTGGTGGCAAGAAGCCGTACCGCCAGAAGGGCACCGGCCGCGCCCGTCAGGGCTCGACCCGTGCGCCGCAGTTCGCCGGCGGTGGCACCGTCCACGGCCCGCAGCCGCGTGACTACAGCCAGCGGACCCCCAAGAAGATGAAGGCCGCCGCCCTGCGCGGTGCCCTCTCCGACCGGGCCCGCAACGAGCGCATCCACGTGATCACCGAACTGGTCGCGGGTCAGAACCCGTCGACCAAGACCGCCAAGGACTTCCTGGCCGAGCTCTCGGGCCGCAAGAAGTTCCTGGTCGTCGTCGGCCGCGAGGACGTCGCCGCGTGGAAGAGCGTGGCGAACCTGCAGAACGTGCTGCCGATCGCCCCGGATCAGCTCAACACCTACGACGTGCTCAACAGCGACGACGTGGTGTTCAGCGTCGAGGCCCTGAACGCTTTCGTTCACGGTCCCGCCGAGGCGGCCCAGGAGGAGAGCAAGTGAGCACCATCGCCGACCCCCGCGACATCCTGCTCGCACCGGTCATCTCGGAGAAGTCCTACGGGCTGATCGAGGAAGGCACCTACACCTTCCTGGTGCACCCGGACTCGAACAAGACGCAGATCAAGATCGCCGTCGAGAAGGTTTTCGGCGTCACGGTCACCAGCGTCAATACCGCCAACCGTCAGGGCAAGCGCAAGCGGACCAAATTCGGTTACGGAAAGCGCAAGGACACCAAGCGCGCACTCGTGACCCTCTCGGCCGATAGCAAGCCCATCGAGATCTTCGGAGGACCGGTCGCGTAAGCGCCTGGGACTCCAGAAAGCGAGAAGAACTCATGGCAATCCGTAAATACAAGCCGACAACGCCGGGCCGTCGTGGCTCCAGCGTCTCGGACTTCGCCGAGATCACCCGGTCGACGCCGGAGAAGTCGCTGCTGCGCCCGCTCACCAAGTCCGGTGGTCGTAACGCGCACGGTCGCATCACGACGCGTCACCGCGGTGGCGGTCACAAGCGTGCCTACCGTCTGATCGACTTCCGTCGACTGGACAAGGACGGCATCCCGGCCAAGGTCGCTCACATCGAGTACGACCCCAACCGCACCGCCAACATCGCACTGCTGCACTTTGCCGACGGCGAGAAGCGCTACATCATCGCGCCGAAGGGCATCAAGCAGGGCAGCCCGATCGAGTCCGGCCCCACGGCCGACATCAAGCCGGGTAACAACCTGCCGCTGCGCAACATCCCGACCGGTACCACGATTCACAACGTGGAGCTGCGTCCGGGCGGCGGCGCCAAGATGGCTCGTTCCGCTGGAATGAGCATTCAGCTGCTGGGCAAGGAAGGGCCGTACGCGACCCTTCGTATGCCTTCGGGTGAAATCCGCCGTGTCGACGTGCGCTGCCGCGCCACCGTCGGCGAGGTCGGCAACGCCGAGCAGTCGAACATCAATTGGGGCAAGGCCGGCCGTATGCGCTGGAAGGGCCGTCGTCCTACCGTCCGTGGTGTCGTGATGAACCCGGTCGACCACCCGCACGGTGGTGGTGAGGGTAAGACCTCCGGTGGTCGCCACCCGGTCTCCCCGTGGGGTCAGCCTGAGGGCCGCACCCGCAAGCCCAACCGCCCGAGCGACAAGCTCATCGTTCGCCGTCGTAAGACCGGCAAGAAGCGCTAAGGAGGAGGTAAGAAATGCCACGCAGCCTCAAGAAGGGCCCGTTCGTCGACGACCACCTCCTCGCGAAGGTGGACGTGCAGAACGAAAAGGGCACGAAGCAGGTCATCAAGACCTGGTCGCGTCGCTCGACCATCATCCCCGATTTCATCGGGCACACTTTCGCCGTCCACGACGGTCGCAAGCATGTCCCGGTGTTCATCTCGGACAACATGGTCGGCCACAAGCTCGGTGAGTTCGCGCCGACCAGGACGTTCAAGAGCCACGTCAAGGACGACCGGAAGAGCAAGCGGCGATGACTGAAACCATTCAGAACCCGACTGCACGCGCAACCGCCAAGCACGTTCGGGTCACCCCGATGAAGGCCCGTCGAGTCGTGGACCTGGTCCGCGGCAAGAGCGTCGAGGACGCGCTGGCGATCCTGCGGTTCGCACCGCAGGCTGCCAGCGAGCCCGTGGCCAAGGTCGTGGCTTCGGCCGCGGCGAACGCCGAGAACAACCTCGGCCTCAACCCGGCCACCCTGGTCATCTCGACTGCTTTTGTCGACGAGGGCGCCACCATGAAGCGTTTCCAGCCGCGGGCCCAGGGCCGTGCGTTCCGGATTCGTAAGCGCACCAGCCACATCACCATCGAGGTCGAGAGCGTGCCCACCACCGGCGCTGCCACTCGTAGCCGCCGGAAGGGAGGGGCAAAGTAAATGGGACAGAAAATTAACCCCCATGGCTTCCGCCTCGGTATCACCACCGACTGGAAGTCGCGTTGGTACGCGGACAAGCAGTACGCGGAATACGTGAAGGAAGACGTTCAGATCCGCAAGCTCCTCGCCACTGGCATGGAGCGGGCAGGCATCTCGAAGGTCGAGATCGAGCGCACCCGTGATCGCGTCCGTGTGGATATCCACACCGCGCGTCCCGGCATCGTGATCGGTCGTCGTGGCGCGGAAGCCGACCGCATCCGCGCCGAGCTGGAGAAGCTCACCAAGAAGCAGGTTCAGCTGAACATCCTCGAGGTCAAGAACCCCGAGTCGGATGCGCAGCTGGTTGCTCAGGGTGTGGCCGAGCAGCTGTCCAACCGTGTGGCGTTCCGTCGTGCGATGCGTAAGGCCATTCAGTCGGCCATGCGTTCGCCGAACGTCAAGGGCATCCGTGTGCAGTGCTCGGGCCGCCTCGGTGGCGCCGAAATGTCGCGCTCGGAGTTCTACCGTGAAGGTCGTGTTCCGCTGCACACGCTGCGTGCGGACATCGACTACGGCCTCTACGAGGCCAAGACCACCTTCGGTCGCATCGGTGTGAAGGTCTGGATCTACAAGGGTGACATCGTCGGTGGTCGTCGTGAACTGACCGCCGCCGCCGCTGCTCCGGAGCGCCCGCGTCGCGAGCGTCCGAGCCGCCCTCGTCGGTCCGGCGCCACTGGCACCACCGCGACCAGCACCGAGGTCGGTCGCGCCGCCACTGCAGTGGCGGAGGCTCCGGCAGAGAACAAGGAGGGCTGACGCATGCTGATGCCCCGTCGCGTCAAGCACCGCAAGCAGCACCACCCCGGTCGCTCGGGCATGTCCAAGGGCGGCACCGCGGTGGCCTTCGGTGAGTACGGCATCCAGGCTCTCGAGCCCGCCTACGTCACCAACCGTCAGATCGAGTCGGCGCGTATCGCAATGACCCGCCACATCAAGCGTGGCGGCAAGATCTGGATCAACATCTACCCCGACCGCCCGCTCACGAAGAAGCCGGCCGAAACCCGCATGGGTTCCGGTAAGGGTTCGCCGGAGTGGTGGGTCGCGAACGTGAAGCCCGGTCGGGTTATGTTCGAGATGTCTTACCCCAACGAGGAGACCGCTCGTGAGGCCCTGCGCCGCGCGATGCACAAGCTCCCGATGAAATGCAGGATCGTGACCAGGGAGGAGCAGTTCTGATGGCTACCGAAACACCGGCCGCAGAGCTCCGTGAGCTCAACGAAGAAGAGCTCGTGGCACGCCTGCGCGAGTCGAAGGAAGAGCTGTTCAACCTGCGCTTCCAGATGGCGACGGGTCAGCTCGACAACAACCGTCGACTGCGCGTCGTCCGCCACGAGATCGCGCGCATTTACACGGTCATGCGTGAGCGCGAGCTCGGCCTGGCCACGGCGCCCGCTGGCAAGGGAGATGCGGCATGAGCGAGAACACCGAAGAGCGCAACAGCCGCAAGGTACGCAGCGGCTACGTTGTCTCCGACAAGATGAACAAGACGATCGTCGTCGAGCTGGAAGACCGTCACCGGCACAAGCTCTACGGCAAGATCATTCGCACCACCTCCAAGGTGAAGGCGCATGACGAGAACGAGATCGCCCACGTCGGCGACCACGTTCAGCTGATGGAGACCCGTCCGCTGTCGGCCACCAAGCGCTGGCGTCTGGTCGAGGTCCTGGAGAAGGCCAAGTAAGGTCCCTCCTCGATCCATCGAGATCGTTTCTGCGATGGCCCGTTTCCCTCTGGGGAAGCGGGCCATCGTCGTTCCATGGATGCTCCTGATGTGGTGTCATCCTTGATACCATTAGTTCCATGGCGTGGACTATGCGATTGACCGGTGAGGATGAGGCTGCGCTCGCGACACAGGCCCGCGACGAAGGGCGCTCGAAGAACGAGATCATGCGCGATGCGCTGCGTGCCTACCTGCTGCGTAATCGGCGGTGGGATCAACCGTTGATCAACGACGACGAGACATTCGACCTAGGCGGGGCTATCGGCAAGGACGAGATTCATGATGCGATGAATCGCACTGCATGATCGTCATCGCGGACACATCCGGATTGCTCGCGATGTTCAACCGCTCCGATCCTGAGCACTTCGCTGTGCGGCGCGCCGCCGATTCCGCCAGCGCCGTGGTGGTCAGCCCGTTGGCGCTGACCGAAGTGCATCACGTCGCCAGCGTTCGTGGCGGACGCAAGATCGCTGACCGGATTCTGGGCTCACTCGCCGACCGCATCGCGCAGACCCGCATCGTCCTCGCCGAAGTCGACGCCGAACAGTTGAACGCGGCGATCACGGTTCGTGCCACGTATGACAGCTTGGATCTTGATCTGGTCGATGCGGTGTGTGTCGTAGTGGCAGCTCAGTACGACACGGACGCGATCCTCACCCTCGACCGTCGAGATTTCCGCGTGCTGCGCCCGCTCCACAACTACCCGGCATTTCGCTTGTTCCCCGACGATTTCGAATGAACTGATTCGCTCCGAACAGCTGAGCTGTCAGCCGGTGAAGGCGTAGGGCTGGCGGATCTTGTGGGCGAATTCGACGATGTTGGTGACTGTGCTGCTGGGGACGCCGACTTCGCTGCCGATGCTGCGGGCCGACCAGGACTGGTCGGTGAGTTCGAGGATCTCTTCGATCTGGTCGAGGGTCAGGCGCAGGGGGCTGCGGTGGGCGATGCGGCGGGCCAGGGCGCGGACCTCGGTGTCTTCGTCGAAGTCGAAGTCGTCGGGGGCCGGGAGGTCGTCGTCGTCTTCGTCGGGGACGTCCAGGTCGACCGGGTCCGGTACCGCGGGCTCGTCGAGATCGGCAGCGGGGATTGTTGTCGGGTGCGAGACGGCTGCCGTCGGCGCTGAGGTCGAGGCGGTGGTGTCTGTCCGCTCGGGGACTGGGGCGGTGGATTCGGCCGGCTCTGGGGTGGGCTCGGTGTGTGGTGCGGGCGCCGGCTGCAAGGCCAGTTGCTCGCCGGGTTCGGCGGTGAGGGTCAGTTGCTCCGGCTCCGCGGCGGGGGGCTGGGGATCGTTGTGCACCGTTACCGGATCGGTGATCGGTGGAGTGTCGCCATCAGGGTCACGGGCGACGGTGCCGGCGTGCATCGTCGCCTCGGGAACCGGGTCGGTACCGGTTGCTTCGCCCGCAGGGGAGTGCGCGGCGGCGGTGACCGGTATTCGCCGCAAAGTCGCGGCGACCCCAGTGGTCCGGCCGACGTGCTCGGTGCCGTTGCGGCGATGATCGGCGGCCGCCTTGTGGATGAGTTCGAGGGTGCCGGGGGCGCTCGGCTTGTCGGAGGACGGGCGGCGCAGGCCGTGCGGGTAGGTGCGTTCGGCCGACGGCGCTGCGATGCTCTCGGCCGCTGAGACCAGCGGCGCCGCGCTCGGCGCCGAGGTATCGCGAACCACCGGCTCCGAGACGATCGGCTGGTCGAGGCTGTCGGCGGGGTTCGCCTGCTCGGAAGCCGCGGCGGTCCCGAAAGCCGTTCCGGTTGTGGTGGAGATCAATTCGTCGGTGCCTGCGGCGGACGCTGTTTTCACGGCGGCGAACTCGAGATCCTCGGTCGCCTCGGTCGCGACGTCCGCGGCCTCGTGCCCGCCGAATGTCACGGCAGTCGCGACGTCGGTGGGGGTCGCGGTTTCACGGAGGTTGTGTTTCGCCGCCGAATGCAGAGCGGTCGAGCTGACGACAGCCGGGTCGATCAGCGGTGATCGGAGTTCGGGCGCGACTGCGATCCTCAGGGTGTGCCCGAGCGCCTGCCTGTCGGCGGCGAGGGAGTCGGCCGCCTGCTGCGGGAACGCATGAGAAGCCATCCGTTCGGATGCGGAATACCCGGCGTCCCCTGGCAATTCGACGGAGGCGCTCTCGATCAACATCGCGTACCGAGCCGAGACCCACGCGTGCAACCAGATCACCACACCCACCATCACCGGGGCGATGGCGAATTCGGCTGCGCGACCGAAGGATCCGGCGGCCAGGTGGGGGCCTGCGTTCAAGGCGATGGTGGTGCCGAGCAGGGCGAGTTCGAACACGATTACTTTGCCGCGTTCCAACTCACGTCCCCAGCGGGCCGCGGTGGTCGCGGTGACCATGATGACGATGATCGGGATCGAGATCATCGCCTCGATGCCGTAGCTGAGCCAGTACAGCGGGTCGCTCATGTCGCCGCTCGGCACGAGATTGCGTTGCACGTTGACCCCGGCCCACACCATGCCGAGAACGACGACCCCGATCAACGCGCGCGATGACCATTCCGACCGCCGGTACAACTGGGCCAGGCGCGCGTCGGCGCTCGACACCCGGCGTCGTGCGGCCAGCGCCTTGCGATGCCAGCGCGCGTCGGCTTCGTCGGTGCGGCGGATGAGGGCGCTGGTGCGGCGGTCGCGTTGTTCGGCGGCGAGCTCGTCGCCCACGGCGCGCCGACGCTGTGTGCGCCGCTGCGTGCGAATCCATTCGGCCAGTTCCCGTTCGGCGCGGATCTCGTCGTCGGAGAGCGCGTCGTAGAGGGCCGTGTCGTGTTGGAGGGGGAGCTTGTCGCGGGCTGTGGCGACCTGCTGGGCGAGCGCCGTGATCTCGGTGTTCGGCGCGATCGCGGCATTCTCGCTCAACCGATCGTCGGACATGTCGCGCCTTCCGCCACTCGAACATATGGACTATCGAACATATGTGTGATTGCCAGAGAGCGTAAACGCCGACCGTGCCCCGGTCAACGACAACGAGTCGATTCCGCCGAATCCCCGGCGGCGACACGCCGGAATTCAGGAATCGGTGTCGCCGTGGAGCAGCCGTTTCTCATACGACGCGCGGCTCGACGATCCGGCCACCGCCGCAACCTGATTCGGTACCGTTCGCCGCAAGACGAAGTCGCGCAACCACTGTGGCAGCGCACCGGACAGACCGAGTAGCGGCCCGAGATGCGCGGGCAATGTCACCTCGAATCGCGGCCGTGCGACAACCTCGAGCACTGCCGTGGCGACATCGCTGGGCTGAAGCAATTGTGCTGCGCCGGTATCGGTTCCGACCGCCAATTCGGTTTCGACCACCCCGGGCATGATCGCCGTCAACCGCACGCCGCTCCCGCGCAATTCCTCGCGAACCGCTGTCAGATACCCGAGCACTCCGTGTTTGGTCGCGGCGTAGGTCGCTTCACCGGCGGGGGAGACCTTGGACGCGATCGACGCGATGGTGACGATGTGCCCGCGCCCGCGTGTCCGCATCGCCGGCGCCGCCAGTCGCACCCCGCGGATCACTCCGTGCAGATTCACCGCGAGCATGCGCGCGGTCGCGCTGTCGGGTTCGGCGTCGAACGACCCGACCCACATCACCCCGGCATTGTTGACGAGCACGTCGATCGGTCCGAGGATCGCCTCGGTGACGGCGAGGAAGTCATGAAACGACCGCTCGTCGGTCACATCGAGTTCGCACCCGTGCACGGTTCCCGGCAGCCCGGCCGCGGCCGCGCGCGCCGCGCTGCCCGACAGGTCACCGAGACACACCCGAGCCCCCGCGCCTGCGAACTGCCGCGCGATCTCCAGCCCGATCCCAGCGGCACCGCCGGTCACCGCGACGACCCTGCCGGTGTGCGTACGTTTCATGGCGGACATGCCCTCTCGGTGGAAACCGCTACATCTGGCATGTTGTCATGCCAGAAATTGTCGCCAGTATTCCACGCCATCACAACGCGGCGATAGCCTCAGTGGTGACTTCTGGACACTCGATCACCAGGCGCCTGCGGCGTTCGACTGATGCACAACACTCGGCTGACAGCGCGGCGCTCAACTGCCCAGCTCGGGTCGGCTTCAGCGCAGGGCGGTGTGCCAGACGACGGCGGCGGCGAGTGCGCCCGCGCCGTTGAGCGACCAGTGCAGGGCGATGGGTGCGAGAAGGCTACCGCTGCGGCGGCGCAGCCAGGTGAACACGACACCCGCGGCGGCGGTGGCCGCTACGGCGAGTGCTATCCCGGCCATTTGGCCGAGCACGCCGCCGCCGACGATGCTGGACAGTCCCTTGTTGCCGGAGGTGAGGCCGAACGAAGACGCGATGTGCCAGAGACCGAACATCAGCGATCCGGCGGCGAAGAGCCCGCGGACACCGAGGACCCGGTCGAGTGTGCCGTGCAGTACCCCGCGGAAGGCGAGTTCTTCGGGGATCACCGTCTGCAGCGGGATCACGATCATCGACGCGATCAGTGCGCCCGAGATCGTGGCATAGCGATCGGCGAGGAAGAACGGCCTGGTGAGCGGCAAGAGAGCGCCGATCGCGACCGCGGTGAGCACGATCCCGACGGCACCGAGCGCGTACACCGTGCCGCGCTTCCAGTGCCTGGGTGACAGCCCGAGTTCCGCCCAGCCCAGCCCCCGCCTGCGCATCAGTGCCAAGAGCGCGAACGCCGCGACGGGAACGGTGACGATGTTGGCCCACGCGGTCGTGAAGTGAGCGATCAGATTGGTGCCTGCCAGCACGACGACGACCACCGCGATATCGATGTAGGCATGGAGCTTCGGCGGGGAATCGGCGACGGCGGGTACGGGCACCCGACCGAGTGTACGGAAATATCACGAAACGAAAACGGTCCGGTGAATGCGCGAAAACCCGCTACCCCCGCGTTGAGCGGCCCGGAATGAGCCCACCAAGATCGACAGTCGGCGCGGTGCTGTGAGCTACTCGACAGCCGACCCGGACCATCCGGCCATATCTGTCCAGGCCTGCAACTCGCGCCGCGTCTCGAACCGTCGCGGGGCCCCGCTGATCGGATCCGTGAATTCGAGCGAGGCTGCCAGCAATTGCAACGGCCGCGTGTAATCGTCGACCGACTTATCGGTGATCACGGGGTAGAAATCGTCGCCGAGAATCGGCACGCCGAGCCCGTTCATATGCAGGCGCAGCTGATGGGTTCGCCCGGTGTGCGGGCGAAGGCGGTAGCGCCCGAGCCCGTCGCGGTGTTCGACCAGGTCGACCTCGGTCTCGGCATTGGGCTCGCCGTCCACCTCGAAAGCGGCGAGCACCTGCTTCTCCTTGATGATCCGGCTGCGCACGGTCCGCGGCAGCGCGAGGGCGGGACCGTAGGGCGCGATGGCCTCGTACTCCTTGCGCACGGTCTTGCGGTGGAACATCGTCTGATAGGCGCCGCGCCGGGCCGGATTCACCACGAACAGCAGCAGGCCCGCGGTGACCCGGTCCAGTCGGTGCGCCGGGATCAGGTCGGGCAGTTCGAGCTCGTTGCGCAACCGCACCAGCGCCGTTTGGAGAATGTGCTGACCGCGCGGGATCGTCGCCAGGAAGTGCGGCTTGTCGATCACGAGGATGTCGTCGTCGCGGTGCACGATCCCGATCTCGAACGGCACCTCGGTCTCGACGGGCAGATCGCGGTGGAACCATACGGCGCCGCCCGGCACGAACGGCGCGTCCGGTCTCAGCGGGCCTTCCAGATCCACGATCTCGCCCGCCACCAGCATCGCGTCGATCCTGGCCGGATCCACCCGCGGCAACCGCTCGACGAGGTGGTCGCGCACGGTCGTCCACTGCCCGTCCTCCGGGAGCCGGAGTCGGGCGGGATCGAGGCCGTGCCGTTTCGGCAGCGGCGGCTGCTGCCTACGTCGCATAGGAAGAAGTGTTGTCGAGCCGGTGGAGCCGGGTGCTCTCGGCCCCTCGGAACCTGCTCGACGTCGTCGATCACGCGGTGCGTGTGGCCAGCCCGGGGTAGTCGATGATCAGACCCGACTCGTCGTAATCCAGGGTGGCGTGGAAGTCGAATTCGGGTGCACGGTAGTCGTAGCGCTGACCTACCCCGTCGGCGATCCGGCGATAGTGTTGCGGTAATCGGGCCGCGGTGAGGTCGGCGGCGCGCACATAGGCGGCGGGCGCGTCGGCACCGTCGCCGACCGCGAGCCCGAGGCGGTGCACCGGCAAGGCATTGGTGAACGCCGACGCCTCGAGATCGATATCGAGACACCCGTCGAGCTCGGGCGCGACCGTGCCGTCGACCTGCCAGCGCCCCAGCCCATCGGACTGCACGGTCACCGACCGCCTGCCCTCGGGATACCGTCCGACGATCTGCGCCGACCGGGTGTGCCAGCTCCCGTCGAGCCGCAGCCGGTAGTCGATCACCCAGGTGATCCCGTCCTCGACCGCCGTCGCGCACCCTTCGACGAGAACTCCGCGCGCATCGTCACGGAAATACGTGACCTCGAATCCGGTACGCGCGTCCCGGTGTAACCAGGCGGCCGAAGAGGGAAGCGGAGTGAACATGGGAAACGCATTCCCGCAATTCCGTCGCTCAATCGCTAACCTGCCCGCTGATCGAGCACCATCAGTTTCGCTTCGACGAGGACTTGACGCGCACGCCGTCGCACCCGGCACAGGTCGACGCTGCATTCGAGATGTATCTGCATCGCCCGATGCGCCTGTTCGGGCGACAGCTTTCCAGGGTCGGAATGGCAATCGGCGATCGCTGAAATGATTGACGTGACAAACATTTTCGTTCTCCCACCGCTACACGAGATCAAGAGGTAGGGAGGAAATTACGCCCGAAAGAGTGAATTGCCGACGGGTTGACGGGCAGTTCACACAACCTTCCCCGATCGTCCACAAGCACTCAACTTAGGCTAACCTACCTTTGGCGGAGTTGCCGCGGACAGGTCGAGAGGCGAGAACGATATGACGGTGCAGGTAGCGCCGCCGCCGGGGGCGGAGTCGGGGAACCGGCTGCCCAAGGCGGCAGCGAAAGCGCAGAAGCAGCGGGAAGCGCTGGCGCGCAAGGAGATTCTGGCACCGGTATCGGGGATGCTGACGGTGGCGAGCCTGATCGTCGCGCTCGCCTCGGTGTGCTCGGTGGTCCCGTTCCTGCTGATCGTGGCGGCCTGCCGTGAACTGCTGAACTCCCCGGTCGACACCGACCGGGTGTGGTGGCTGTTCGGCGCGGCCGTGATCGTGCTCGTCGTGCGGGCGTTGCTCCAGGTCGTGGCACTGAGCTGGTCGCACGCGGTCGACGCCGGCTACCAGCTCACCCTGCGCAGGCTGCTCGCGGCCAAGCTCACCCGGGTGCCGCTCGGCTGGTTCGGTGAGCGCAGCTCCGGTGAGGTCAAAGGCTATCTGCGCGACGATGTCGACGCCCTGCACTTCCTGGTCGCGCACGCCCGCCTCGATTTCATCGGCGCGCTGGTGGTCCCGCTGGTCACCCTCGGCTACCTGTTCACCGTCGACTGGCGACTCACGCTGGTACTGATGATTCCGCTGATCGCCTACATGATCCTGTTCAGCAAGATCATGGACCGCGACGGCCGCGATCGCCTCGCGGTGTACACCCGGTGGGAGCGCCGCCTGTCCGCCGCCACCGTCGAGTTCGTCGACGGTATCCAGGTGGTCCGGGCGTTCGGTCAGGCGGGCAAGGCGCACAGGGGGTTCCAGGACGCCGTCGAAGGTCAGGTCCAGGCGGCGCATCGGATGAAGACGCCGATCATTCGCGTGCAGGCGGCCTCCGACATCGTGGTGATGCCCGTGTTCGTCATGCTGGTGGTGGTCCTCGGTGGTCTCGCCGGTGTGGGACTCGGCTGGGTGGACCCGCTCGATCTGCTGCCGTTCCTGCTGGTCGGGCTGGGTATCGGCAGTTCGCTGCTCGGCCTCGGCTACGGTTCGCAGGCCCTGCGCGCCGGTGGCGCCGCGGCCCTGCGCCTGCACGAACTCCTGCAGACCCCGGAACTGGAGATCGCCGAAACGCCCGCGGGCGCGCAGACCGGCATCGTGGGTTTCGAAGGCGTCGAGTTCGCCTACCGCACCGGCCACGACGTGCTGCGCGGCATCGACCTCGAATTGACCCCCGGCACCATTACCGCCCTGGTCGGCCCGAGCGGTTCCGGTAAGTCGACCCTGGCGAAGCTGCTGCCGCGCTTCTACGACGTGGGTGCGGGGCGAATCACCATCGACGGCCGCGATATTCGCGAATTCACCAGCGAAGAGCTCTATCGCACGGTCGGATTCGTGTTCCAGGACGTGCGCCTGATCCGCGGCACCATTCGCGAGAACCTCCTGCTGGCCCGCCCCGGCGCGGACACCGAGGCCATCGAACGCGCCACCAGGGCCGCTCAGATCCACGACCGAATCCTGGCGCTGCCCCGCGGCTACGACTCCGAGATCGGCGTCGACGCCACGCTGTCGGGCGGCGAGGCGCAGCGGCTGTCGATCGCCCGCGCACTGCTGGCCGACACCCCGGTCCTCGTCCTCGACGAGGCGACCGCGTTCGCCGATCCCGAATCCGAGGCCGCGGTCCAGGACGCACTGGCGGCCCTGGTCGCCGGGCGCACGGTGCTGGTCATCGCGCACCGCCTGCACACCATCACCGGAGTCGATCGAATCCTGGTGCTGGACAACGGAACCCTGGTCGAACAGGGCACGCACGCGGAACTGCGGGCCGGCGGTGGCCTGTATCAGCGGCTGTGGGAGATCAACGAAGCTGCCCTCGGCGCGCTCGCCCTGGTGGAGGAAACACGATGATTCGCAAGGTTTTCCGGCTCGTCCCCGACGAGTTCGCCCCCCTGATCTCGCGGCTGCTCGGCGTGATCGTGGTGCAGGCGCTGTGCCAGGCCATCGCGTATCTGCTGCTGGTTCCGGTGCTGGAAGCGCTGTTCGGTGACGATCTGAGCGGCGCGTGGCTGTGGGCGCTCGGCATGGCCGTCGCCGTGGCCGGTGTGGTCGTCTTCGGTTACCTGCAGGCCGTGATCGGTCTGCGGATCGGCCTCGGCATGCAGCGCGGTCTGCAGACCCGGCTCGGCGATCAGCTCAACGCGTTGCCGCTGGGCTGGTTCGAAGATCGTGACGCGGGCCCACTCTCGCGGGTGATGGTCGAGCAGGTGCGCGAAATGCAGGGCCTGATCGCCTATCTGCTCACCAAGGTGCTCACCGGCGTCATCGTGCCGCTGGTCGTCGCGATCGGGATGCTGTTCATCGACTGGCGCGTGGGCGTGGCGATGTTGCTCGCCGCACCGGTGCTCTACCTGGTGAACAATCTCGCCAATCGCGCCTACACCGGCGCCGACGCCCGGCTGCACGCCGCCGCGGCCGAGGCCGACTCGCGGGTGGTGGAGTTCGCGCAGGCCCAGCCGGTGCTGCGCGCGTTCGGTGCGGTCGGCGCGGGGAACAAGAAGCTGGATTCGGCACTGGTGCGGCAACGTTCGGCCGTGCTGAAGATGATGGTCGCGACCGTGCCGGGGCTGACCGTGTTCGCGCTGTTCGTGCAGGCCGTGTTCCTGGTGCTCGCGTATATCGCGGTCGTCCAGGTGACCGATGGCGCGATCTCGGCCGCCGCGGCCATCGCGCTGATCGCGGTGAGCGCGCGCTTCATCGAACCGGTGAACCAGGCCGCCCAGCTGGGTACGGCCCTGCGCTCGGCCGCCGCGGCCGCCGACCGCATCACCGACCTGCTCGCCGAATCACCCCTGCCCGCCGCGACCGAACCGGTCACTCCCGGTGCGCCCGCGGTGGTCTTCGACGAGGTGAGCTTCGGCTACCGCCCCGGCGAACCGGTCCTGTCGGACCTGACCTTCACCGTCCCCGCCGGCACCACCACCGCCATCGTCGGACCCAGTGGTTCCGGCAAGACCACCCTGCTGCGCTTGGCCGCCCGCTTCTACGATGTCGATTCCGGCGCGGTCTCGGTGGGCGAACACGATGTGCGCAGGCAACCTTCGGACACCCTGCTCGACCAGCTCTCGCTGGTCTTCCAGAACGTCTACCTGTTCAACCGCTCGGTCGCCGACAACATCCGCATCGGCAGGCCCGACGCCACCGACGACGAGCTGCACCGCGCGGCGGTGGCGGCCAGGGTCGACGAGATCGTCGATCGCCTCCCGGACGGTTTCGACACCACCGTCGGCGAAGGCGGCACCTCGCTGTCGGGCGGTGAGCGTCAACGGGTCTCGATCGCTCGCGCCCTGCTCAAGGACGCCCCGATCGTCCTGCTCGACGAGGCGACCAGTGCGCTGGACCCGCACAGCGAGGCCGTGGTGGTTCGTGGCATCCACGAACTCACCAGGGACAAGACGGTTCTCGTCGTGGCGCACCGTCTCTCGACGATCGCCCATGCAGACCAGATCCTCTTCCTGGACAAGGGCCGGATCGCCGAACGCGGTACGCACGCGGAACTGCTCGCGCTGAACGGTCGCTACGCCGCGTTCTGGAACGAGCGCGAGCGGGCAACTGGCTGGCGTCTGGAACCGGTCTCCGCGTAAACGCCAGGGCCTCGGCGGTGTCGCGACACCGCCGAGGCTTGGGGAACAGGGCCGAGAAGTGCTGCGCCAGCCGCTTGTGTTACTGGTGGTAGGTGGAGAGGAATTCGCCGATCCTGCCGATGATCTGGTCGAGCTCATCGGCTTGCGGCAGGGTGACGATGCGGAAGTGGTCGGGGGATGGCCAGTTGAAGCCGGTGCCCTGCACGACGTGAATCTTGGTGGCCAGCAACAGGTCCAGCACGAACTTCTCGTCGTTGTCGATCCGGTAGGTCGCGCGGTCGAGCTTGGGGAAGGCGTAGAGCGCGCCCTTCGGCTTCACACAGGACACGCCCGGAATCGCGTTGAGGGCGGTCCACGCCCGATCACGCTGTTCGAGTAGTCGACCACCGGGCAGGGTGAGTTCGTGGATGCTCTGGTGCCCGCCCAGCGCCGCCTGCACAGCCTGCTGTGCGGGAACATTCGCGCACAGCCGCAGTCCCGACAGCATCGTCAGGCCCTCGAGGTAGCTCTCGGCATGGCGGGTCGGGCCGGAGACGGTGAGCCAGCCGGACCGGAAACCGGCGAGCCGGTAGGCCTTGGACAAGCCGTTGAACGTCAGACACAGCAGGTCGGGCGCGAGCGAGGCGGTGACGGTGTGGGCGACGTCGTCGTAGAGGATCTTGTCGTAGATCTCGTCGGAGCAGACGATCAGATTGTGCTGGCGGGCGAGTTCGAGCATCTGCTCGAGCACCTCGGTCGGATACACCGCGCCCGTCGGATTGTTCGGGTTGATGATCACGATGGCGCGCGTGCGGTCGGTGATCTTGGCGGCGATGTCGGCGATGTCGGGATACCAGTCGGCGCTCTCGTCGCACAGGTAGTGCACCGCCTTGCCGCCGTTGAGATGCACGGCGGCGGTCCACAGCGGGAAATCGGGTGCGGGGACGAGGACTTCGTCGCCGTTCTCGATGAGCGCGGTCATCGCCATCATGATGAGTTCGGACGCGCCGTTGCCGAGGAAGACGTTCTCGATATCGAGGTCGTCGACGCCGCGGCCCTCGTAGTACTGCACCACCGCGCGCCGGGCGGGCAGCAACCCCTTGGAGGTCGCGTAGCCCGCCGACGACGGCAGGTTGGCGATGATGTCGCGCAGCAGCTCCGATGGTGCGTCGAAGCCGAACTGCATCGGGTTACCGGTATTGAGTTTGATCACCCGGTGTCCCTCGACCTCGAGTCGAGCGGCGTGCTCGGCTATCGGGCCGCGGATCTCATAGGAAACATTCGCGAGCTTGCTCGACTGTTTGAACTGCATGTCGGCTCCCCACCGTGATACGGACGGAGCTCGCCACAGTACTCGCCGGGTTCCGGCGCACGCACCGCGGCAGTTCAGAAGCCGCGCAGGCGGTCCGGGGCGACACGGATCGGCACCGAGTAGGCCTCGAAGAATTCCGATTGGGTCATCTTGATGTCGACGAAGCCCCTGGTGTATTTCCTTGCGTAGTGGGCGATCTCGTCCTCGGTGGGCGCTTCGTTCACGCGTGCCGTGCCGGCGAAGACGGCGACCTCGCCACCGCTCTCGGTGGCGTTGAAGTTGAGCGCGACCCGCGGATTGTGCGCGAGGTGCCGCAGCTTCTTGGCCTCGGGCATGGTGAAGATGAGGAACTCGTCGTTCTCCCAGTGAAACCACACCGGGTTCGGCTGCGGGGTGGTGTCCGCGCCGATGGTGGTCAACCAGATCACGTGTTCCTCGGCCAGTCGCTTGCCGACCTCTTCGCCGAAGGGGGTAGCGGCATCGAGAATGGACACGGTGCTCTCCTCGCAGGCAGGGGACAACTTCCACCCCCCACCCTCGCCGAAATCCCGTCGGCCCGCCACCCGCCTCGCGGGCTGTCGCGGAACCGGTTCGCTTACTTCCAGTAGGCCTGCGCCTTGATCGAGGTCTTGGGCAGGGCGTGCTGGGTCTTGAGGGACTTCACGATCGAGCGGGTGGTGTGGCCGTCGCAGGTGACCCAGCCGTAAGTGCCGGGGACGCAGGTGATTTCCTGCGCGGCCTCGCGCAGCAGGCGGCCGTCGTCGACACGCTGGAGCCAGGTGAGGGTGTGGTGGGGCTTGTTGTTGACCGGGATGGTCTTGTCGGACTCGTACTGCCATTCCAGCCAGACTCGCGCGGGGGTGTCGCCGATGGCGTCGAGCAGCGAGTTGATGGCGGGCAGCGAGGCGGTGTCGCCGAAGATGACGTACTCGCTCGGGGTCTGCTCCGGGAGCTGGAAGTCCGAGCCGAGCACGGTGGCGTCGAGCAGGTCGCCCGGCTTCGCGCGGCGGGCCCAGTCGGCCGCCGGTCCGTTGTGCAGAGCGAAATCTATGCTCACCGTGTCTTCGTCGGGGTTCTGGTCGACCAGCGTGTAGCCGCGGTGGTGCAGCTTGTCGCTGGTCGCGTCGGGGATCCACAGGCGGATCCACTGGGTGGGGTGCACCGGGTGGTCGGCGAGCAGGCCGCCCGCGGTGAAGCCGATGCGGATGAACTTGTCGGTGATCTCCTCGTTGGAGGTCACTGTCAGCCGGTAGTCGGCGCCGCCCCAGGCCTTGGTTATCAGACCGTTCAATCCCTTACCCATGTTCGTTAGGTTAGCCTAACGACACTTGTTTGTCTGCTCCGGTGGTTAAATAAGGTAAGCCTATGCAAATATGGGCTGGTGCGTGAGAGAGTGGAGAACGAACCGGTGGATACCCTCCTGGTAGTCGGTGCTGGGCCGAAAGCCCTTGCGGTGGCGACTAAATCACACGTTCTACGCTCCCTCGGGATGCCCGCTCCGCGCGTGGTCGTGGTCGAGGCGCATGCCGTCGGCGGCAACTGGCTGCCCACCGGCGGCTGGACCGACGGGCAGCACCGGCTGGGCACCAGCCCCGAGAAGGACGTCGGCTTCCCGTACCACTCCACCTGGGCGCGCGGGCGCAATCGCGATATCGATCACGCGATGGCCGCCTTCAGCTGGACCACGTTCCTGATCGAACACGGCACCTATGCCGAGTGGATCGACCGCGGCAGGCCGAGTCCGCAACACCATGTGTGGGCCAAGTACCTGCAGTGGGTCGCGAAGTCCATCGACCTCGAGCTGGTGCTCGGTCGGGTGGACAAGATCGGTCAGGGCGACGGTGAGCAGTGGCAGGTCGACGTGGTCGACGCCGACGGCGCGCAGAGCCGGCTCACCGCCGACGGCCTGATGATCACCGGCCCCGGCCGCAGCAGCCGCGCTCTCCTCGACCATCCCCGTGTGCTCAGCATCGCCGAATTCTGGGACCGGGCAGGCAAACGCACGCTGCCCGCCGCCTCCCGCGCCGCGGTGATCGGTGGCGGCGAGACCGGCGGTTCGGCGCTGGACGAGCTGGTTCGCCACGAGATGCTCACCATCTCGGTGATCTCGCCGCTGGCCACCCTCTACACCCGTGGCGAGAGCTTCTTCGAGAACTCGCTGTTCAGCGACCCCGTGAAGTGGGCCGCGCTGAGCATCCAGGAACGGCGCGACGTGATCCGGCGCACCGACCGCGGGGTGTTCTCGGTGCGTGTGCAGGAAAGTCTGTTGGGCGACAACCGCGTTCATCACCTGCAGGGGCGGGTCACCAAGATCGCGCCGCAGGGCGAATCACTGGCCTTGACGCTGAGCAACGAGTTGCGCGCCGACCAGGTCCACAACTTCGACCTGGTGGTGGATGCCACCGGTGGTCAGCCGCTGTGGTTCCTCGAGATGTTCGATCAGCGGACCGCGGATCGGCTCGAGCTCGCCGTCGGCGGTGCGTTGACGCAGTCGCGGATCGAGTCGTCGATCGGCTACGACCTGGCGGTCACCGGGCTCGGCGGCAAGCTCTATCTGCCCAATATGGCCGCGATGGCGCAGGGGCCGGGGTTCCCGAACCTCAGTTGCCTCGGCGAACTTTCGGACCGGGTGCTGCAAACGGTGCCTGCTCGGGCGCGGGCTGCCGCCATCGCGCGCTGAGTGCACACAAAAGAGCCCCCTCTCGTCGAGAGGGGGCTCTTTGTGTTCGGCTTTCTTGCGCTCAACGCGGCGCGATGATGTCTTCCGGAGTGCGCGGGACGTACTGCAACGCGATCCGCCGGTCGGGACGGACGTCGATCTCGCCGATCGGCTGGAACCCGGCCTTGGCCAGGCTGCGGGCGATCGCCACGTTGCGGTGGTCGGGGTCGGCCAACACGCGGCGGCAAGCGGGATCGGCCGCGAAGACGGCGGTGGTCATGGTGGAAATCCAGGCGGACATGATGCCCTTGCCGATCACCGCGGTGTCGGCGGTGGCGATGTGGAAGCCGGTATCGCTGGGGTCGCTGTCGTAGAAGCGACCGATCTCGTCCTTGGCGGCGCGGTAGAACTCCAGGTAGGCGATGTCGCGCACACCGAGTTCGGGCTCGCCGAGGACGGCGAAGTCCAGGCTGAGAATGCACGGGCGGGAATAGGTTCCGGCCAGCTGGGCGCGGAAGTTCTCGCGGCGGCGGTCGGCGTCCCAGTCCTGTTCCCAGGATTCGAGCAGGTGTGGGCGGGCCATCCATTCGGCGAGCAGCTCGGGATCGGTGCCGTCGGGATCGGCCAGGCGCAGGCTGAACGGCGCCGCGAAGACCGGCAGCACGGGTGCGGGCGCGGCGGCCACCTCGGCGGGCAGATCGGTCTGCTCGCGGGGCAGCGCGGTGGGGGTCCCAGCGGGGTTCATCTACTCGGTGCTCCGTTCAATCGTAACCTTGGTCACCTCGATTGGTAAGGCTAGCCTATACTAATGGCTGGGTGTTACTGTTGCCCGACCGATCGCCCGGTGATAGCCGGGCCGTTCCCGATTCGGGTCGGATTCGGATGCAACAGGATTCGCCCCGTCCCGGACGACAGCGCCGGGCGGGCCCGTGCGTGAGCGCGGCATTTGGATAGTGCGAAACGGCCGCGCAGCTTTGCGCGGCCGGTGAGGGAGAGCGACATGGCAAGAGAACTCGGCTGGATCAGGCAATTTCAGGCCCCCAGGACCGATTCCCTACCGCCGCTGATCGTCTTCCCGCACGCGGGTGCGGGCGCCTCGGCATATCGGGTGTTCGCCAAGCGTATGGCCGCCGACTTCGACACCGCGATCGTCCAGTACCCCGGCCGTCAGGACCGCGCGCGCGAAGCCGCCGCGCAGACTCTGCCCGAGCTGGCCGCCGGCGCCTTCGCGGCGTTCCGCGACTCCGCGCACAACACCGGCGCACCGCTCACCGTCTTCGGCCACAGCATGGGCTCCATCGTCGCGTTCGAATTCGTCCGGCTGGCCGAGGCCGCGGGGTTGTCCGTGCGTTTGCTGGTGGTCTCCGCTGCCGCCGCACCGCACCGAATCGCCGAGCTCCCCGCACATCCCACCGAGGACGACGAATTGCTCGACCACATGGCCACGCTCAACGGCACCGGCGCCGACGTGATGGCCAGCCGTGAGGTGATGCGGATGGCGCTACCGGTCCTGAAGGCCGATTACCGCGCCTTCGACGCCTATTCCTGTGGTCCCGACGTGGCTGTCGCGACACCCGTGCTGGTGCTCGGTGGCGATGACGACCCGTTCGTCGGGCCGCGCGACCTCTACGGCTGGGACCAGAGCACCACCGCCGAGATCGAGGTCAACCTGTTCGAGGGCGGTCACTTCTACCTCGACGAGAACATCGACGGCATCGCCGAGGCGCTCGTCGGCAAGGCGCTCGCGCGATGAACTCCGATCCCATCGTGATCGTCGGGATGGGTGTCGAAGCCCCCGGCGGCGTCGAGACCCTGCCCGACTTCTGGTCCGCCCTCGCTTCCGGGCGTGAGCTGATCGGCCCGTTCCCGCGCGACCGTGACTGGCCGCTCGACGAACTGTTCGCCCTCGGCAGGCTCGAAGGCTGGGCGCCGGTCCGTGACGCGGGCGGGTTCCTCGACGGCGCGACCGACTTCGACGCGCAGTTCTTCGGCATCACCCCGCGCGAAGCGGTGGCGATGGATCCGCAGCAGCGCGTGGCCATGCGGGTCGCGTGGCGTGCGCTCGAACACGCGGGCATCAATCCCGGTGCGCTGGACGGTGATTCGGCCGGTGTGTGGATGGGCGTCTCGACCGTCGAATACGGGCCACGGGTGGGCTCGGTGAACGAGTACAGCGGCTATCGCGCCACAGGGACTGCGCTCGGCGCGGTCGCCGGGCGCATCTCCCACGGCCTCGGCCTGGTCGGTCCCTCGATCAGTGTGGACACCGCGTGCGCGTCGTCGCTGACCGCCGTGCACCAGGCGGCCTCGGCGATCCGCGCGGGCGAGTGCGAATGGGCGCTGGCCGGCGGAGTGTGCGTGATGGGTTCGCCCGGCGCGTTCTACGAGTTCTCCAAGAACAACGCCCTCGCCACCGACGGCCACTGCCGTTCCTACGCCGCCGACCCCACCGGCACCCTCTGGGCAGAGGGCGCGGGAGTCATCGTGCTGGAACGGGAATCGCGGGCGAAGGCGCTGGGGCACCGGATCTACGGGCAGCTGCTCGGTTCGCGGGTCAACCACAACGGTTCCGGCGCCCCGATCGCGGTGCCGAGCGCGGGCGCTCAGCAGCGGCTGATCGAGGACACGGTCGCCGCGGCCGGGATCAGCGCCGACGACATCGGCCTGATCGAAGGCCACGGCACCGGCACCGCCGTCGGCGACCCGCTCGAATTGACCGCGCTGGCAGCGACTTACGGCAACCCGGACCGCACCGACGGACCTCTGCTCGGCTCGGTGAAGTCCAACACCGGCCACGCCCAGGCGGCGTCGGGGATGCTCGGGCTCATCAAGGTGCTGCTGTGCGGTGCGCACGGCGCCATCGCACCGAGCCTGTGGGCAGACGCGCCCAATACCGAGATCGACTGGGACGCGACCAGTTTGCGCCTGGCCGCCGAACTCACCGACTGGGCGCCGCGTGCGGACGGCCTGCGCTATGCCGCGGTGTCCTCGTTCGGCGTCGCGGGAACCAACGCGCACGCCATCGTCGGCCTGCCGGTGCTGGAGGAGACCAACCATGGCTGAGTACCGCTTACCGGACGGCAGCGTTCCCGTCCTGCTGTCCTCCGACAGTGTCGACGGACTGCGCGCCGAGGCGGCCGCCCTGCGTGCATATGTTGCCGCGCATCCCGAGGCGAGCGCGCAACGATTGTCGGACATGCTGTTGCGCACCCGCGTGCCCCGTCGTCGCCGGGCGCTGATCCTGGCGTCGCCGACGGGGGCGACCGATGAGCTGTTGTCCGCACTCGACGCGATCGCGACCGGCTCCGAGCACGCACTCGTCGTGCACGGCGACGTGCCGGCGAGCGCGCGCCGGATCGGGTTCGTCTTCCCCGGCCAGGGCAGTCAGCGGCCCGGCATGGGCGCGACCTTCTATGAGCTGTCGGCCGACTACCGCGCGGTGGTCGACGAATGCGCCGCCATTCATGCCGAACGCTTCGGGCATTCCCAGCCGCTGCACTACCTGCTCGGCCACGAGGGGCAGTACGAGGACACGGTGTGGGAAGTGCAGCCCGCGTTGATGTTCCACATGACGGGCCTGGCCGCGGTGTGGCGAGCCGCGGGAGTGGATCCGCACGCGACCATCGGCCACAGCCAGGGCGAGCTCGCCGCGGGCGCGGTCTCCGGCGTGATGACGCTGCGTGACTCGGTGCTCGCGGTGACCCATCGCGCCCTGCTCGCGGACCGGCTGTCCCCGCGCGGCTATTCGATGGCGGTCTTCGGGATGGACCGCGAGAGCGTGGAAGCGCTGATGGCGCGGCACTCGGGGTGGGCCGAGCTCGCGGTCGTCAACTCGCCGCACATCATCGCCATCTCCGGTGAACGCGGCGCCGTCGTCGATCTGGTGGCCGCCGCTACCGCGCGCGGCCAGTTCGCGCGGGAGATCCGGGTCGCCTTCCCGGCACACACCTCCATCGTCGCCGAGGTACGGACCGAGTTCGAAGGCTTCCTCGGTGACGAGATGAGCGCACCGAACTTCTCCGCCTCCGAGATCCCGTGCTACGGAGCGACTCTCGGCGAGATGATCACGCCCGACCTCAAGCAGGAGGAGTACTGGTACTGGAACCTGCGCAACCGCGTCCGGTTCGACCGCGCCGTGGTCAGCGCGGGCAGTGACGGCGTCGACCTGCTGATCGAGGTCGCCGAACACCCTGTGCTGCAACTGGCCATCCAGGAAAACCTCAGCCTGGTCCCGAACCGTCCCGGCCTGCCCGCGCGGGATTTCCGCGTCCTCGGCACGTCGCTGCGCACCGCGGACGGGCTCTCGGAGTTCACCCGCAATCTCGCCCAGGTCGCCGTCCTCGACATCGACTACCGCTGGGACGCACTGCGAGTCGACGACACCGTCAGCCTCCCGCTGCGCGACTTCCCGCACACCGTCACCAACGCCAAGCGACTGTGGGCTCCCCTCGGTGCCCATGAGACCCCCGCCGAACTCGTGGTCTCCACCCCGAAACCGCAACGGCTGGTGGAACAGTGGATTCCGGTGCAGCGTCGTGCGCTGACCGCGCCGCGCAGTCTCCTCGTCGTCGACCACACCGGCGAATGCGCCGAGCTGGCCGCCGCCCTGGTGGCCGCCGCGGACCGCCACGGCGCCGATGCGCGCGTGATCGGAGCCGCCGACGCGCCTTCGGGCCAGGACGCCCGGGACCACGCTGTGGGCACCGCCGACTCCGTGGTCGTGCTGTTGCCCGCTGCCGGCGACGACGACAGCGCCGGTGCGATCGACGCGCTGGTGCGGTTCTACGCCGAACGCGCCTGGGCCCCGGCATTGTCCGCGCTGCGCCCCGGTGGCGAGTGCTGGCTGCTGACCGTCGGCGGCGAGACCGTCCACGACGGCGACCCGATTCCCGGGCTGTTCCAGTCGGGCGTCAGCGCCGGATTCCGCAGTGTGGGTATCGAGAACCCGGGAATCCTGTTCCGGCACCTCGATCTCGCCGCGACCGAATCCGCTCCCGCCCAGGCCGCCAAGATCGTCGGTGCGGTGCACTCCAGCGGGGAAGCCGAGTTGGCGCTGCGCGCCGGCAAGCTGTTCGTCAAGCGCCTGGTCGTCGATACCACCAATGAAACCGGTTCGCTCGGAACAGATCTCGATCACGTGGTGATCGTCGGTGGTACCGGTCAGCTGGGTCTGCGGTTCGCCGATCAGCTGGCGCGCACCGGAGCGGGCCGCGTCACGCTGCTGAGCCGCAGCGGCGAAACCGAGGCGCTGGCAACGGAACTGGCGCGGCTGCGCGGTATCGGCGCGACCGAGATCGTGGTGCGGTCGTGTGATGTCAGCGATGTCGACGCCGCGAAGGCGTTCGGTGCGGAGATCGCCGATCGCCCGGTCGACCTGGTCATTCACGCCGCGGTCAACTATGTGGACGCCGAACTCGACCAGATCACCGGCGACGCCGTGCGCACCGCCGCCGCCGCGAAGCTGCGCGGCCTGGACAACCTGATCGACGCGGTCGCGCTGACCGTGGACTGCCGGGTTCTGCTGTGCTCGTCGATGGCGGCGACGCTGGGCGGACGCGGACAGGTCCTGTACGCGGTGACCAACCGCATGCTCGACGTGGCGGCCCGCAGGCTGCGCGCCCGCGGCATCGCCGCCGCGAGCCTGCAGTGGGGGCTGTGGAGCGTGGCCGGCCCGCTCGACGATGCCGGGTTCGCCCGGGTCGAGGAGGCAGGCGTGTTCCCGATGGTGCCCGCGGACGCGATCGAGGCAGGGCTCGCCGCGCCGGTGCGCGACGGCATGATCATCGCCGCCGACTGGGACTTCCTGCGCGAGGTGCTCGGCGCGTTCGGCCAGGCCAGCGTGCTCACCGGTCTCGAATCCGCCACGCCCGCACCGCAGGTGACACCGGCGCCCGCCGCCACGGTGAGTGCGGTTCCGGCGGACGTGGTCGCTGCGGCACCCGCGGCGCCCACCGATAATTTCCCGCTCGACCTGCGCATGCGCACCGAACTGCTCAAGGTGATCGGCGGTGACAGCGCCGAATCCATCGACGCCACCATGCCCTTGGTGGCGCTCGGCCTCGATTCCCTGCAGGCCTTGGACTTCCGCAAGCGCGTGCGAGCGGAACTGGATCGCGATCTGCCGGTCGCGGCGATTCTCGGCGGCGCATCGCTCGACGATGTCGTGCTGCTCATGGCACAGAACACCAACCAGGGCTGAGGGGCCGAAGAACATGTCTGACACCGAAGCCACCCTGTCCGTCGCCGAGCGCCGCAAACTGCTGCTCCAGCAGAAGCTGCGCGAACGCGGCATGGCCGTAGTGAACGCCGAACCCGTTGCCGTACCGCGCATTCCGGTGGGGGAGCGGCGCCCGCTCACCCCCGGCCAGCGCCGCATGTGGTTCCTGCAGACCCGCGACGCCGACGACACCGCCCTCAACATCTGCGTCGCCTACCGTCTCACCGGCCCGCTCGACGCCGATCGCCTGCACGCGGCGTTCGACCAGGTGGTGGCTCGCCATGACATCCTCCGCACCACCTACGGCGCGGACGTCGACGGCACGCCGTATCAAGTGTTCGCCGCCGACGCACCGGCCGAATGGTCGACCCACGACCTCACCGAGCTCGCGGAGTCGGGTCGTGACCTGCGGGTGGAGGTGCTGGCCCAGCGTGAGTTCGGTCGTCCGTTCGCGCTCGGCACCGAACTCCCGCTGCGCGCGACGCTGATCCGCACCGGGACCGACGAGCACGTCGTGCTCCTCACCATCCACCACATCGCCTGGGACGACGATTCCTGGGCGGTGTTCTTCGCCGAACTGAACGCCGCGTACCGGGCCGGGCAGCCGAGCGCCGCCGCCGGGTCGAGTACTGCGGGATCGTCCACACCGAGCGCCCCGGCCGCCTCACCCGACGAAGCGAACGAGGCAGGCCACGGCGATTCGGCGCTCGGCCGTGACACCGTGCAATTCGCGGCCATCGCGTCGACCGCGGAACCCGCCGAGGCCGACGTGGCGTTCTGGCGCGAGGCCCTGCGCCCGCTGCCCGAACCCCTCGAACTGCCCGGCTCCGCCTCGGCCACCCCCGGCCGCAACGCCCAGCGCCGCACCCACCGTCTGCCTGCCGAGCTCGTCACCCGGACCGAACAGTTCGCCCGCGAACAGGCCGCGACCCCGTTCATGGTGCTGCTCGCCGGTTTCGACGCGCTGATCCACCGCTACACCGCCGCCGACGACTTCCTCGTCTCCATCCCGGTGACCGATCGCCCCGCGGGCACCGAACAGCTCATCGGCTACTTCGGCAACACGCTGCTGCTGCGCGCCACCATGGGCGCCCACGCCGACTTCACCCAGCTCGTCGCCGCGGTCCGCGACACCTGCACCGGCGCCTTCGCGCATCGGGGCGTCGGCATCGATCGTGTCGTCCGCGAGGCGAACCCGGATCGGGTGGCCGGGCGCGACGGCTTGGATCAGCTGGTCCGCCTCGGTTTCTCGGTGCGCAAGAGCGCCGACGGTTTCGCCCTCGACGGCGTGAGCTCCACCCAGCTCGAACTCGGCGCGGCGAGCGCGCAGGTGCCGTTGGCGCTGGCCATCGTGCTCGACGCCGACGGTACCGCGGTGGTGGAAGCCGAGTACCAGACCGATGTGCTGGCCGAGGCCCTCGTCGACCAGTTGCTCGCGCACTTCGGTCAGCTCCTCGACAGTGCGTTGCGCGAGCCGCGACGCAGACTCGCCAACCTCGACATGCTCGGTGCCACCGACCGCGCGACCCTGCTGGATCGCTCGCACGGCGCCCTCGTCGATGAACCGGCGACCACCCTTGTCGCCCTGCTGGAATCGGCCGCGGCCGCCGCCCCCGACGCGCTCGCACTGCTCTCCGACGACACCGAGCTCACCTACGCCGCGCTGCACGCGCGCGCGAATCGCCTGGCCCACTGGCTGATCGGGCAGGGCGTCGGCACCGAGGACCTCGTCGGTCTTCGCTTCGGCACCTCGGTGGAGTTCATCGTCGCCGTGCTCGCCGTCCTCAAGGCCGGTGGCGCCTATCTCCCGATCGATCCGGCCTACCCGCAGGATCGCATCGAGTACCTGATCGAGGACGCGAACCCTCGATTGTTGCTCGGCGCAGTCGAATTGGCCGCTGCCGAAGAGATGGCCGCCGGTCTCCAGGCGACCGCGCCCACCGATGCCGAGCGCCTGCGTCCGCTGCTCCCCGCGAACCTGGCCTACGTCATCTACACCTCCGGCTCCACCGGCAAGCCCAAGGGTGTTCCGGTGCCGCACAACGCGATCGCCGAACACATCGTCTGCTTCACCGCCGACTGGAACATGACCGCCGCCGACCGCCTGATGCAGTCGTCGTCGGTGAGTTTCGACGCCTCGCTGGTCGATATCGCGATCACCCTCACGGTCGGCGCGCAGCTGATCGTGCCCAAGCCCAACGCTTTCCGCGATATCCGCTACGTCGCCGACCTGATAACCCGCCGCCAGGTGACGGTGCTGCACATGGTGCCGTCGATGCTGAGTACGTTCCTGCTGCTGCCCGAGATCAGCGAATGGCAGTCGCTGCGCCAGATCCCTGTCGGCGGCGAGGCGCTGCCCGGCGAAGTCGCCGACCGGTTCTTCAACACCCTCGAGGCCGAACTCCGCAATCACTACGGACCGACCGAGGCCGTGGTCTGCTCGACCCATATGCCGGTCGCGGGTCCGCAGGGTACCGGCGTGGTGCCGATCGGCGTCCCCAACCGCAACGTCTACACCTATGTCCTCGACGAGGCACTGCAGCTGGTGCCCGACGGCGTCGTCGGGGAGCTCTACCTCGGTGGCGATCAGCTCGCCCGCGGCTACCTGGACCGTCCCGCGCTGAGCGCGCAGCGTTTCGTCGCCGACCCGTTCGCGGCGGCCGAGGGCGGCCCCGCGATGGGCGCCCGCATGTACCGCTCCGGTGACCTGGTGCGCCGCAACGCCTTCGGCGAGCTCGAGTTCGTCGGCCGCGCCGACGAACAGGTGAAGGTGCGTGGTTTCCGCATCGAGCTCGGCGAGGTCGAGGCCGCGATCGCCGCGCATCCCGCCGTCGCCCACTGCGTGGTCGTGGTGACCGAGGACCCCGCCATCGGCGCGATGCTCGTCGCCTATGTGGTGCCCGCCGAGGGCACCGTCGACCTCGAACAGGTCCACGCGTTCGCGGCAGGCGGACTGCCGGAATACATGGTGCCCAGCGCGTTCGCGGTGATCCCCGAGATCCCGCTCACCGTCAACGGCAAGCTCGACAAGCGCGCCCTGCCAGCGGCGTCCCCCGCCGTGGTGCGCACCCACCGCGCTCCGGCCACGGCCACCGAACGCAAGGTGTGCGCCCTGTTCGGCGCCCTGTTCAACCTCGACGAGGTCAGCGCGGAGGACTCGTTCTTCGAACTCGGCGGGCACTCCCTGCTCGCGGCGCGCCTGGTGGCCCAGGTCCGCGCGGAGTTCGGCATCGAGCTCGACGTGCGCGTCGTGTTCGACAGCCCGACGCCCGCCGCCCTGGCCGCCGATCTGGTCGCCCGCTTCCTGGCGGAATTCGATATCGACCTCGACGCCGTCGACAACGACTTCGACGACGCCCCCGCCGAGAGCACGACCACCGAACCGGCCGAAACCGTGACGGCGGATACCGCGACCGCCGGACCGGGGCGGTCCAGCCGCCCGGCGATCGGTGGGCGCCCGCGCGGCGAGCGCGTTCCGCTGTCGTACTCGCAGCTGGCGATGTGGTTCCAGTACCGGATGGAAGGTGCGGGCGCGGTCGGCAACCTGCCGCTGGCCCTGCGCTTCGACGGCGCACTCGACATCGCGGCCCTGCGTGCCGCGCTCGATGACGTGGTCGCCCGGCACGAGTCGCTGCGCACCACCTTCCCCGAACACGACGGCGTGCCCTACCAGGTGGTGCACCCCGCCGCACCGGTCCCGCTGCCGGTGCGCGAGCTCGCCGCCGGGCAGCTCACCGAGGCACTCGCCGAGATCGCCGGCTACCACTTCACCCTCGACGGTGAGCCGCTGATCCGCGCCGAACTGCTCGTGCTCGACGCGGGCGCGCACGTGCTCTCGCTGCTGGTGCACCACATCGTCGCCGATCACGCGTCCTTCGGCGTGCTGCTCGACGACCTCACCGCCGCCTACCGGGCTCGCAGCGAACAGGGTGGCGCCCCGCACTGGGCGCCGCTGCCGGTCCAGTTCGCCGACTACGCGCTGTGGCAACGCGAACTGTTCGACCAGGCCGCACCGAGCGCGTTCGCCACCGACCAGATCGAGTACTGGCGGTCCACGCTCGCCGATGTTCCCGAGGAGATCGCGGTCGCCCACGATCGGCAGCGTCCGCCGGTGCTCGGCAAGCGCGGTGAAGTGGTGAGCTTCTCGCTGCCCGCCGCCGTGCGCTCCGGGCTCGAATCGCTCGCGGTCCGCAGCGGCGCCACCGAGTTCATGGTGTGCCAGGCCGCGGTCGCCACCCTGCTGCACACCCTCGGTGGCGGCACCGACATCACCCTCGGCACTCCCGTCGCGGCGCGCACCGATCCGGCGACGACCGCCCTGATCGGGCTGTTCGCCAACATGGTCGTGCTGCGCAACGACCTGTCGAACGCACCGACGTTGCGCGACACCGTGGTTCGGGCACGCAATGTGGTGCTCGACGCCAACGCCCACCAGGAGCTGCCGATCGAGCGCCTGGTGGAAGCGCTCAACCCGCGTCGCTCGCGCTCGCGGAACCCGTTGTTCCAGAGCATGATCCACTTCCGTGGCGCCGACTGGGCACCCACCACGCTCCCGTTCGCGACCTCGGGGGAGAGCACCGTCACCGTGCTGCCCGCCGACTTCGACGTCTCGTTCCTGGATCTGAACCTGAGCCTGAACGTGACCGCCGAGGGCGGCATGGACGTCCGCGTCGTCGTCAACGCCGATCTGTACGAACCGGCCACGGCCGCGCTGATCGCCGACGCGCTCGCCGCCACGCTGCGCGCCTTCGCCGAAACGCCGGACCTGCCGGTGGCCGACCTGCGTGTGCTGCCCGCCGCGGATCTCGAGCGTTTGCTGGCCACCCCCGCCCCGGTGGCCGCGAGCGCCGTCGCCACCGGTGCGGCGGCCGACTCCGACACCGAGCGCACCCTGATCGCGCTGATCGAGGAACTGCTGGAAATCGACGACGTCGTCGGCGGGGACAACTTCTTCGCCCTCGGTGGTGACAGCGTCATCTCCATCCAGTGGTCGGCGCGCGCCGATGCCCTCGGCTTGCCGCTGTCGCCGCAGCTGGTGTTCGAATGCGCCACGATCACCGAACTGGCCGCCGCCGTCGACGCCGCCGCCGGTGACGCGACGCACGCCGATGAGCCCGAACAGGTTTCGCACGCGCCGATGAGCGCGTCGGGCCTGGAATCCGACGCCCTGTCCGCGCTGACGGCCGCCTGGTCCGCGCAGGGATGAGCACGAACGTCGGGATGAACGAGCAGTTAGGAAGGGACGCAGCATGAGTGCGCCGCAGATCGAAGACGTACTCGCGCTGAGCCCGTTGCAGGAGGGGCTCTTCTCGCTCTCCCGGCTGACGGGTACCGAGATCGACCTGTACACGATGCAGTTCGTGGTCGATATCGACGGCCCGGTCGACACCGACCTGCTGCGTCGCAGCGCGCAGGCGATGCTGGACCGTCATCCGAACCTGCGTGCCGCGTTCTGGGACACCGACGTGCCCAAACCGGTGCAGATCATCCCCTCACGCGCGGAATTGCCGTGGGCCGAACGACACGCGCTCACCACGGAATTCGAGGCGATCGCCGAATCCGAGCGCCGCGTCCCGTTCGTGCTGAGCCGTGGTCCCGCGCTGCGTGTGCTGCTGCTCGACGTCACCGACGCGCCCGAGCCGCGCAAGCGGATGATCCTCACCGCGCACCACATCCTGATGGACGGCTGGGCGGTCGCGGTGTTCTTCACCGAGCTGCTCGCCGTCTATCGAGCGGGTGGCACCCTCGACGGTCTGCCCGCGCCCCGTCCCTACCGTGACTACATCGGCTGGCTCGGCGCGCAGGACCACGACGCCGCGGCCCGCCGCTGGGCCGAGTACCTCCAGCAGGTCAGCGCGCCCCTGGTGCTGGCCGACGGCACCGGCGATCGTGGCTCCGCAGTCCCGGAGACCACGCGACTCCGGTTGTCCGCCGAAGAAACCGAGCAATTGCAGCAGTGGGCGCGCACCAACGGGATGACGCTGAACACCGCCGTCCAGTTCGCCTGGACGCTGCTGCTCGGCCGCATCACCGACCGCCGAGACGTGGTCTACGGCACCACCATCTCCGGCCGCCCCGAGAAACTCGCGGGCGTCGAAGGCATGGTCGGGCTGTTCATCAACACCGTCCCGGTCGTGCACCGCCTCGACTCCGCCGAGCCGGTCGTCGCGCAATGCGCACGCCTGCAACGCGATTCGGCGACTATGCGCGACATCGGGTATCTCAGCCTGTCGACCCTGCAACGCGCGGCCGGTCACGGTGCCCTGTTCGACACCCTGTTCGTCTTCGAGAACGCCCCCATCGACGACGCCATCCAGACGGTCACCGCCCCCGACGGCGCCCGGTTCCGGCCGATCGAGATGGAAAGCCTCGCGCACTACCCGCTCACGGTCGTCTCCCACCTGAGCGACGGCGAACTCCTCATCCTCGTCGAAGCGATTCCCGCGCTCCTCGGACACCTCGACCCCGCCGACCTCGGCGCCCGGATGCTGACCGTCCTGCGTACCCTGCCGACCCTCGACGCCACCGCGACCACCGATGCGATCGACCTGCTCACCGAGGCCGAGCACGCCGAACTCCGCAGCGCCGCAACGAATACGACTCCGGCGCCGACCGCCACCCCATGGGAACTGTTCGAGCAGCAGACCACCGCTACCCCGGACGCGATCGCCCTCACCACCACCGCGGGCGAGGTGTTCACCTACCGGGCGCTGCACGACGAAGCCTGCCGGTTGGCCGGGGAGTTCGCCGCGCACGGCGTCGCCCCGGAAACCGTTGTCGCCCTGATGCTCCCGCGTAGCCCGCGCTCGATCATCACCATCCTGGCGACGTTCGCCGCGGGCGCTGCTTACGTCCCGGTCGACATCACGCTCCCGGCCGCCCGGATCGCCTCGATTCTGCGCCAGTCGAATCCGGTTCTCGCCGTCGTCCTCGACGGAGATCGGACGCTGCTCGACGGCGTCACCGAGACCACAGCCGATCACCGATCGGTGCCCGTGTTGGCGCTCGACGATCCTGCCGTCATCGCACGGGTCGCGGCCCGGCCCGCACAGGCCCCTGTGGTGAATCGCGAACTCGACCACAGCGCCTACATCATCTTCACCTCCGGCTCGACCGGCGAACCCAAGGGTGTCGTCGGCACGAACGCCGCTCTGGCGGGTTACTTCGCCGATCACCTCGCGCGCTTCTACCGTCCGGCCATGGACAAGCTCGGCCGCCCCCTGCGGATCGCGCACGCCTGGTCGCTCGGCTTCGATGCCTCCTGGCAGCCGATGGTCGGGTTCCTCGCCGGGCAGGCGCTGCACCTGTTCGACGCCGAGGAGATGCGCGACGCGCACCGCATCGTCGCCGGCATGGCCGAATTCGACATCGACATGATCGACACCACCCCGTCGATGCTCGCTCAGCTGGCGGCAGCGGACCTGCTCGATCGTGACCTGCCGGTGCTGGCCCTCGGCGGCGAGGCGATCGACACCGCCCTGTGGGCGCGGTTGCGCGCGCTCCCCGCGACGGCTGTGTACAACTGCTACGGGCCCACCGAGACGACGGTCGAAGCGGTGGTCGCGCCCGTGGCCACCTCGGAGATCCCCACGATCGGCACCGCCAACGGCGGCATGGTCGGCTACGTGCTCGACTCCCGGCTGCGACCGGTCCCGCAGGGCATCGTCGGCGAGCTCTACCTGTCGGGCGTGCAGCTGGCCCGCGGCTACCTCGGCAAGCCCGCCATCACCGCGGACCGTTTCGTCGCCGACCCGACGCGCCCCGGTGCGCGCATGTACCGCACCGGCGACCTCGTGCGCCGGCTCCCGGGTGGCCGCTTCGGTTATCTCGGCCGCGCCGACGCCCAGGTGAAGGTGCGTGGCTATCGCATCGAGGTCGGTGAGATCGAGACCGCGCTGCGGCGTTCGGCCGATATCGACACCGCCGCGGTCACTGTGGTGCGCCGTGCCGGGGGCGCGTCGCTGGTCGGCTTCGTCGTCGGCAAGGCCGGTCGCGCCGTGATCGTCAGCCGGGTGCGTGCCGATCTCGCGCAACGCCTGCCCGCGTACATGATTCCCGCGCGAATCGTCGTGCTGGACCAGCTGCCGGTGAACGTCAACGGCAAGCTCGACGGTCCCGCGCTGAACGAGCTCGCCGAGCAGTCGCTGTCGGTCGCCGACAGTAACGCGGCCGCCGAGACGCCCACCGAGATCGCGCTCAGCGAGCTGTTCGCCGAACTCTTCGACGGCCGCGCGCCCGGCGTCGACGCCGACTTCTACGAACTCGGCGTCGACAGCATCGTCGCGATCTCGCTGGTCAACAAGGCCCGCCGCCGTGGACTCGCCCTCAATCCGCGCATGGTGCTGGCCTGCCCGACCATTCGCGAACTCGCCGCCGCCGTCGATGACGCACCGGCCGCCGCCGCTCAGTCCGGTGCCGACGCCTACGGTGTGGTCCCTCCGCTGCCGGTGGTCTCCTGGATGTACGAATACGGCAACTACCGCCGCTTCACCCAGGCCGCGCTCCTGCGTCTGCCTGCCGGAATCGACCGTGCGGCACTGGAATCCACCCTCCAGGCGCTGCTCGACGCGCACGACACCCTGCGCGCGGTGCTCACCGATACACCGGACGGCCCGCGCATGGTCACGCGCGCGCCCGGCGTGGTGAACGCGGGCGAGCTCGTCATCGAAGCACCGCGAGGGCTCAGCGGCACCGAACTCGACACGGCCATCACGAAATACGCGCGAATCGCGAACGATGCGATCGACCCACGGGCCGGGGAAATGGTTCGGGCCGTGTGGTTCGCGGGAACCGAGTCTGCCGTCGAAGACGTGCCGGGCTCCGGCGCCGGTGCCGACATCCTGCTGCTCGCCGTGCACCACCTCGCGGTCGACGTCGTGTCCTGGCACATCATGCTCGATGCCCTCGCTGCCGCCTGGCAGCAGATCCAAGCAGGCGTGACGCCGAAGATGCTGCCCGAGTTCACCTCCTACCGGCAGTGGTCCGAGGCCATGTGGCAGCGTGCGTCCGCACCGGAAGTCCTGGCCCAGCGCGACTACTGGACCGCACAGGTCTGCGAGCCCGACGCCGCCCTCGGCTCCCGGCATCCCGCACCGGCCACCGACACCTGGTCGAGCCTGCGCGTCAGCACGGTCGCGACGCCGGTCGCGGTCACCGACCGACTCCTCGATCGTGTCGGCAAGGACGAGGGCGTCCGCGAGCTCCTGCTCACCGCCCTCACCATGACCATGGCCTCGCTGCACGCCGACAACGGAAACGACCCGGCCGCAGGTGCCTTGATCGCCATGGAGGGTCACGGCCGCGCCGACGCCACCCTCGACACCGACACGGCCAACACCCTCGGCTGGTTCACCAGCGTCTTCCCCGTCCGCCTCGGCGTCGGCGACAACGCGGTGGATATCGCACGCGCGCAAGCGGACCCGGCTGCCGCCCGTACTCTGCTCGACTCCGTCTCGACGCATCTGCGCGAAATCCCCAACCAGGGACTGGATTACGGTCTGCTGCGCTACGTCAACCGCGCGGCGGAACTCCGCTCCGCCGCCGAACCCCAGGTCGAATTCAACTACCTCGGCCGAATCGACCTCAGCGGCAACGAATCCGATCCCTGGTCGTTGCTCGTCGGTGAGCACGACCAAGCCCTACCTCTCGACCCTGAACCCGACCTTCCCCTGCGGTACGCGATCGACGTCATCGCGGGCATCGGCACCACCCCCGACGGGCCTGCCCTGACCACCAACTTCCGCTGGAGCGCGTCCCTGTTCACCGAAGACCAGGCCGCGCGCTTCGCTGAACTCTGGGAGCAGGCGATCACCACGCTCGCCGACGTGGTGCACGGGTAGGGCGCCGATCGCAGGGCGATGTCGATGCTGTGTGTCCGCATCGTCGTGTCTGGCATGCGGGCTACCTCTCGCTCACGCGGGGCAGGTCAGTCGCTGTGTGGCTTGGCGAACTCCTCGATCAGCACGGGATACTGTTCACCGCCGTGACCTGCGGCGATAGACCGATCTGCCAGGGCCTTGAACAACTTCGGCAGCTCGGCGTTGACGCCGAGCGCCTCGCACTCCTCGATCAGGTGCGCCATCGTTCGCGCGTCGGTCTCCAGGGCCGCCACCTCGGCGGGATAGGAACCACTGTCGATCTGCTCGGCGTAGCCGGGCAGCCAGGTGGCCACCCCGGTCGCCATCATCTGTGCGAACGGGGCGTACGTCGCGGCGTCGACACCGGCGGTCCGGAGCATGGCGGTGCCCTGGAGCCACGCGTTGAGGACGCTCCACATCATCGTCAGACCCGCCACGTCGTACAGGGAGGCCAGGCCGTGGTCGGCGCCGAGATAGGTGACGGTGCCGAGTGCTTCGAGGGTTTTCCGGTGTGCGTCGAAGTCGGCCTGTGGACCGCTGTGCAAAATCACCGCGTCGGGAGTTCCGATCGCCTGCGGGATGGCCATGATCGCGCCGTCGAGGTAGCGGGCGCCGCGCTGTTCGAACCAGCGGGCCGTGTCGCGGGCCTGGGCGGAGTCGCCCGAGGTGAGGTTGAGCAGGGTCGTGCCGTCGACATCGCTCGCGGCGAACAGATCGCGCACGGCCGGGTAGTCGGTGACGCAGACGATCGTGATCGCGCTCGCCCGCAGGGCGTCACCGATGGCCGGCGCGAGTCGCGCGCCCTCGGCCACCAGGCGGTCGGCCTTGGCGGGCGTCCGATTCCAGACGGTGGTGGGATGCCCGGCCGCGAGGAACGCGCCGGCGAGCGATCGACCCATGAGGCCGAGTCCGATGACAGTCACAGGTGTTTCGGTTGCGTTGTGCATGGCAGCATCATCAACGTTGATACCGGTATGAAGGTCAAGTGAGGTTGCGATGCGAATCGGCGAACTGAGTACCCGCACGGGCGTCAACGCCCACCAACTGCGCTACTACGAAGCCCAGGGCCTGATGGTCGCCGACCGCAGCCCGAACGGCTACCGCGAATACGACGACACCGCCCCGCTACGCGTGAAGCAGATCCGCCACCTGCTCGGCGCCGGCCTGTCCTCCGAAGACATCGCCTACCTCCTACCCTGCGCGGAAGGCGAAACCCCCACCCTCCCCGCCTGCCCAGACCTACTGTCCGCCATGCGAACCCGCCTGAACCGCATCGACGACCACATCGACCGCCTCACGCAATCCCGCGAAGCCCTGGCCGTCTACATCGCCGCCGCCGAACGCACCACCAGCGACACCTACCCACCCTTCGACGGATCCGAACCGACCCCCGCCTGAGCGATGGTCGTCGGCCGGATCCGGTCGGCAGACCCGACCGCCGAGTGGCTCAGGCTGTCCCCACTCGCCGCCGCAGCAGGCAGAATTCGTTGCCCTCGGGGTCGGCCAGCACGTGCCAGGTTTCGGCGCCGGTCTGTCCGATGTCGACCTTGCGGGCACCCGCACCGAGCAGACGCTCGAGTTCTTCGTCCTGATCGCGGTCGGTGGCGTTCACATCGAGGTGCATCGGCAATTTCCCCCGCCTGGGGTCGGTGCTGACGCTGAACAGCAAAGTGGGCTGCGGCCCACCGAATTCGGTTCCCGGCGCGCCGATCTGGACATCACCCTCGTCCCGATCGAGCACGACATAGCCGAGCACTTCGCACCAGAATCCCGCCAGCAGTTCCGGGTCGGCGCAATCGATGACGAGTTCGGTGATCTTGCAAGCCATGAGGCGACCCTACGCCCGCACCCGACACCTCACGCCTGATGAACACCAGCCTTGGGCCAGACCCCATCGTCCCGATGCCCCCGTATCGCCATCCCCGCCACCCACACCGTCATGTGGTCGTTCCGCCCGTCCTCCACCCTGACCGAATAATCCACAGCACTGACCCTCAGCACCCGAAATTTGGCTCAGTCGGAGAAGGCTGCTTCGAGCTCGCTGCCGATGCGTTCCTGCTCGTCCTGGTCGAGCAGGACCGGCTCGAAATTACGCGATCTGACATGGTCGATGAACTCATTGGGAACCGCGATTCCGTACTCCCGCACGAAGTATCCCCAGTATGCGGACCACACCCAGGTGCCGTCGCTCGACATCCCGGTCGGTACGCCGTGGCCCCGTGCCGGGTCGAGCGGGTCGGCCATCGACTGCGTCGTGACCAACGATTGACACTCCAGCATGTAATGCGAAAGCGGTTCGCGGAGTTCGTCATCCAGATGTCCGACGAGATCGGCCAAACTGACTTCTGGCCAGTCGCCGATTCTCTCGCGAGGGTCCTCCGAAAAATCGGGCAGTAGCTTCACCCTTCAGCCCCCTCGCTA
Source organism: Nocardia sp. NPDC055165 (assembly GCF_053606985.1). Taxonomy (NCBI): domain Bacteria; kingdom Bacillati; phylum Actinomycetota; class Actinomycetes; order Mycobacteriales; family Nocardiaceae; genus Nocardia; species Nocardia sp. NPDC055165. The sequence continues at coordinate 88,204 of NZ_JBSGSS010000012.1, forward strand.
CCGTTGCGTCGATTCCTGCAATGTCCGGGCGGCTCGCGTCCGACGTACCGACTACACCTCGAATGTCTCCGTTGTCGGCCACGTGCCGTTGCGCTGCCGACTCCACGCCGCCCTCGCGGCCACCATCGGGGCCAACGGTGTGTACGGAGTGGCTTCCAGGGTGACCTTGTCGATGGTCAGATTGAGGTCTTCGCTGGTCGGCGGGGTTGTCGCCAGCGATTCGACCGTCACCAGGTACTCGATCGTCTCCGGGTCCTGCCGGATCTGTTGGAGCGTCAGTCGATTCAGTGGGGGATAGATCTGTTCGGCTTGGATCGGAGTCCCGGTCTCGATCGCTGCGTCGTACATCTCGCCGATCGTCGTCAGTGCCAGGCTCGACTGCGTGGTGACCACTCCGGTCTCCTTGTCCACCACGTAGCTCGCCAGGCCTGGACCCGTCCCCTCCGCGATCTCCGCCGGGGTCAGAATCTCGCGGCAGATCCAGGCGTGTCGGCTCTGAAGGAGACTGAACTCCTGCGCCGGGAATATCTGAGCCAGGTAGTCCCGCACTTGTTCTGCTGTTCGGAGTTGTGGCGGCTCCAATCATTGCTCCCTGCTGGTCAACCGTCATGAATCTGAACGAAGTGGATTGAGACAGGTCCGTCGGGGAGCAAGTCCACCGTTCGGGGCGTAGAGACTTCCGGTCGGCCCAGCTGCGATTGGCGGGTATATCGTCTACATCCGGTCTGGAGGCGAATGATATTCGATTTGTAAGTCGCCGACCTGAACGCCCTGTCGAGCGAGGCTGTCGACAACTTGTTCGGTGAACCGCCGCGCTGGGCGGTAATGGCTGCTCTGGTCGCTGATCAGCCGTATGCGCCCCTCCCTGGCGTCGAGCTCACCGGCGCCTGCGGCAGGTTCTCCCGCGAGGAAACTGGAGTGATGAAATTCGCCCAGCACGTGATGCGGTGAGGAGTAGAGGGTTCCGCCGCTATCCATGACGAAAATCGCCCGCCCTCCCTCCGGTGACCATAATGTGCGAGCGCTGCTTGTATCGTACAACTGACCCCTTGTGTCATAGAGCAATCCATCGCGGACGGTAAGGCGATAAGCTTTCCGCTCATCGGATGTCAAGTAGGCTACCTGTTTGCCGTCCCAGACGGAATTACCAGCTATATTCTCGTCACGAAAATTGGTTTGAATCGGGGTTGTCGCATATTCGTCTGTAAATGTCTCGAAATCTTCGGCTGTCAAGCGTGTTACTGTGCTGGGGTCTATTCGCGTTACCGACAGTAACTCATCGATGACATCGCTTCGGTCGGGCTCGTGCGTGGCATCGACCAGAACGATGTCATCGCTGTCGTCCCAAAATGGAGTGAACATGCCGATGACTCTGCCGGATCTCATCTTCAACGGAATGAAGGTGCCGAATTCGGTTCCCCAGTAGAATCCGCGGGAGATTCTGCTCTCGACGTCGTTGACGCTCGACGAAATGCGTGCGATCGGTGTCGCATTCTTGAAAGCCGATATGCTGTCCTCGGGCAATCGATGATAGGGCAACGCGGGCCATGGGCGCATACTGTCCATGCGTGCAAGAACTCGACTGACGAATTCGCGCAGCTCCGCGGGTTCTTGGCGCATCGGTATAACTGCCGGGATAGGTGAGGCGTGTGCCAGGCCATCCGACAGCACCTGATATTCCTCATCCTGAGTCATTGTGGAGAGGGGCTCGGTTACCAGCGCATACGCGATCCTGTCGACAACGCTGTCGTCGAGCTCCTTCTCGAACTGCACTGAGTACAGTATCGAATTAATGACACCCTGCCAGTGGTTCACATCGCTCCGTTCATTGTGGTGGCGCCTCGAAATGTACTTGTCCTGGAGTAATTGGGATGCCCATGTTCCTGAGTAGATTGATGGCCTGCATCGTGTGCCCGCGAGAGGGTCGGTAATGTCCGCTAGAGTCGGTGAGCATCTGGAGTTCGCCGCCGATTACCGCCAATTCTCCCGCTGCGGCAACATTTCCACCAGAAAGGAAGCTGGAATGATGGAAAAGTCCTGGCTCATGATAGTTCGATGCATATAGATTGCCATGCTCGTCCATGACGAAAATTGCGCGGCCCGCACCGCCCCATGCGGTAGTGCCCGAACTTGTATCGAACAATTTCCCGTCGGCCGTGTAGATCTTTCCATCTACGATATAGAGCCTTGTCCTTTGGCGTAAGGATTCATCCAGATACGCCACCCGTAGCGGGTGCGGCCAGACGGAATTCCCGACCTCGTGCTCCCCTCGGTAAGTGGAATTCATTTCCTGTGTTGTATAGGGCGGGCCGACGCTGTACGGAAGGTCCGAAAAATCTTGCGGTGCCGTCGGTTGTCGGGGGCTGCTCTCCTCGGGAGGAGTTCTCGGCGCAGCCGACGGAGGTCGCTGAATCGGCGGGGTAGGTGGTGGCATGGCCGGAATGCTTCGACGCGGCCGCACTCCGAAGAGCTTTCGGACAATTCGTCGCATCGCTCCGGGTGAGCGCTGGTCGGGATGTGGTGCTGCTCCCCATGATTGGTGCCACTGGGGAGTCTGGGGAGTGACATCAGGATTGTTCCAGCCGGAGGAAAAGTTCGAGGCGCCTGTCGACGACATCGAACCGGGTGGGTTCGTCGGAGGAGGGGTCGATTCAGGTGCGCGATGATTCGGTGCTCGAGAAGGGATTTGGGTGCGGCTGTTCGCTGGCGTCGGAGCATGCTGGGCGTGGCTCTGATCCGGCGACGCTGTCCGAGCAGAGTTCGGATGAGGAGACGCGGCGTTGAGCGCGCTCACTGGTGAATCAGCACGGTTAGCCAGGTTCGCGGGCTGCGAGGGAAGATCCAAGGACGAATCGGTTGTGACAGGGCCCGGAGCGGTTCGAGAGGAAGTAGGCGGCGATGTCGGTACGGCCTGGTCGATTTCGTTGTTGATCCGCTGAACGTCGCTGGGCGAAAGTTCGTTCTCTGTCGCCGGGTCCAGCCCGAGCTGTTCTCGCAACATTGCGGTGAGGGTGTCGAGGTCGGCGTCGGTCGGCGTGCTGTGCGGATTCGCCTGGTCGAGATCGATGCTCATATCAGCCGCAGACGGGTCGCTGACCGGGACGAGATCGAACATCATCCAATCGCCGGACGGGAGCCGGCTTCCTCGGTTGAAGCGGAGATCGACCGCGAACTGGGCGCGTTCGATCAGCGCCTGGACGAGTGCCGGATCGAGGCTGCCGCCGCCGGATATGTGTAGGCCGATCCGGAGCATCGACACGGGCTGACTGAACGCGGTAGTGAATCTGCCCAGGGTGAAGCGGCGGTTGCCACGTGAGTCGGTGACCGGCCGAACTCCGCCATCGGGCCGTTGGCGACGCAAATTCTCGCGAGCGGCTCGCGATTGGTTCGCTTCGTGCACCTGCTGCGGTGTCGGTGACGTCTGCGGGGTCGGTCGAGGAGACTGCTCGGCGCCGGTATCGGTCGGCGGCCGCACTACCGGGTTCGTCGATGGCGCGGTCGCGGCACCTGTGCGGTCAGTCGCAGGCGGAACAGCGGCTGGACGCTGATGTGGTGCCGAATCCGGTGACGGCGCAGGGGGACTCGACGGGGAATTCGGCGGTTGATCGCTTGCGCTGCTGTGACCGCCGGATTGGCGCGGCAGGGGGTTGTTCAGGCTTGGAAGTTGCCCGCCTTGATCCAGACTCCGTCCTGCCGGTGACGAGTCATCGCTGTGCCCGCTGTTCGCACGGCCATCGCGTCCTCCTTCCCGTCCGCGACCTTCACCGAGTAGTCCGCTTTGTTGATTGTCAGGGACCGATTGAGATTGTGATCCGCCCCGCCGAACCGGTACGTCACTTCCTGGTCGGTCTCCGACTCCAGTCGGAAGACCAGATACATTGCCATAGATCGAACTCCATTCATCGATGTTCTCGCCGGTACGAGAGTGCTGCATCGCTTCCCAGTTGAAGCTCAGATTGGCGAACTGGTGAGCCTCCTGATACGGCGTCCCTGGATGGCTTTCATAATATTGCGCTTCGGCCAGCTCGTGCTCCAGCAAGACGATGTCGTCGGGAGTCGCTCGGCCGAGGGACATCCGCATCCAGGCTTCGGCGATATCGGCGTACGCGTCGTATCGCCGATATTCGATCCCTACGTCATTACCGTCGTCGTCGGTAATGCTCAGTGGATGCTCTTCTCTGAAGAGATGATCTTTGATCCGCTCCAGCTCGGCCCGATCGAATCCCACGGAGCCATCGTGGCGCTGAACGTCGGCGAGTGCTGCGACCATTCCGTCGATGTCATTGTCTGTACTGCGGATGTGGTCGTAAGCGTTGTTGGCCCAGGCATCCTGCGCCTCGGTGTCGTAGACGTTGCGTGGGCGCCTGGCGCCACCTGCCTCGACATACGATGATCGCTCTGCGGGTGAAGCGGTATCTGACGCCGGGGTGGGGTCGGCGGTCGGCGTGCCGGTAGGCGGCGGTGGAGCCAGGTTGTGATCGATTGTCGGCGCCGACACCGGCGGCGGCGTGGTGACGACGGGAGAAGCGGTCGCCGGGTTGGTATCCGGGTCGCCGGTTACCGTTCGATCGTTTCCTCGATCGGCCAGATTCCCGTTGTCCGGCTGAGCATCTCGGCCCATGCTGTCGCTTCCGAGAGCGGGCCTCCGCTCGGATGGAAGTACAGGGTTTCCTTGTTGATCGTGATCAGTTCGGCCGTTTCCGGGTTGCTCGGTTGATCCAGGTCGGTCACGTGGACTTGATACTGGACTGTCTGTGGGTCCTCGTAGGTTTTCAGCAGGTGGATTCGACGGAGTGGGGGATACACCTGGCCCCCCTGGATCGGTTGGCCCGTTTCGATCGCCTGGTCGAATTCCTCCCCGATCATGTCCGGCGGCAGGCTCCGGTGAGCTGTCACGACTCCCGTTTGTTTGTTCAGTACGTAGTTCCCCAGCCCCAAGCCCATACCCTGATCCAATTCCTCCTGGGAGAGAATCGCTTGGGCCACCCAGCCGTGTCTGGTCTCCATCATCTGGAACTTCTGGTTCGGCCCGAACACTGTGGTCAGCAGCTGGTTGGCCTGTTCCGCCGTGAGAATTGGCTCCGGCATTCTGGATACCTCCGTGTGCGTCGATGGGAATGAAGTCCAGCGCGGCCGAGCGGGCGACCATGTCGGGGGGTGGGACGTCGGAGGTGGCGCCCGACTGCGGATCCCACCATACGGGCCCTGCTGCGCCGGGCGGGTAGACAATGACTGTTGCGTGCGAGGCAAGGATCAGGGGGGAACCGTCGGCGTTGAATCGAGGATTTCCATTGCTGTCGCGTGCGTGCCAGCAGTTGATGACCAACGCAGCCGAGCCTGGACCGAGGCCGGCGATATGGTTGTGCAATTCGCGGAACTGATCTTGGATCGGTAGTCCAGGGAAATGGCTCAAACTCCGGCCGAGCCAATTTTCGGCTCGTGCGGTGCCGAATCGTTCGCCGCTGCGGTTATCTCGGGAGCCATTCGGCAGTGGGTCGGGCCACCGTGGCGCCGAGACCTGAGGAACACCGTAGAACGACGACAACGCTGAGAGGGAACAGTCGAGGCAGTTATTGCTTCGGCCGCCCCGAGTCGGGCCGCCGTCGTTGACCGACGTGCCGTATGGGTGCGTTCGAGGGTCGGCGCCGATCGTGAATCCACTGCCGTCGCGGAGTTGGTCCTCAACTCGTTGCTGGTGAGCCGCCTGCTCGACGGGCTCGAGGCGACCCGGGGCCATAACCCGCGTGTCGGAGGGGTTGGCGAAGCGGGCCGGCGTGTTGGCTCGGGCGATGTCGTTGCTGATCGTGCGGAGGTCATCCGGACTCAGCGGGGTGTCCGGCGTGCTTCGCGGCAAGCCCATGTGTTCGCGAAGATCGTTGGACACGTCGAACTGGTGTTGCTGGGTGGTAAGGCGCAGATCGGCTGCGTTCGGGTCGGTGGTGAACTCGAGGTCGACCAGGAACTGGTCGCCGACCGACGGGGCGCGGCTGAGGAGATCCTGACCGTGGTTGAAGGCGGCATCAACCACGCTCTGGGCGTATTCCATTTCCAGGTTCAGCTCGGCCGGCGTCATCAGGTGCGCGTTCGGGATGTGGGCGCGGATGGTGGCTACCGAGACCCATCGGCTGCCGACCTGGAAGCGGCGAATTCGGTATGAGGGCCGTGGTTGGGACGGGCTCCGGTCGACGGTGGTTGTGCGGCCGTCGTGCGGCGGTTGGTTACGCAGCGCCTCGCGCAGAGGGCGGGCGTCAGGGCTGTGACCTGGGTCCGGTACCTGGCTCGTCGGAGTCGGAGTGGGCGTGAGGGTTTGTGGTGTTGTCCGAGTGGGGTCGGTGGTCGGGGTAGAGCCAGGTCGGCTGTCGGGACTGGTTGCTGTGTGTGTTTCGGACACCGCTGGCGGAGTTGTCGGCCTAGGCGGAGACAGGGTCTGGTCGGTTGGCAGCGCAGTCTGGGTGGTCGGGGTCGAGGCGACCTGTGCTGGAGTTGTTGTGGGGGGCGATGTGGGGGTGTTCGATCTGGGCGACGGCGGTGCTGATGGTGGGATCTGGCTGATCGGGGGCGTCGACGTGGACGTCGGTGTGGCAGTGGGCGCCGGGGTCGACGTGGTGGGTGTTGTTGTGGGGTTCGTGGTTAGGGGCGCTGTCGCGGTGGTGGCGGTCGCTGTCGATGTGTCCGTGGAGGACGGACGAGTGGTGTCGGCAGGGGTGTGGGTGGGGTTGTTCGACGGAGTTGCCGGTTGGGAGGTTGTGGACAGCGGCGAACCGGTGGTTGCGGCGGGAGTCGAAGTCGGTGATTGCTGTGTGGCCGACTCCTGCGTGGGTGTCGATGTGGTCGGTTGTTGGGTGGTCGAATCCGGTGTGTTGGTGGGGGCTGGTGTCGTGGGTTGGGGATTCGCCGGTGTCGTGGGAGTGGTGGCGGCGTGTCCGTTGTCGCTCGGAGTCGGGTTCTGTTGCCCGCTATTGGTATTCGGGGTCGTATCGGTGGGGGTGTTGGGCTGGGTCGAGGAATCCTGGGTCGGGAGGTCCAGCGACGAGCTTGTGGGGTTGGGCGTCGAGGTGTCGCCTGTGGGCGGTGTGTTCGTGGGGTTGTTCGAGGGTGAGGTGTCGCCGGTCGACGGTGTTTCGGTGGGGGCGTTGTTGTTCGGGGTCGATGGCGACTCGCCGGTCTGGGGTGTCGCGGTGGGGGTGTCGCTGTTCGGGTTCGATGGTGTGGTGTCGCCGGTCGGCGGGGTCGGATTGGACCCGTTGCCGTTCGGGCTGGACGGTGTCGTTTCGCCGGAGGAGGGGGATCCGTTGGACGAGGGTGCGGTTTGCCCGGCGTCGGTGGATCCGTTGCTGTTCGGGCTCGAAGGTGTGGATTCTCCCGGTGCCGAGGAGTTGGGCGAACCATCTTGTGGGGTTGCGCCGTCTCCGGTAGGAGCGGTGGATGCTGGGTTCGTTGATCCGCCGGTGTCGCCGTTGCTCGGAGTTGCCGGCGCATTCGGGCCGGTGTTGTCGGATGCGTTCGGGCTCTGATCACCGGAGGGGGTATCGGTCCCCGCGGGCGTGGTGGAACCGGGAACGTCGGTACCCAGATCGGGAACGGTGGGGGCCGTGCTGTTTCCACCGTGGCTACTGGATTCCAGCGCGCTCTGGACGCCACCCGCTCCAGCGCTGGTGAAGGTGTCGACGCCGACATCCAGTTTGAATTCCTGGCCGAGGAAGGCCGCGCCGACTCCTGCGGTGGCGACCTGGGCGGAGAGGTCGGCGCCCAGTTCGGTGACGGTGCCGCCGACGACCTTGCCCGCGAGTTTGCCCGCGGTAGAGGACGCGACATCGCCGAGCGCGCCGGTGCCGCCGCCGAGCAGGCCGCCTGCCGCGCCGCCGACCGCGCCGCCGAAGGTGGCCAGGCCCAGATCGGTCCAGCCGAACTTGTCGGTGGAGCGGTCGCCCTTGGCTACCTGGATCAGCCGTGCGCCGAGATCGGTGCCGCCTTCCTCGAGTGCTTCGAACGCGGCGCCGCGCAGCGCTAACCGGGCGGCCGCCTTCGCGGCGCCGCGGGTGAGCATGCGGGCGATGAGCTGCTTGATCGCCACCCGCACCGCGACCTGGGCGGCCACCCGGGCGGCCACACCGGCGACGGCGCCGACACCTGTCCACGAGGTCGCGATCGCCGCACCGATCTCCACCGCGGCGATGACCATCGTCGCGATGATCACCAGTTTGGTGTGCTCGATATCGTTGGCGCCGTCTTCGAGTAGTTCGGCCTGTTTCGCACACCACTTGCGAACAGCGGTGAAGGTCGCTTCGTCGCCCGACAGCAGCTTGTCGCGGTAAGCGGTGATGGCGGTGTGGGTTTCGCCTTCGGACAGCGCTGTCAGGGCGGCGTTCAGTGCGAGGGCGGCGTTGTCGTCGACCGTGTCGAGGGTGTTGGCCATGGCGGTCCACCCGTCGGCGACCCGGCGCATCGCCGTTTCGTCACCTTCGGGCCAATCGCCCGCGCCGAGAATGTACTTGGCGACCCAGGCGAGCTCGTCGGGGATTTCGATGCCCACTACAGCGACCCCGTGGCCTTGTCGATTTCACCGGCGCGCGTCGTGTCCTGGGTCTGTAGTGCTTCGGCGACCTTGACCATGTTCTCGCCGAGTTGGGTCATCACCGTCGCCAGGCCGGTCACCGCCTTCTGGCCGGGCTCGACGCCCGGGGTGTAGTTCTTGGCGAACGACTGGCCGATCTCGTCGCTGCCCCAGCACTCACCTTCGGCCGCGATCACGGCCGCCAGCTTCTGGGCGCCGGTGGTGATCGTGTCGGCGACCGAGGTGAACGACGGCTGAGTGCCGCGCAGCGCTTGCGGGTCGGCTTTCAGCGAGCTCATCGGAGGTATCCGCGATTGCGGAAGTATTCGCCTTCTTCGTCGTCGGTGTCATCGACGAGACTGTGTGGTGAGTCCGTGACCGGTTCGGGGTCCGGTGGCGGTGGCGGGGTCAGCTGGGCGATGAGGTCTTTCATGCTGGGGGCGCCCGGGATCAGGTCGGGAAGGTCCGGCATATTCGCGCTCAGGTCCGACAAGGGGGCGAGGGCTTGCTGCTGGGTCTGGGCCGCTCGGGCGGCCACCTCGGCGATCGCCTCGGTGACCGATCGGCCGAGGGACTCCGGGGTCGACCTTTTGAAGGCATCCGGCTCGATGTGGACCTCCGAGATCCCCGCGATGGTCCCCGAGACGCGGACCAACCCGTCCGCCGACCAGGCGGTCACGAGCTGGGTGGCCTGGGACCGGGCGTCGAGTAGAGCCGACTTCTCAGCAGTGAAGGTATCGAGCATCGAATCGATCTGCGCACGTAAAGCGTTGTTCGACGCCTGTGTCGGCGCCGACCAGTCCTCGTTCATGAGACCCTCGATCTGTCGGAATGCACGTCATATGGTTGGACGCGCGAGACCCGTCGAGGGTTGCATGGTGTGACGTAGATCTCTACCGCTAGCGGGCCGGTGAGCCGACGATGATGCTGCCGACGTTGCACTCTTCGAGTTCGTCGAGGCCGGTGGCCGCGGCGAAGGCGGAGGTGTCGCTGAAGCCCTGGGCCACGACGCCGAGGTGCATGGCGGTGGCGGCCAGGTAGACGGTCTGCATGAGGACGCCGACGTGTTTGAGGATGTTGGCGTAGGCGACCTGTTCGTAGCTCCACATGACGCGGCCCGCGCGGGCCGAAACCAGCAGCAGGACTTGGGGTTGCGCGCCGCCGACCAGCGTCGCCGAGGTGGATTTGAGGAGCTTCTGGACGGCGGGGGCGTCGGCGGGTGCGACCGGGCGCAGGGCATGGTCGGCCGAATCGTAGTGGTACATGCCGTTTTCCAGGCCGGCGACATTGCGCACCACGGGGTAGATCTCGAGTTCGTAGGCGCCGCCGCCGGAGGGGTAGGGGCGGGAGCCGTCCTCACGGGTGCGGGCGGTGCGGAACAGCAATTCGCCCAGCTGGATCGAGGTGATGGGGGCGGCGTCGTCGAAGGCGCGGGTGGAGACCCGGTCTTCGATGGTGGCGGCCAGACTCGGATCGGACACGCGCAGCGACACCAGATCCGGCGTCGCCAAAGCGACCGGCTCGCCGTCGAACGACGCGCGGCGCAAGGGCAATTCGGGGAACTGGCCGTCGGCCCAGCGGGTGGGGCCGAAATCGTCCCAGGTCACCGTGCGGGCGCCGAGGGTGCTGCGGCGGTGGAACCACAGGTCGGGGGTGTTCCAGGAGCGAGTGGTGAACTCGCGCTCCTCCTCGTCGCCGTCGACCAGGAAGCCGCACCACTGCAGGTCGGCCATGAACTGGGTCTTCACGGTGGCGGGCACCGGCGAATCGGCGGCGAGGGGGCCGTCGAGCAGGGCGAGCAGGCGCGGGTCGTGGATGCGCAGGTCGCACCAGGCCTGCGGGTGTTCGAGGACGAAGCCCTGGTTGTCGCGGTGCAGGACAGCGAATTTCGACAGGGTCGCCGACCAGGTGGGCAGGGCCACCGTGGGGCGCGGGGCGGGGTCGGCGAAGGGGCGGATGCTGTAGAGGTCACGGCCGCCGTCGCGGACTGTCACCGACAGCCAGCCGCCGTCGGTGAGCTTGCGCATCAGTGCGGTGATGTCGTCACCGGCTGCCGCGGTCGCCATTTCCGCCGCGGTCGCCGGGCCCTGGTTCAGGGTTTTCAGCGCTTGCAGCGCCCCCGCGCCCAGACCGGTCAGCTTCTCGTTGCGCGGCGGATTGAGCAGCACCGCGCCGACGGGAGTCGTCAGGCAGGTGACGCCCGCGCGCAGGGCGAATCGGGTCTGGGCGGGGTAAGCGGAGGCGAGCACGGTGAAATCCTCGGGGGTAGAACCGGTCTGGGGCAGAGCCTATTTCGCGGCGGCGGCGAACGCGGGCTCGAGCTTGTCCAGCATGTACGGCACCGACAGTGCGCTGGGCTGGTTGATCGCGCTGATCTCCTGCGTGGTCAGGAACACGACCGAACCCTTGCGCACCGACGGCAGATCGGCGTAACCCGGCAGCTGCCGGTACTTCTCGTCGAGGCCGGGGGAGTAGCCGGCCAGCAGCAGGTCGGCGGTGAGCTCGTCGACCTTCTCCGGCGACAGCGCCAGGCGGCCCTGGTTGGCGGGCAGCGCGGTGAGGTTGGCCGGAATGCCCATGCCGAGTGCGGTGAACACCTTGGCCGAACCGTCGTTGGGGTCGGTGAGCACCATCAGCTGCGCGGGGCTGGCGAGCCAGGTGCTGGCGAAGGTCTTGCCCTTCAGGCCGGGGTTGGCGGTGGCGATGGCGGCGACCTTGTCGTCGACCTTCTTGATCACCGCGCTCGCGTCGGACTCCTTGTGCAGCACCTTGCCCAGCGCGGTGACCTGGTCCTGCCACGGGGTGACAGCGTCCTTGGTCAGCGCGGGCAGGGTCGGGGCAACCTTGGACAGGTCGTCGTAGGTCTTCTGATCGGCGATGAACGGGTCGGCCAGGATCAGGTCCGGCTCGAGCGCCGCGACCTGCTCGGCGATATTGCCGGTGGTGTTGAGGGCGGTGGCCGCCTTCAAGGACTCCGGCGTCCACGGCGGGGTGCTCTTGGACACCGCGGAGACGTTGTCGATGTAGCCGACGGGAACCACGCCGAGGGCGAGGGAGCTGTCGAGCCACTGGTTACCCAGGGCGACGATCTTCTTCGGGGTGCCGGGGACGGTGGTCTCGCCACGGGCGTGGGTGATGGTCACCGCTTCGCCCGAGGCGGCCTCGTCCTCGCTGGAACCGCAGGCCACGACACCGAAGGCGAGGGCACCGGCGAGCGCGGCCACCGCCGCGCGCCGCCAGCCGCGCGAAGTCCGAACAGTCGTCATGGGTACACCCTCCGTAGAGCAAGTTCCAGCGTAAGTCAGCCTAGGCTAACCTACGTCGCTTTTCGGCGGGAAGCTGTGCCCTTATAGCGTGACGCGCTGGTCCTGCGGCATGAACAGCTTGTCGCCGTCCTTCACCTCGAAGGTGGTGTAGAACTCGCCGATATTGCGAACCACCTGGTTGCAGCGGAACTCGTTGGGGGAGTGGGTGTCCTGCAGCCCCTGCAGCGTCGCTTCCTCGGTCTGCTTGTCGCGCCACTGCCGCGCCCACGACAGGAACATCGTCCGGAAATCGGGCTGCTCGCCGGAGCGCTGGGCCACCTTCTGATAGGCGGCCAATGCGATCTGCAGGCCGCGCAGGTCGGCCAGGTTCTCGCCGACGGTCAGCGCGCCGTTCACGTGCTGCCCCTCGGGCGCGCCCTCGGGAACGAGCACGTCGTACTGGGCGATGATCTGCTGGGTCTTGGCGTCGAACGCCGCGAGATCCTCGGGCGTCCACCAGTCGCGACGGTTGCCGTCGCCGTCGTACTTGGAGCCTTGGTCGTCGAAGCCGTGCCCGATCTCGTGGCCGATCGTGGAACCCACCGCGCCGTAGTTGACCGCGGCCTGGGCGTCCTTGTCGAAGAACGGGGGCTGTAGGTAGGCGGCCGGGAAGACGATCTGGTTGGTGGTCGGGCTGTAGTAGGCATTCACCGTCTGCGGCGACATGCTCCACTCCATCTTGTCCACCTCGGTGCCGAGGCGGGCGAATGCGCGCTTGGACTCGAAAGTGTTGATGGCCAACAGGGATTCGATCAGCTTGCCGCGGGTGACCTGCACCGACGAGTAATCGACCCACTTGTCGGGGTAGCCGATCTGGGCGACGATCTTGTCCAGCTTGGCGATCGAGGCGTCACGGGTCGGCTGGGTCATCCAGGTCGAATTGGTGAAGTTGTCGCGGTAGGCGGCGGTGAGGTCGGCCACCATCTCCAACGCGCGTTCCTTGGCCGCGGGCGGGAAGTGCTTGTCCACGTACAGCTTTCCCAGCGGTTCGCCGAGATTGTCGTCGACCACACCCACCGCGGAGCGCCACATCTCCGGCTTCTCCTCGATACCGCTGAGCACCCGGCCGACGAACTCGAAGCGCGCGTCGGCGATGGCCTTGGGCAGGAAGCGCGCGTAGCTGTTGGCGACATGCAGCTTGAGGTAGTCGCGCCACTGGGCGATATCGACCTCGCCCCACAGCTGAGCGGCCGCGGTGACGAAGGACGGCTGGCCGACCACCATCTTGTCGAACAGCGACTTGGGCCGGTCGGTCATGCCCGCCAGCCACGGATCCCAATCGAACTGTGGGCCGAGCGCGGTCAGTTCCTGCCAGCTCATCAGGTTGTAGGTGGCATCGGTGTTGCGCAGGCGCACGCTGTCCCAATGCCCGGCGGCGATGCGCTTCTCCAGATCGACCGTCCGCTGCGCCACCCCGGCCGGGTCGGGCAGGCCGAGGCCCGCGGCCAGTTGCTCGAGGTAGATCTGATAGCCCGCGAGCTGGGCGGCGAACTCGGGCTTGCGGTAGTACTGCTCGCCCAGGGTGAGCCCGGATTGGCCGACGCTGGGGATATAGGCCTTGGAGTTCTTGCGGTCGATCCCGATGCCCATCCCGATCAGCCCGGCGATGGGCGCCTCGGCCATCACCTTCGCCAGCTCCGGCTTGCCCGCGGCCTTGTCGATCGCGGCGAACAGGCTGTTGAGCGGCGTGATGCCGAGTCGCTCGATCTCGTCGAGGTCCAGGCGCGCGTCGTAGAGATCCTTGATCTGCTGCGCCTCCGAGCCGTGCTTCGGATCCCTGATGCCCTCGATGATCGCGCGCAGCTGATCCAGGGTCCGGTCGTTGGCGTCGGTGATCGCGCCGACCGAGGCCTTGTCGGGCGGGAGCTGGTAATCGCGCAGCCAGGTGCCGTTGACGTGGCGGTACAGATCGTCCTGCGGGCGGATGGTGGGGTCGCCGCCGCCCAGGTCGACGCCCGTGAGCTGGATTTCGGTGGGTTCGGGCGAGCACGACGCCAGCGCGGCGGCCACGGGCACCAAGCCCATGGCGATCAGGAATGCGCGGCGGTCGACCACCGACGGACGACCGGACGATGTCACAGGACTTCCTTCCCCGATGCGGCAGCCGCACCCTGCTTGTTGCGATCCAGCTAGCTCGCACAGGCTACCGGCGCGACGCCGTCTCGGTGGAGTGGTGGCTAGGAAGACAGGCTCGAGCTGCCTGTCGCCAGGTCGCAGGCGAGTCCGCTGCCCGCGTTCACGATTCGCATGACCGTCGGCACGCGCTTGGTCACCAGCGGTGTTCCGGTGGCGTGCAGCAGCAGGGACAGCTGCACCTCGACCTCGGTTTCGACGTGGTAGAACGCCGTGGCCTTGGCGACGGTGACGCCTGCGACGTTCACCTCGAGGTCGACGGTGTCGCTGGCGAAGAACTTGCCGTTGGCGAGGAAGTCGACCTGTGCGCCGACATAGTTGTCGAGGCCGACGACGTCGATCTTGGAGGTGCAGCCGACGGTGAGCGTGTCGGTGAGCATGTCGATGACGGGGCCCGCGCTCGCGTGCGGTGCCACCATGGTGACGACGGCGGCGAACGCGGCGGCCGTGGTCGCGAGCCGGCGCCTCATCGGCAGGGTGATGTTCATGGCGGGACGTTAGCAACGGGCCGTGCGCGACGAAGCCAGTTTGAAACATATCTACTTCAGATTGGTCGACGCACCCCGATTCGGTTCGTGCTGGGGGTTCACCTACACTAGAACGGTTGCCTGCGGGAGCTATGCCCTCGCAATCCGGCAGTGAACCCCCAGTGGAAGGTATTTCCGCTGGCAGGCGCGCGTCCGGAGGGTGACTGACCATGTGCGTCGGGTCGGCAATCCGGCGTACGTATACATCCAGGTCCAGGAGGTGCTGAAGTGATTCAGCAGGAGTCGCGACTGCGCGTCGCCGACAACACCGGAGCGAAGGAAATCCTTTGCATCCGCGTGCTCGGTGGCTCGTCGCGTCGCTATGCCGGTATCGGCGACATCATCGTCGCCACCGTGAAGGACGCCATCCCCGGCGCCAACGTGAAGAAGGGCGACGTCGTCAAGGCTGTCGTCGTTCGCACCACCAAGGAGCGTCGTCGTCCGGACGGTTCCTACATCAAGTTCGACGAGAACGCTGCCGTGCTGATCAAGCCGGACAACGATCCTCGTGGCACCCGCATCTTCGGCCCGGTCGGCCGCGAGCTGCGTGACAAGCGCTTCATGAAGATCGTTTCGCTGGCCCCGGAGGTGCTCTGACTATGAAGGTGCACAAGGGTGACACCGTGCTCGTCATTTCGGGCAAGGACAAGGGCGCCAAGGGCAAGGTCATTCAGGCCTTCCCGGCGACCGGCAAGGTTCTCGTCGAAGGCGTGAACCGCATCAAGAAGCATGTCGCGGATTCCGCGAACCAGCGTGGCGCGTCCTCGGGTGGCATCGTCACCCAGGAAGCCCCCATCCAGGTTTCCAACGTGATGGTCGTCGACTCCGACGGTAACCCGACTCGCGTCGGCTACCGCACCGACGAAGAGTCCGGCAAGCGCGTCCGGATCTCCCGTAAAAACGGGAAGGACATCTGACATGACCACCTCTGAGCAGACTCAGCCCCGGCTGAAGGCGCGCTACCGCGCCGAGATCAAGGACGCGCTCAACGGCGAGTTCGAATACGCCAACGTGATGCAGATCCCCGGCGTCGTCAAGGTCGTCGTGAACATGGGTGTCGGCGACGCCGCCCGTGACGCGAAGCTGATCAACGGTGCCGTCAAGGACCTCGAGCTGATCACCGGCCAGAAGCCCGAAATCCGTAAGGCCACCAAGTCGATCGCGCAGTTCAAGCTGCGTGAGGGCATGCCGATCGGCGCGAAGGTCACCCTTCGTGGCGACCGTATGTGGGAGTTCCTGGACCGTCTCGTGTCCATCGCGCTGCCCCGTATCCGCGACTTCCGCGGCCTGTCGCCGAAGCAGTTCGACGGCAACGGCAACTACACGTTCGGCCTCAGCGAGCAGTCGATGTTCCACGAGATCGACGTGGATTCCATCGACCGCCCGCGCGGTATGGACATCACCGTGGTCACCACCGCGACCAACAACGAAGAAGGCCGCGCGCTGCTGAAGCACCTCGGCTTCCCGTTCAAGGAGAACTGAGCACATGGCTAAGAAAGCACTGCGCATCAAGGCGGAGGCCAAGCCTAAGTTCGCCGTCCGCGCGTACACCCGCTGCCAGCGTTGCGGTCGCCCGCACGCGGTCTACCGCAAGTTCGGCCTGTGCCGTATCTGCGTCCGCGAAATGGCGCACCGCGGTGAGCTCCCGGGCGTGCACAAGAGCTCCTGGTGAGCTTGCGCTCCTCGTGAGCGCACCCGCCGCCTAGGCGAAATATCGACGAAGGCACGGACTCCCGACGGGAGTCCGTGCCTTCGTGCGTTCAGTTGCAGACCCGGAGGTGGGTCAGTACCGCTAGGACGCGGCGGTGGTCGTCGGGTTCCGGCTGTAGGCCGAGTTTGACGAAGATGCTGCGGACGTGGGTTTCGATGGTGCGTTCGCCGAGGAACAGGGTGGCGCCGATCGCGCGGTTGGAGCGGCCTTCGGCCATGAGCCGCAGGACTTCTCGTTCACGGGTGGAGAGCGCGTCGAGTGGGAGGGCGCCGTGGTGCGGTCGCGAGACCAAGCGGCCGACCAGGTCGGGATCGATCGCCGAGCCGCCCGCGGCGACCCGCTGGAGGGCCGTCACGAACTCGTCGATATCGGAAACCCGGTCTTTGAGCAGATAGCCGAGGCTGCGCGCGCCGCCCGAGAGCAGGTCGAGAACGCTCTCGGTTTCGATGTACTGCGACAGCAGCAGCACCGCCGTCTCGGGAAAGTCGCGACGGATGACTACGGCGGCATCGATGCCCTCCGTGGTGCAGGTCGGTGGCATCCGGATGTCGACGACCGCGACGTCGGGGCGGTGTGCGCGGACCAGGCCCAGCAGCGCCGCGGCATCGCCGGCCTGCCCGGTCACCTCCATGCCCTCGTCCTCGAGCAATCGGGCGATTCCCTGCCGGAGCAGCGCCGAGTCGTCGGCGAGCACCACGCGCAGGCAAGGTGCGGTCGGCGCCCGGTGGTGGCGGACCGTCGCATGTTCGGCGGTGGCGTCGGCTGCCGCGGTGAGTACCGCCCGCGCGGCGGCCGCGAACGTGCCGCAGTCCGGATAGCGGTCGCCAGGGATCTTGGCCATCGCCCGGGCGATGACCGCGTCGAATGCCTTCGGCAGGGTGTCCAGCAGCGCGCTCGGTCGTGGAATCGGGGCGTTGAGGTGGCCGTTCAGAATGGCCGCTCGACTCGGTCCTGGATAGGGCGGGCGGCCGGTGAGCAGATGAAACAGTGTGCAGCCCAGCGAGTATTCATCGGCCCGATGATCGATGGTTCGTCCTTCGATCTGTTCGGGGGCCGCGTAGCGGATGGTGGCGACCATCATCCCGGCGCTGGTGAGGTGCACGGTGTCGTCGAGCGCTTTGGCGATGCCGAAATCCGTCAGCAGCACCCGTTCGGGCTCGCCCGGCTGGTCGGGCGCGGCCAGCAGGATGTTCGACGGGTTGACATCGCGGTGGTACACACCTGTCCGATGCGCGTAGTCCAGGCCCGCCGCGACCGTTTCAGCAATGCGCACGGCCCGCTCCGGCGCTACCGGCCCGTCCCGCACCAGGCGCGCCGCATCGGTCCCCGGCACCAACTGCATCGCGATCCAGAGGCGATCGCCCTCGCGGCCACGGTCGTAGACCGCCACGATGGCGGGGTGCTCCAGCCGGGCGGCGTGGTCGGCTTCGAACTCGAATCGCGTACGGACGTAGTCGTCTGTGGTCAGCGAGGGATGCAGGATTTTGAGTGCGACGGTGCGTGGCAGTGTGGGGTGCCGAGCCGCGTAGACACAGCCCATGCCGCCTGCGCCCAGCACCTGCTCGATGGTGTAGCCCGCGAACACCGTGCCTGCTTCCAGGTCGCACCCTCTCATGCGTCACCCCCGCGAAGTGGAAGGGTGGCGGTGAGGACTGTGCCCGCGCCGGACGAGCTGTCCACCCGCAGGTGCCCACCGAGCGCCGCGGCTCGATCGCCCAAGCCACTCAGGCCGCCGCCGGGTCCGACCTGGGCTCCGCCGCGACCGTCGTCGGCGATCACGAGCCGCACGGCCTCGTCGACGATGCCGACCTGGATATCGACGTGCGTGCCGTCGGAATGTTTCGCCGCGTTGGTGACGGCCTCGGCGGCGATGAAGTACGCGGCCAGCTCCACCCCGGCCGGTGGCCTCGGAACCAGTGTGCCGTGGATCCGTACGGCGATCGGGGCGCGTTCGGCGAGTGAGGTCAGCGCCGCCGTCAGACCGCGTTCGGCGAGGATCGGTGGGAACACGCCCCTTGCCAGCTCTCGGAGCTCGCTGAGCGCGGTGTCCAGTTCGGCGGCGCCGAGCGTCACCAGATCACCCCGGGTTTCGGTGTCCGCTGTGCGCTGAGCCCGACGCAGCAGGAGGGCCGCGGCGACCAGACGTTGTTGCGCACCGTCGTGCAGATCGCGTTCGACCCGGCGTCGCTCGGCATCGCCGGCTGCCACGATGCGCTCGCGCGAGCGACGTACCTCGGCGAGCTGGGCCTGCAGATCGTTGCGCAGCCGTTCGTGATCGAGGGCGAGTTCGGTCGCGCCGCGTACAGCGGCCAGCAGTTCGGGTTCGGTCTGTAAATGCTTGTCATAGACAAGGGCGGCAGTCGGGGCGCCGTCCCGCTCGAGGATCGTCGCCACCCGGTGACCTGTGCCGTGCGGCAGTACCCTGGCGATGCCCTGGTCGTCGACGTAGCCGCGTCGCTCGGCGTCGAAGTTCCACAGTGCCAGGGTGGGATCGTGCAGTGCGCGCCGCAGTGCCTCGACGAAACCCGAACTGATCGGGGTCGCGCCGATTTCGACCATGGCGTCACCGACCGCGGTCCTGGCCATGCGATACCGGACCTGCCCGAACGCGATGGCCATCGGTAGTAGCACCATCGGGATGTAGCGCAGATTCAGCGTCCAACCGTGCAGCGAACCGGGGAATCGGATCGCGGTCAACATGAGCCACAGGACGCTCACTCCGGCGACCGTCGCGAGCACCATGATGGGGGCGAAGCCCGATCGATACGCCGCGGTGCCGGATCGCCACCGTTTGATCACGACAACGATGGCAGTGACGGCGATCAGGAAGGCGAATGCACCGACGATGAGCTGGATTCGATCGGCGAGCACCGGATCGTGGCGAATCAGCAATAGGTTGACCGAGGTCGATCGGTGCGGTGCGGGCACCTCCCGCGGATCGAAGAACATCCACTCGGCCGACACACCGAACACGGCCAGCGCCCAGCACAGCCGGACGTACCGGCGTTCCCACGGTTGACGCAGCCGACCCGACGGGAAGCCGAGTAGCACCGGAATCATCACCGGCAGATAGATATTCGTCAGGACAGCACCAGCGGTGAACAACACCGGGTCACTGGACCGGCGGACGCCACAGGCCAGCCACACCAATCCCGCCACCACGAACAGTGGACCGGCCAGCTCGTGTGGCCGCTTGGTCCAGGTGAACAGTCCCGATGCCACGAACGATGCCCCGGTCAGCAGGAACAGCACGAGCTCGACCTGCCCGAACTTCGGCGAATGCTGAGCCGCCGAGAAGGCTTCGCGCGGGCCGAGCAACAGGATTCTGGCCGGGTCGTAGAGCGCTACTTCCGACCAGTCCACCGACAACACCACGGCGACGCTCAACGCGGCGGCACTGGCCGTCACACCACCGATGAGCGCGATCGAACGAGGTGTCATCGAACAGCCTCCAACTACCCGACCTCTTCAGGATCCTCTGCCGGAAACCCGCACACAACCATCCACTCGATCCGCGCCGGGACTGAGCTGATCAGCGACCGAGTGTCCCGAGCGCAGCACAGCACAACCGTGCTCCCCCGTAGGGATCTCAGTACCTGCCCGGACGAGAAAACTGCTGTACAGAACCTATTTTTGAAGTGTGTTGCTGACTGGTGGCACGTCAACACCGCCACTATCGGGCGGCACATCTCGAGGAGAAGGTCATGACAAAGAACGTGGACAAGAAGGCAGCGCTGCGAGTTTCTGCCGCCCGTCGGCCCGCTGTGCTCGTGTTGAGTGTGGTGTTGGCCGCCATGGGGCTCGGGGCGAGCGCCGCGATGGCGAGCGCCGCGCCGAAACACGGCACGTGCACAATCGTCGCCAACCCTGAGTTGGCGGGACGCAAGACGTCCTGCCACGGTGCGAACCTGTCCGGCGAGGATCTGCGCGGTCACAACCTTTCCTTCGCCGACCTGTCCGGGGCGAACTTGTCCGGCGCGGATCTGCGTGACGTGGACCTGTTCATGACGAACTTGACCAGTGCGAACCTGACCGGTGCGAAGCTGTCCGGGGCGAACCTGGGGCTCGCGAACCTGGTCACGGCGAATCTGGAAAACGCGAATCTGACTGGCGCCGACCTGCGATTCGCCGACGTGACCCGGGCCAACTTCACCAACGCGGTCGTGAACGAAGCCTCGGGGCTGGTACCGGGCCCCAAGGGGCCGCGCGGCCAGCAGGGGGAGCGGGGTCGTGTCGGACCGGCGGGACCGGCGGGACCGCAGGGCGCGCAGGGGGAGCGTGGCCCCAGAGGGCACCAGGGGGAGCGGGGCGAGTCAGGGCCTCCGGGCCGCGACGGCTTCATGGGGTGCACGCTGCACAATCACGTCGACGCGTTCGGCAACTTCACGCACTCGGATTGCGCGGAGATCCATGTACCACCCGTGATCAATTAGGCGGGTCGAGCTGACGCCACTGTCCTCGGATCAGTCGGCGACCAGTTCTCTCGGAGGGCACGGACTACTTCAGTGAAGTCCGTGCCCTCGCGCATTTCCACGTTGTGAGCTGTCACCAGCGCTGGATGAAATATATGCATTTCACTCCAGGGGTGAGGGCTGATGTGTTCTCTTGGCGCATGAAGAAGTTCGCCACAGTCGCTGTTCTTTCCGTCGCGCTCCTCGGGGCGCCCGCTGTTGCATCCGCCGCCCCCAGCGCCGGTTCCGGGTCCGGGGGTGGGTCGGGGTCGTCGGAGACGGAGTTGATCTGTTCGCCGATCGCGCAGTTGTTGTTCGCCACGGGGAGTGTGGAGAAGCCGCCGCTCTACGACCTGCTCTGCCTGCTCAGCTGAACGGGGAGCGGTCGATTCCGCAGCTGACGCCGGCGGGCGGGAGCTGGGCGGTGAACAGGTAGTCGCGTTTGAGGTGTTCGGCGCAGGTGCTCTGGACGTACATGGAGCTGTGGCCCGCGCCTTCGATCACGACTACCTGGGCCCGGTTCAGTTGGGCCGCACCGGCTTTGGCTCCACGTAGTGGGGTGGCGGGATCGTATCGGCTGTTGAGGACGAGGATCGGGGCGGCGGTTTCGCGGTTCCACGGGCCGGTGTAGCGGTCCCGGTCCTCGGCCTGCCAGAAGGCGCAGGGGGTGGCGTTGAAGACGGCGATCCGGCCGAAGTAGCGGGACTGGAGGTCTTCGGCGGCGGCCACCCGGCTGTAGACGGCGGGGTCGGTGGGGACGGTGCTGTCGGAGCATTGGATGGTGTAGAAGGCCTCGACGCGATTGGCGGGGTGGTTCTCCGCGAAGAGGGCGTCGGGGACTCTGGCGGGCAGGACTGTTGCCGCGTCGAAGAGGTTCTGGAGCAGGATCGCCAGGTCGGGGTAGGTGTCGGGGCGGGAGAGACTGCCCGCGGCGCTCACGATCTGGGAAAAGGTCCACGGCGTGCCCGCGACAGTGATCGGTGCGAGGCGGGCTCGCTCGGCCAGCGCGATCCACTTGAGTTTCGGATCGCCCGCGGCGAACGTGCAGCGTGGACCCGCGGCGGAGCAGTCGCGCAGGAAGGTGTCGAAGGTTTCGGCGATGCCGGCGGCCACGCCCTGGCGGGTGTCGAGCGGCAGATTCACGCCGTCGGCGCCGTGGCCGTTCACATTGCCCTCGAAGTCGAGCGAACCGTCGAACGCCATCGCGCGGACCCGGCCGGGGAACATGTTGGCGTAAACCGCGCCGACCTGGGTGCCATAGGAGATGCCGTGGTAGGTCAGCGCCTCATCGCCCACCGCGCGGCGCAGTAGGTCCAGGTCGCGGGCGGTGTTGGCGGTGGAGGCGTGGCGCAGGATCGGCCCCGCGTGCTGCGCGCAGCGGGTCGCGATATCGGCCGAGGCGGCGAAGAACGCGGGCTCGTCGCCCGGATCGGTCGGTGTGCCGGGGAAGGAACCGAGGTACGCGGTCTGCTCATCGGCGCTCGGGAAGCACTGCGTGCCTGCGCTGCGCGAGACCGCACGCGGATCCCAGGAGACCAGGTCGAAGCGGGCGCGCAGTTCGTCGGAGAACAGCCACGGCCAGCGGGCCCGCTCGCGCAAGCGGTCGACGCCGGAGGGGCCGGGTCCACCGAAGTTGACGAACAACGTGCCGATGCGGCGCGCGGGATCGGACGCGGGCAACTTGATGACAGCCAGGTCGATCTGCGTGGCCTGCGGGCTGTTGTAGTCCATCGGCACCTGAGCCAGCGCACATTCGAACCCGTCCGCGCAGGACTCCCACGCCAGCGTCGGGGTGGCGGCACCCTCGGCGAGCTGGTCGACGTAGGGATCGGCCGAAGCGCGCGCGGGCGTGACGAGCGCGCCGATCCCGAGCAGTACGGCGAGCAGATAAGCCGAGCCCCGGCGGCGTGCACAGTGGGAAGACAACGGCCGAGCCTCCTGCGCGGTTCCGACGAACCACGCGAAGCTACCACATTCGTGAGCGGCGCTTACTAACGCAAAGTGGTTGGTATCGAACACAATTCGATCGACGATGCAGATCGGACGGCATCGCCGCAGGTCGTCGGGTTCCTTCGCGCGGCTGTGGATGTGGTCGTCCACAGAATTGTCCTCGGATTTCTGGGTTACCGCGGCATTACCGGCTCCTCATAATTCTGTGTCTTTCCCGAGAATGTGATCTCCCTGCTGGTCGGCAATTAATTTCGTGGCTACTGTCGGGGTCGTTGCGTGACAATGCAGCGAGCAGATGGGTGTCAATGTCGATCCCTTGCCGAGTGAATGCAGAGGATGTGAGTTCGTGACCCCGACCACAGCAAACAAGCCACGTGACGTGGCCCACCGGGTGTCTCTGCATGGAATTCCGGCCGGCGCGATGCCGATGGTCGCGTTTCTTTCTATTTTGGCCGGATTTATCGGAGCGGCCGCTTATACGCATTCCGCCGGATATTTCGTGACATTTATGACCGGTAATACCGAGCGCGCCGTTCTCGGCTGGTTCGACAACGATCAGCTGCTGGCCACCGGGGCGATCACGCTGCTTTTCTCGTTCGGCCTCGGTGTGTTCGTGGCCTCGCTGCTGCGACGGCGGCTGTGGCGGCGCGGTCACTACGGCGCGTCCGTGGTGACCACCGTGGCGCTCGCCGTGGCCGCGGTGGTCGACTTCGCCCTCGACCGCACCGGCGGGCAGGAGGTGGGGTTCATCCCGATCGCGTTCGTCGCGTTCGCGGTGGGCGCGCTCAACACCGCGTTCGTCAAGAACGGCGAGACCAGCGTTCCGCTCAGCTATGCCACCGGAACGGTCGTGAAACTGAGCCAGGGCATCGAAAGCCATGTCAGCGGGGGTAGTGCGCGCGATTGGCTCGGCTACGGCACGCAGTACGCGGCGTTCGCCGTCGGCGCCCTGCTCGGCGGCTTGATGAGCACGGTGGTGGGTGGTGAGATGATGCTGATCGTCGCCGCCGGTGTCTCGGCCGTGGCGATCCTGATCACCTACAAGACGGGTGGGAGGGCGGGCCACACCGCCGCGTGACGGAGATCGCCCCGGTCCGTCGGCCCCCGAGTTTGGTCCTGACCACGGCGTTGCCTACACTAGAGCGGTTGCCTGGGCAGATCTGTGTCCGCTGCGCGCTTGCGCGCGAGTGGGACCGTGCCAGGCGCCGAGAGCTCGCAAGAGAACTCATCCGGTCGGTAAGTGCCGACCGGACCAGCCGAATTGTTGTAGGCCCACGGTCGACCGCGTGAGAGTGCGGGAGATGTTGCATGGGAACCGCAGCGAGAAAGGTGTCGAGGTCTAACCATGACCATGACTGATCCGATCGCAGACTTCTTGACGCGTCTGCGCAACGCCAACTCGGCGTACCACGATCAGGTGAAGGCGCCCCACTCGAAGATCAAGGTGAACATCGCCGAGATCCTCAAGCGTGAGGGCTACATCGCCGATTACCGCACCGAAGACGCGACCGTTGGCAAGGCCATCGTCGTCGATCTGAAGTACGGCCCCAGCCGTGAGCGCAGCCTGCAGGGCCTGCGTCGCGTCTCGAAGCCGGGTCTGCGTGTGTACGCGAAGTCCACCAATCTGCCCAAGGTCCTCGGCGGCCTCGGCGTGGCGATCATTTCCACGTCGACCGGTCTGCTCACCGACCGTCAGGCGGCCAAGCAGGGCGTCGGGGGCGAAGTCCTCGCCTACGTCTGGTAAGGGAGGTCAGGACTAATGTCGCGTATTGGTAAGAAGCCCATCGAGATTCCGGCCGGCGTCGACGTCAACATCGACGGCCAGGTTGTCACGGTCAAGGGGCCCAAGGGCACCCTCTCGCACACCGTGGCCGAGCCCATCATCGTCACCAAGGGTGAAGGTAATGAGCTCGAGGTTGCTCGTCCCAACGACGAGCGCGCGAACCGTTCGCTGCACGGCCTTTCCCGCACCCTGATCGCCAACATGATCGAGGGTGTCACCAAGGGCTACGAGAAGAAGATGGAAATCTTCGGCGTCGGTTACCGCGTTCAGGCCAAGGGTTCGAACCTCGAGTTCGCCCTCGGTTACAGCCACCCGGTGCCGATCGAGGCCCCGGCTGGCATCACCTTCGCGGTGGAATCGCCCACCAAGTTCTCGGTGTCCGGAATCGACAAGCAGAAGGTCGGTCAGATCTCCGCTGTCATCCACGGACTGCGTAAGCCCGACCCGTACAAGGGCAAGGGCATCCGCTACGCCGGCGAGGTCGTTCGCCGCAAGGTCGGAAAGACGGGTAAGTGATCATGGCGCAAACTGCTAACCAGAAGGCGAAGCGGATTCCGCTGGGCAAGGACGCTTCCACGAAGCGTCGCCTGTCGAAGACCCGCCGTCACTTCCGTCTTCGTAAGAAGGTCGAAGGCACCACCGAGCGTCCGCGCCTGGTGGTCAACCGCTCCGCGCGGCACCTGCACGCTCAGCTGATCGACGACTCGGTGGGCAAGACCATTGCCGCCGCTTCCTCGATCGAGGCCGACGTGCGTGCGCTCGAGGGCGACAAGTCCGCCAAGGGCGCGAAGGTCGGTCAGCTGATCGCCGAGCGTGCCAAGGCTGCCGGTATCGAGGCGGTCGTGTTCGACCGTGGTGGTCACGACTACCACGGCCGTATCGCGGCGCTGGCCGATGCCGCTCGTGAAGGTGGGCTGAAGTTCTGATGACTGTTATTTCGAACGGAAGGAACGTCTGATGCCGGGACGTCAGCGGCGTGACGGCGGCAACGGACCCGCCGGACCCAACAGCAACTCCAACAGCAACGCCGGAGGCCCCGAGGGCAACCGTCGTGGCGGTGGCGATCGTCGCGGTGGCGGCGACCGTCGTGACAACGCGGCCGAGAAGAACCAGCTCGAGCGCGTCGTCGCGATCAACCGTGTCTCCAAGGTCGTGAAGGGTGGTCGTCGCTTCAGCTTCACCGCCCTCGTGATCGTCGGTGACGGCAACGGTCTGGTCGGCGTCGGCTACGGCAAGGCCAAGGAAGTTCCCGCGGCCATCCAGAAGGGTGTCGAGGAGGCTCGCAAGAGCTTCTTCCGCGTCCCGATGATCGGCTCGACCATCACTCACCCCGTTCAGGGTGAGGCGGCGGCCGGTGTGGTCATGCTGCGTCCGGCTTCGCCCGGTACCGGTGTGATCGCGGGCGGCGCGGCTCGCGCCGTGCTCGAATGCGCAGGCATTCACGACATTCTGGCCAAGTCGCTCGGTAGCGACAATGCGATCAACGTCGTTCACGCGACGGTTGCCGCGCTCAAGATGCTCCAGCGTCCCGAAGAGGTTGCCGCTCGTCGCGGTCTGCCGATCGAGGATGTCGCTCCGGCGGGCATGCTGCGTGCGCGTGCAGGACAGGGAGCCTGACATGGCTGATCTCAAGGTGACTCAGATCAAGAGCACGATCGGTGCCAAGTCGAACCAGCGCGACAGCCTGCGGACGCTTGGTCTGCGGAAGATCCGCCAGTCGGTGGTTCGTGAGGACAACGCTCAGAACCGCGGTCTGATCAACGTCGTGCGCCACCTCGTAACAGTTGAGGAGGTCTAGACATGACCATCAAATTGCACCACCTGCGTCCCGCCCCTGGCTCCAAGACCGAGAAGACCCGTGTGGGTCGCGGTGAGGGTTCCAAGGGTAAGACCGCCGGTCGCGGTACCAAGGGCACCAAGGCACGCAAGAACGTCCCCGCGGCGTTCGAGGGTGGCCAGATGCCGCTGCACATGCGTCTGCCGAAGCTTCGCGGCTTCACCAACCGCTTCCGGGTCGAGTACCAGGTCGTCAACGTTGGCCGCATTGCCGAGCTGTTCCCTCAGGGCGGCGTCATCGGTAAGGCAGAACTCGTCGAGGCCGGCGCCGTTCGCAAGAACGAGCTCGTCAAGGTTCTCGGCGACGGCGAGATCGGTGTCGCCATCCAGGTGACCGCCGACAAGGTGACCGGCTCCGCCAAGGAGAAGATCACCGCCGCCGGTGGCACTGTCACCGAACTGGCCTGACGGTACTGTAGTCAGCAGCTGACACCGGACGAGTCGCGAGCTCGTCCGGTGTCACTGTTAGAGTTCCAAGTGTTGTCTGCCAAGCTCGTCATCGGCTGACGATTCCACATGCTGTCCAGTGGTTCAGTCGCATGGCATGACCATGTCGTTCGCCAGGAGGATTTGTGCTTTCCGCCTTCGTATCGGCCTTCCGGACTCCGGACTTACGGCGGAAGATTCTCTTCACGCTGGGGTTGATCGCGCTGTACCGGTTGGGTGCCGCGCTGCCGTCCCCCGGTGTCGACTACCAGAACGTTCAGGAATGCGTGAAGGTGGTCTCCGGCGGTGAATCCGCCGGCATCTACCAGCTCATCAACCTGTTCTCCGGCGGGGCGCTGCTACAGCTGTCGGTGTTCGCGATCGGCATCATGCCGTACATCACCGCGAGCATCATCATCCAGCTGCTGACCGTCGTCATCCCGCGGTTCGAGGAACTGCGCAAGGAAGGCCAATCCGGCCAGACCAAGATGACGCAGTACACCAGGTACCTGTCGGTCGCGTTGGCGATCCTGCAGGCCACCGGTCTGGTCGCGCTGGCCTCGCGCGGTCAGCTGTTGCAGGGCTGTAACGAGCCGATTCTCGCCGATACCAGCATCTTCGGCATGATCATCATCGTCCTCGTGATGACCGCGGGTGCTTCGCTGGTCATGTGGTTCGGCGAGCAGATCACCGAGCGCGGTGTCGGCAACGGCATGTCGCTGCTCATCTTCGCCGGTATCGCCGCTCGACTGCCGCTCGACGGCAAGCGGATCCTCGACACCGACGGTGGCCTGATCTTCGGTGCGGTGTGTGTCGCCGTACTGGTGATCCTGGTGGCCGTGATCTTTGTCGAACAGGGTCAGCGCCGGATCCCGGTGCAGTACGCCAAGCGCGTGGTCGGTCGCAAGATGTACGGCGGTTCATCGACGTACCTGCCGTTGAAGGTCAACCAGGCCGGTGTCATCCCGGTGATCTTCGCGTCCTCGCTGCTCTACCTGCCCAACCTGATCGCGCAGCTCACCAACTCGAATACGGCGACGGATCCGAGCTGGTGGCAGGAGATCATCCAGAAATACCTGGTGAATCCGGGCAACCCGGTCTACATCGCGATCTACTTCGGTCTGATCGTGTTCTTCACCTACTTCTACGTCGCGATCACCTTCAACCCGGAGGAACGCGCGGACGAGATGAAGAAGTTCGGTGGCTTCATCCCGGGCTACCGGCCCGGTAAGCCGACCGCCGACTACCTCAACTACGTTCTGAGCCGCATCACCCTGCCTGGCTCGATCTATCTCGGTTTGGTCGCCGTTCTCCCGAACCTGTTCCTGGACATGGGTGCCAACGGTGGAGCGGCCAACCTGCCGTTCGGCGGTACCGCGGTGCTCATCATGGTCAGCGTGGGTCTCGACACGGTCAAGCAGATCGAGAGCCAGCTGATGAATCGAAATTACGAAGGGTTCCTCAAGTGAGAGTTGTTCTGCTCGGTCCGCCGGGTGCCGGCAAAGGTACTCAGGCCGTCCTGCTGTCAGAGAAGCTGGGCGTTCCGCACATCTCCACCGGAGACCTCTTCCGCGCGAATATCAGCCAGCAGACCGCCCTCGGTCGCGAGGCGCAGAAGTACATGGACGCGGGCGACCTGGTCCCCAGCGACGTCACCAACCGCATGGTCGAGGCGCGTGTCGGCGAGCCCGACGCCGCGAACGGTTTCGTGCTCGACGGTTACCCGCGCACGGTCGATCAGGCCGACGCGTTGAAGAAGATCCTCGAGCACAACGGCACCACGCTCGACGCGGTGCTGTGCTTCGTGGTCGCCGAGGACACCGTGGTCGAGCGCATGCTCGCCCGTGGGCGCGCCGACGACACCGAGGACGTCATCCGCAACCGGCTGCGGGTCTACCGTGAGGAAACCGAGCCGCTGCTCGAGCACTACGACGGTCTGGTCGTGACCGTCGACGGCATCGGCGAAGTCGATGAGGTCAACGCGCGGGCGCTGAAGGCGCTCGGTCAGTAATCAGCGGATCGGAGTACTGAGGCCGGATGGTCTTCAACCGTAAGAAGAAGGTCGTGCCGTTCCGTTCGGCGGGCGAGCTGGATGCCATGCAGGCGGCCGGCGCGATCGTCGGTGCGACGCTGGTCGCCGTTCGCGCGGCGGCCAAGCCCGGCGTCTCGACTCTGGAGCTCGACGAGGTCGCCGAGGCGACGATCCGCGACGCGGGCGCTGTCCCGTCGTTCAAGGGCTATCACGGGTTCCCCGGCTCGATCTGTTCTTCGGTCAACGATCGTGTGGTCCACGGGATCCCCTCGGCGAGTGACATTCTCGTCGAGGGCGATCTCGTGTCCATCGACTGCGGCGCCATCCTCGACGGCTGGCACGGCGACTCGGCGTGGACGTTCGGCATCGGCACCATCATCGAGGCCGATGAGCTGCTGAGCGAGGCCACCAGGCTCTCCATGGAGACCGGCATCGCGGCGATGCTGCCGGGCAA
Source organism: Nocardia sp. NPDC055165 (assembly GCF_053606985.1). Classification (NCBI taxonomy): domain Bacteria; kingdom Bacillati; phylum Actinomycetota; class Actinomycetes; order Mycobacteriales; family Nocardiaceae; genus Nocardia; species Nocardia sp. NPDC055165. The sequence goes on from NZ_JBSGSS010000012.1 coordinate 117,366, forward strand.
CCGGCTGACCGACGTCTCGCACGCCATCGAGCTGGGTACGCGCGCGGCCGAGCAGGCGCACGGCAGGCAGTACGGCATCGTCGACGGTTACGGTGGCCATGCCATCGGGCGCGAGATGCACATGGATCCGTTCCTGCCAAACGAGGGCGCGCCCGGTAAGGGCCCGCGCCTGGTGGTCGGGTCGGTTCTGGCGATCGAGCCGATGCTCACGCTCGGTACCACCGAGACCAAGACGCTCGACGACGACTGGACTGTGGTCACCACCGACGGGACGCGCGCAGCGCATTGGGAGCACAGCGTCGCCGTCACCGAGGACGGGCCGCGCATTCTCACGCTGCGCCCTGAGTAGTTCACCGACGGCTTTTCGGTGAAGTAATCGTTCTAATCTGTCTGGTCGCCTGCGCGATCCTGTATCTCTGAGTGATGAGATCCCGGATCGCGCTGGTCGCCGTCGGTTGCGCGGCCTCGGCCTTGCTCGTCGGCTGCGGTGAGCCGCCGCCGGACGCGCGCTATACGGGATCGGGCAACACCTACGGCACCGCGAACGCGGGTTTCGAGACCTGCATGGTGACCGACGCGGGCGGCGTCGACGACAAGTCGTTCAACGAATCCGGCTGGAACGGGGTGAAAGCCGCGATCGACGCCAACCCCGGCGTCTACGGCTCCTACCGCCAGTCCAACAGTTCCGCCGACTACGAACCCAACCTGCGAGCCTCGGCCGACGACGACTGCGATCTGGTGATCGGCGTCGGCGGCCTGATGGCCGAGGCGGTGGCACAGGTGGCCGCGGAGTACCCCGATCAGCGTTTCGCGATCGTCGACGCGCACGTCGAGCTGGACAATGTCTACTCGATGGAGTTCAACGCCGCCCAATCCTCTTATCTGGCAGGCTATCTCGCGGCGGGAGTGTCCAAGACCGGCCGGGTCGCCACCTGGGGCGGCATGCAGATCCCCGCGGTGACCATCTTCATGGACGGGTTCGCCGCCGGAGTGGCCGGGTACAACGCGGCGCACGGGACCGCGATCGTTGTGCTCGGCTGGGATGTCGAGGACCAGAACGGTTCGTTCACCGGCAATTTCGACGATACGAGCGCGGGCCGCTCGCTCACCGAGAACTTCATCGCCCAGGGCGCCGACGTGATCCACCCGGTCGCGGGACCGGTCGGCATGGGCGGGGCCTCCGCCGTGCAGGACTCGTCGAACGTTTCCATGATCTGGGTGGATTCCGATGGCTACGAGGCGGTTCCGGAGTACCAGGACATCATGTTGTCCTCCTCGATGAAGGACATCTCCGCCGCGGTACGGGTGGCGATCGACAATGCCTTCGGCGACGGCGTCACAGACGGACGGTACGTGGGCACCCTGAGTAATGCCGGGGTCGGGCTCGCGCCGTTCCACGATTTCGACGCGAAGGTGCCGGAGCCGCTGAAGCGGGAGCTCACCACTCTTCGGCGCGACATCGTCGACGGCAAGATCGTGATCTATTCCCCGGCCGCCCCGAAGCTGTAGAGGACAGGCGCATGCGACTCGAAGCACAGGGCTTGACCAAGGCCTTCGGAACATTTCTCGCCGACGACAGCGTCGACCTGGTGGTCGAACCCGGCCAGGTGCACGCGATCCTCGGCGAGAACGGCGCGGGCAAGTCGACCCTGATGAACATGCTGTACGGCATCCTCGAACCGACCAGCGGCCAGATCCTGATCGACGGCGAGCCGGTACGGCTGCGATCGCCGGGCGACGCCATCGCCGCCGGAATCGGCATGGTGCATCAGCATTTCAAGCTCGTCGGGCCGTTCAGTGTCGCCGACAACGTGCAGCTGGGTCGCGAACACGTCAAGCGGGGCGGCCTCGACCGGGCGACCGCGCGGCGGGCGGTGCTCGAGGTGTCCGAGCGGTACGGTCTGGCGCTGGATCCCGACGCTGTCTGCGAGGACCTGCCGGTCGGTGTGCAGCAGCGGGTCGAGATCGTGAAGGCGCTGTCCGGCAGGACCGATCTGCTGATCCTGGACGAGCCGACCGCGGTGCTCACCCCGCCCGAAGTGGCCGAGTTGCTCGGGATCATCCGCAATCTCACGGCCTCGGGGATGTCGGTGATCTTCATCAGCCACAAGCTCAAAGAGGTGAAGGCGATCGCGGACACGATCACCGTTCTGCGGCGTGGGCGGGTCGTGGCCGAGGCGTCGCCGCAGGACAGCGAGGCCGAGTTGGCGGCGGCGATGGTCGGGCGGTCGGTCGTGCTGACCGTGGATCGACCGCAGGCGCAGCCGGGCGAGATCGCCCTGGACATCAAGGATCTGACCGTGCTGGGCGAGCGCGGGACGCCGATGCTCGACGGACTGAGTCTGGCTGTGCGGGCCGGTGAGATCGTCGGGTTGGCCGGGGTCGAGGGCAACGGGCAGACCGAACTGGCCAGGGCGGTGCTCGGGACCATCACGCCCGAGAGCGGCTCGATCGAGATGGGCGGTATCCCGGTCACCGGGTGGAACCCGTACCGGCGGATCGTGGCCGGGCTCGGCTACATCCCGGAGGATCGCGGCCGCGACGGGCTGGCCGCCGATTTCACCGTCGCCGAGAACCTCGTCCTCAACCAGTACCGCGACAAACCCCTGTCGAATCGCGGCGTGGTCGACGCGGCGGCGGTACGAAAGCTGGCCGACAAGGCCATCGCCGATTTCGACATCCGCACCAGGGGGCCGGGGGAGCTGGCGTCGGCGCTGTCGGGCGGCAATCAGCAGAAGGTGGTGATCGCGCGCGAATTCTCCAGGCCGCGTTCGGTTCTGGTCGCCGCGCAACCGACGCGAGGAGTGGATGTCGGCGCGATCGAGTTCATCCATCGCCGTCTGGTCGCCGAACGCGACACGGGAACCGCCGTCCTGCTCATCTCCGCGGAGCTGGACGAGATCCTGGCCCTGTCCGACCGCATCGCGGTGATCCACAACGGGCAGATCGTCGGCGTCCTGGCCCCGGACACACCGCGCGAGATCATCGGTCAGCTGATGGCAGGCCACCGTCCCGCCGATCCAGCACCCGCGAGCTGAGGACACCCATGCCGAGTACGACCATCGAGCCGGACATCGACTCACCCGGCGAGCGTGAACCGGACACGCGCGACATCGGCCGCACATTCATCGGGTACCTGACCGAAGCCAACAGCGTGATGGTGACGATCTATTCGTTGTTGCTGGCCTTCGCGATCGGGGCCCTGTTGATCATCGTCTCCGACGCGGCGGTGCGGGGTGCCTGGGGCTACTTCTTCAACCGGCCCGCCGATGCGCTGAGTTTCTCGTGGCAGGCGGTGAGCGCGGGCTATCGCGACATGTTCGAGGGCGCGATCATCGACTTCGGGCGGGTGCAGCAGTATGTCGACGGTGACGCCACCCTGGCCCAGGTGCTGCGCCCGATCTCGGAGACGCTCACCTACGCGACCCCGCTGATCTTCACCGGACTCGCCGTCGGCCTGGCCTTCCGGGCCGGACTGTTCAATATCGGCGGGCACGGACAGTTCATCTTCGGCTTGCTCGGCGGCGTGATGGTCGGGTTCGCGCTCGACCTGCCGCCCCTGCTGCATGTTCCGCTGGCCCTGCTCGCGGGTGCGCTTGCGGGCGGTCTGCTCGGCGCCATCCCCGGCGTGCTCAAGGCCAAAACCGGTGCGCACGAAGTGATCTCGTCGATCATGCTGAACAATATCGCTACTTACTTTCTGCTCTGGGCGTTGAGCACCACGTTCATCCACTCGACGACCTCGCAGGAACTGGTGTCCAAGCAGGTGGACTTCTCCGGCCGACTGCCCCGGCTGCTCGGCTGGGCGGGCTCGGGCCTGCGGGTCAGCGCGGGGCTGTTGCTCGGGCTGGCGCTCGCGGCCGGAATCTGGTGGCTGCTGCGCAAATCCACCTTCGGGTACCGGATCCGCGCGGTCGGTGCCAATACGCACGCGGCGGAAACGGCGGGTATCGATATCGGGCGCACGTTCGTCACCACGATGGCGGTGTCGGGCGGGCTGGCCGGGTTGGGCGGCGCCGCACTGGTGTTGGGGCTCAACCCGTACACGGTGAATCCGGGCACGGTCGCCGAATTCGGGTTCGACGGGATCACCGTCGCGCTGCTCGGGCGGGCGCATCCCGGCGGTATCGTCGCCGCCGCACTGCTGTTCGGTGCGCTGAAATCGGGCACGTTGCACATGCAGCCCGCCATTCCGGTCGAGATGTCCACGCTGTTGCAGGCGGTGATCGTGCTGTTCGTCGCCGCGCCCGCGCTGGTGAAAACCCTGCTGCACCTGCGCACACCGCGCGGTGGTCTCAACACTCTGGAAGCGAGGGGCTGGTGAGTACCACCACCGCGTCACCGGTCGTCACTGCCGAATCAGCCAGGCACGGTGTGGCCGGGGTGGTGCTCATCGTGCTCGGCATCGGTCTCGGCGTTCTCGGGCTGCTGTTCGTCAACGGTGGGCGGACGACCACCTTCCGATTGGATCAGACCGTCGAAAGTGGCTGGACCGTCAACACTCTCACGATCGTGCTGATCCTTGGCGTGGTGACCGTGGTGCTCGGTGGGGTGCTGGCGACGCGGCCGCTCTCGCGGCGCGCGCACGGGGCGATCGTCGGCATCGCGGTGGCGGCCCTGGTGATCGCGGCGCTGTCGTGGGTGGTGACGCCGGGCGTCGGCTTCCCGGTGGAGTTCGTGCTGGCGTCGACGCTGTTCCTGGCGCTGCCGTTCATCTTCGGTGCGCTGTCCGGCGTGGTCTGTGAACGGTCGGGCGTGATCAACCTCGGCATCGAGGGCCAGTTCCTGGCGGGCGCGTTCACCGCGGTGCTGTTCTCCTCGATCACCGGCAGCCCCTACGCCGGGATTGTGGCCGCGGTGATCAGCGGCATGCTGTCGACGCTGCTGCTGGCCTGGCTCGCGACCCGCTTCGAGGTGAACCAGCTGGTCACCGGTGTCATCCTCAATCTGCTCGCGCTGGGGCTCACCGGCTTCCTGTTCGAACGGCTCATGCGCATGGACCATTCGCTCAACCAGCCGAGCACGGTGCCGCGCATCGGCGGGTTCCTCCACGACATCGGCCTCGGCTTCCTGACCGGCATCCCGGTGCTCGGGCCGGTGCTGTTCGACCAGAACCTGTTCGTCTATGTGGCGCTGGCCTGCGTGTTCGGGCTGTCGTATCTGCTGTTCCAGACCCGCTGGGGCCTGCGCACCCGCGCCGTCGGCGAACATCCGGCCGCGGCCGACGCCGCGGGCATCGACGTGAACCGCCTGCGCTTCTGGAACGTCACCTGTGCCGGTGCCCTGTCGGGTTTCGGCGGCGCCTTCTTCACCATCGCCAACAATGTGGCCTTCAGCAAGAACATGACCGCGGCGCTCGGCTTCGTGGCCCTGGCGGTGATGATCGTCGGCCGCTGGAAGCCGGTCGGCGCGCTGCTGGCCGCCCTGCTGTTCGGTTTCTCCAGCGCCCTGCAACGCTTCCTCAACACCATGCCGGGCAACCCGATCCCCACCGAATTCCTCGGCATGCTGCCCTACGTGGTCACCCTGGTCGTGGTCGCCGGATTCATCGGAAAGGCGGTCGCGCCCGCCGCCGACGGCATCCCGTACCGGCCGGGCGACAAGTAGTCAGCCTTCGAGCAGGACGGTGACCGGGCCGTCGTTGGTGAGTTCGATCTGCATGTGGGCGCCGAATTCTCCGGTGGCGACGGTGGCGCCCAGCTCGCGGAGTGCCTCGGCGAAGGTGTCGACGAGGGGTTCGGCGAGCGAGCCGGGGGCGGCGGCGTTCCAGGAGGGGCGCCGGCCCTTGGCGGTGTTGGCGTAGAGGGTGAACTGGCTGACCACCAGGATGGGGGCGTCCAGGTCGGCGGCGGAGCGTTCACCGTCGAGGATGCGCAGGCGATAGGCCTTGTCGGCCAGAGCTTTCGCGTTGGCCGTGGTGTCGGTGTGGGTAGCGCCGACGAGAGCGAGGAGGCCGTGGGGGACTCCCGTCGCCGCCGGGTCGATGCGGCCGACGACCTGATCGTCGACGCTCACCTGGGCACTGGTCACACGTTGCAGCAGTACTCGCACAGCTCCGATCATGCCGGGTGACCGCGCTGTGCGGCGTTCGGGGGCGACTCATCTGTCGGTGCGATCACCACGGGTCTGCTGGGCACCGCGGCTTTTCGCGGTGACGATTCAATCCTTGCCGAAGAAGAGGATATTCGGGCCGTAGTCGGTGAGTGGGGCCTTCTCCGCGGACTGGCGGATGCCCGCGCCGGGGAGCTCGGTGACCTTGGCGAACATCTCGGCATTGCCGAAGGCGGCTCTGACCTGGGTTTCGGAGGCGTAGTCGGCGCCGTAGTCGGCCAGGGTCGCGAAATCCAGGGGCGCCAGCGGGGTATCGAGGGGTGCCTGGCCCGCCGGCCTGCCGAGGGCGGCGTACTGGGTGGCGACGCCGTTGTCGTAGAGGCACAGTTCGTAGGAGATCTTCTCGATCGTGGCGACGGTGAGGACCGGCCATTTCATCGAGAGGGCCACGGCGAGTGGGTGTTTGCCGAGGGCGCCGATCTCCCAGTTGAGACTCTTCACCGAAATCCAGCTGCCCGAGGACTTTTCGACGAGCACCACATCGGCGCCGAGCTCGGTCTCGAGGTTGGTCTTGGGTTCTTTGACACCCCAGTGCTTGTCGTGCACCCCGGCGAAGCGGCCCGCGTCGACCGGATTCGCGCCGTCCTGGGCGTACGCGGCGACGATCGCGGCGCGTACCTGCTCCAGCGCGTCCGGCGCCGAGCACCGGACGGCGATCGCGCCGTAGGTCGCGGAGATCTCGACCGGTCGCGACGGCGGCTCCGGCATCGCCCCTGCCGCAAGGGGTTTGAGACCCACCAGGGCCAGCCGCCAATTGATCTCGTCGATCGTGGCCAGGTCGCCACCCGACTGGTACAGGATCTGCTGCTGCGTGAGCCGTCCCGCGCGTTCGAGGGTCGGTGCGCCCAGCTTCACCAGCGCCTGCGTGGTCTTGACCGTGAGGTCGAGCTCCTCGACCCGGGTTTCGCGCAGTTTCGCCGTGCTCGCGGTGGTGGTCACCTCGGAGTACAGGGTGCGGTAGGTCGCGATGGCCTGTTTGCGTGAGCGCCCCACCATCAGGGTGCGCAGCAGAGTGCTCAGACTCGCCAGGTACTTGCCCGGTTGTTCGGAAGCGCGCGCGTACATCGCCGCCCGAATCCGGACCGCCGACTCACTGGCAGCCACCGCCGCGTCGTGATCGAGCCGCATCAACCACACGCCGCACTTGGACAACCCGTCGGCGCACATGGCCGAAACATCCGGGTAGTCCTGCGCGACCTGCCGATACGCCGAACAGGCACTGCGAATGGTGTTGGTCGCGAGCTGCCGGTGCCCGACCAGCCGCGTCGCCTGCTCGAACAACCGCAACGCGTCCTGCAACGCACCCGCGTACTCGTAGGAGACATACCCGCCGACCAGCCAGTGCAGCCGGATCGCCACCGCTTCCTGCGCGGGTTCCAGCGCCTCCGCCGTGCGGTCGCGCCCCGACGGATCATCCCTGGTCGTGAGCAGACCCTGGGCGAATTCGGTCAGCGATCCGGCCAAGCGCAGGTAGTCGTCGGCGTGCTGGCTGCGGGTGTTGGCGCGATTGGCTGCCACGCGCCGTTCGAGGCCGCTCAGATCGGTCATGAGCAGTTCCATCGCGACGTCAAGCTGGGCACCCATCGTTCGTTCGTTCATGGCCGTCCGGCGGCCGCTAGCGCTTTGATCGAGTCTGTCACAGATCGGTGTCGGCTGCCGGATCGTTCGCCGGAACCGGCTGTTCATCCGGCATCGGTGCCGGTGTTTCCTTGGTGCTGTGCATATTTCGCATTGCTCACTAGAATGCGATGCGATCGAGTCGGCTGCGAGGGTCGGCGGTGGGGTGCTTCGAGGAGCGGTTAGCGTGGGCGATTCTCCCTGGTCAGGACTGGCCAGTAAGGCAAAAGTCAAGGTCGAGACGGGAGCTGCGCTCGAGGCGGCCAAGGCGTGCAGTACGGCGATCGAGGTGTTCAAGGGTTGCCAGAACCTGTTCCGCGACCACGACCTCAACAACTACGACGAGTCCAAGCTGGGCGGCAGCCAAGTCGACGCGGGTCCGCCGCTGCGGACCAAGTTCATCTCCGAGGCCACCCAGGCCAAGGACCTGCTCGGGCGCTATATCGACTCGCTCGAGGATCTGGTCTCCATGTTCAAGGCCGCGGGTGAGTCGTACACCGACACCGACAAGGGCTCCGGCGACAACATTGCCGCGCTCAAGGGCGATCTGAAGAATGTGAACTCCTCGCCGGGTGCCAAGGATATGAAGGGCGAGGTCTCCCAGGCCGGTGGTTACACGCCGGCTCACTGGGAAGTCGATGTCAAGGTGCGGCAGGGCACCGGCATGGAAATCAAGATGGAGAAGCACAACTACGACATCGAGACCGCGAACGTGCCCAAGCACGCGGGCACCGCGACGGCGGAATCGGTCGGTGTGCGGATACCCGTCCGCGCCGCGGACAACATGTCCTGGCGGGACATGTACGACCTCGGTCAGCGGCTGTCCTGGCAGGAGGTGGCCAACGACGCTCCGATCTGGGAGGCGATGGCCCATGCTGTGCACGGCGCCGCCTACAACCTCGAGCAGAAGCTCGGTGAGATCACCCGCGACCGGTGGGAGAGCCAGGGCGGTGACGCCGCGTTCGCCGCGATCTCCACGTTCGGCAAGTCGGCGATGACCGCGAGCGACTCCTTCACGATGATGCAGCAGAACCTCGAGTACACCGCGAACTGGTTGTACGCGACCAAGGTGTGTATGCCGATCGACAAAGAAGACAAGTGTGACGACGATCTGCAGGAGAACCGCGATCGGTACAAGCGCCACTACGTCGACGGTGTCGGGCAGACCGAGAAGCTCTTCCCTGCGGCCGCGGAGCCCGCGGCGCCGAAGGGGCCGGTGAAGCCGCCGGAGAACAATAACAACAATAATAACAACAACAATAATAATAATAACGGCAACAGTAATAACAACGGCAATAATAATGCCGGTGGTAACAACAACTCCGGTGGTAGCGGAAATTCCGGTGGCAGTGGTAATTCCGGGGGTGGGAGCCAACAGCAGGCGACGTCGCCGGCCGCGGTGGCTGCCCAGCAAGCGGCGCAGCAAGCCGCCCAGCAGGCGGCCGCGGAGCTGCAGCAGAACGGCACCAACGGTTCGCAGCAGAGCGCGAACGGTCAGACGGCGGGTTCCATCGGATCAACTGGATCCACCGGGTCGTCGGCGGGGTCGAGTGGGTCGGGATCGGGCGACATGTCCAGCATCCTGTCCTCGGTGATGTCGGCGGTGACGTCCGCGGTCTCCTCACTCACCCAGGCGCTGCCCTCGCTGGCCACCGCGTTGCAGCAGGTGTCCGCCGACACCAGCGGTACCGGCGCCACCTCGGGCCTGCCCGATTTCACCCAGCTGGGCAACCTGTTCGGGCAGTTCCCTGACCTGACCGAACTGCTGTCACAGTCGCCCGAGCTCAACCAGCTGATCGCGGACAACCCCGCCCTCTCGCCGCTGGCGGAGTTGCTCGGCATCGATACCGTGACGACGACCGTCGACGGGGCGGGAGTGCCGGAGGAGAGCGCCGAAACGGCTGCGGGCGAGGCATTCCCGCGCGCCTCGCTGCCCGACTTCTCCAACCTCTCGGGTCTGGGCGAGGTCGTCACCCCGCTCACCGGCTTGCTCGCCGAGTCGATGGCGACCGAAGCGCCCGCGCAGGTTGTGGAAGCGCCGGTCGAATCCGTGGAAGTCGGCGCCGCCGGCTCGCTCGCGCACGCACGGCCGGAGGCGCAGGCGTGACGCGGAAGTGGGAGCTCACCGACATCGAATTCCGGGTGCTGTGGCAGCGATTCGTCGGCACCGATCTGCCGCGTCCGCTCACCTTCCAGACCAGGACTCGCCTGCACGAGGACTACGAGGAAGAGAAGTACCAGGTCTGGCAGCGTCTGCAACACACGGTCGATCCGACGCTTCGCTCGGTCTTCGATGTGCTGGAGCGGCCGGAAGTGTATGTGCGGCTGCGTGGTTGGAACGATCGTGCGCGTGACGACGCCGGCCAGTGGCTCAAGGCCAGGGCCGCACGAGCCGGCGCCAACGGATACCTGGTCTACCAGCTCCCCGGTGAAACCCCCACGCACAGTGGTGGTTACACGGTGGTCGACATCGGTCCCCACGGCCTGGCCGACGCCATCGTCGACCTGATGCCGGCCACCGGTGCGGGCACGGGCGGGATGATCCCGCTCGTCACCGACGCGAGCGCCGGAGCCGGCGACGAGTACGGGCAGCGATCCTCGATGTTCTTCGAGGAAGCCGACACCTCGATCGTCGAGCGCAGCACCGAGTTCTTCAGCCGTTCCGCCGACCGCACCGGAACCATCAATATCCTGCAGAATCAGTCCATGTTCGGCTCGCGGGGGATGCATCGCGACATCCTGGTGTGGCGTGATCTTCCCGACGACGGGCGCTATGTCATCGAACTCCCCAGCGAGAATCCCATCGCCACCCCGACGTCGCGATCGGACCTGACCGAGAAGGTCAACACGTCTATCCAGCGCATGATGTCGCGCGTGGAATCACATTGGGAAGCAAGCGCATAGGGGCCGCGAGGTACCCACCGTTCACAGCGCTTTCATCTCGGGTTCGTTCCGTCGTGCGAGGCTGTTGCGCACGCGAAAGAGTTGTGGTGTGCTCAGAGCCACCACTCGTGGAGGGATGAGGGCGATGGGCACCTTCGAGTACGACGCCGACGATTTCCGGACCGCGGCCGGAAAATCGCGCAACGTCAGCACGCAACTCACCGGCATCATCAATACGCTGAACAGCTCGCTCAACGGCCGCGGAAACGTCTGGGGCAATGACAAACTCGGTCAGAGCTTCAACGACGGCCCCGGCGGCAACGACGGTTACGACTCGTCTTGGACCAACACCAGCGACAACGTCAAGACGATGGCGAAGTCCATGGGCGAGTTCGCCGACGGCCAGACCGAAAGCGCCGACTACATCGACAAGATGGAAAAGGGCAACCGCGACGGCTTGACCTAGTCAGGTAGTCGGTCAACTCGCGTCCGGGATACCGAGGCCCGGCAGATGCAGGCTGCTGTTTCCGGCACGCTCGACCCAGCCCTGGTAGCCCAGCGTCAGCGGGGAGTCGATGCCGAAGCCGTCACGGAGTCCGGTGACGGTGATCGCGGCGAGCCGACGGTAGGCGTCGGTGTCGACCGGCCAGGGGAATTCGGCCCACCAGTTGTCGCAGTGGTCCTGGTCGGGTTGGCGCCAGCCGGCCCGGGTGATAGCTCGCCAGCCTGCGTCGTCGGGGCGGGATGCCGGGTCGAGCCAAGCGTTTCCGGGGAGTTCGGCCAGGACCGATTCGCTCGTCTTGCGAAATTGTGCGAAGCGGCGCGAACCGGATGGTGCCGCTTCGCCGATCACCAGAACGGTGGTGTCGGGGGCGGCGGCGAGCTCGTTTGCCAACCCACGGGCGAATTCTTCCCAGTCGGTCACAGTAGGCCCTGGTTGTCGAGTTGGAGGTTGCGGTCGTCTGCGGCGAGGCGGGTATTGGTGACCAGGTTCAGCCAGATCGACGCGGCGGAGAGGATGAGGACGACGGTCGTTTCGGCGCCTGCCCATCGAATTTGCGGGGTCGGTGCTGTGACCTGTGCGGTCGGTTCACCGAGGCGCTCGCTGATCGCCTGCGCGTAGTCGGCGAAAGCTGTTTTCACTGCGTGCTTTTCGCTCGCCTCGGCGTAGTCGGTGAGCTGCAGCTCGATGCGGGTTACATCGCCACTTTTGGCTTGGATGGTCCCGCTGTCGGGGCCGAATCCGGTGTCGAGCATGATTCGGCGCGGTCGGCTGGAGATGGTCTGCCAGCCGAATTGTTCGACAATCGAGGGGGCATCGTCGATGTTCCATGACCAGTCGAGGGCGGCCAGTCTGCCGGAGAGATCGGCGGCGTCGGCGGATGGCATCGTTCGCCATGTGGTCATTCGCTTGCCTTCCTGTTGTCTTGGAGCGCGAGGCCGGTCATGGGAGCCGCGAGTGCGCCATCCTCATCCCATTGACGTCGGAGTAACAGCCGGTGGTGTCTGTCGTAGTGGTGTTCTTCGCTGATCCGGCCGTCGGGGCGGTACCGGTACCAGGATCCGATGGGGCCGGTGGGGCTGTTGACACCTTCGTGGCTGACCTTCCCCCTGACTGATTCGGTATAGAGGCCGTCGGGATAGCCGTCGCGATAGTCCTGGATGTATGTGGGGGCGTGGACTCGTCCGGTGAAGGGGCGACCGTTGTGCTGGAGGGCACCGGATTCTGCGGCTGTGAGCGTGGGATCGTCGTGGGCCAGGTCGGGGTGTGTCTCGGCGGGGTAGGCGGTGAGCTCGCCGTTGTCGTCCCAGCGCTGTTGGCGGAGAGTCTTCCCGGAGTCGTCGGCGATTTCGCGGTGTTGTGGTGTGCCGTCCTGGTTCCAGGTGATTTGGAGACCGATGGGGTTTCCCCGGTGGTTGACCCAGGCGTGGTCGCGTGCGCCGTCCCAGTGCCAGGCGAATTCAGGCCCGTCGCGGTAGCCGTCGAGGTGCCATTCGATTTCTACTATGGGCCCGTCCGCGTAGTTGTAGCCGTATCCGACGGCTTGGCCGGTGAATGGTCGGCCGTGGTAGGTGTTGAGGCCGTCGTGGTTCTTGTCGTAGACGAGTCCGGGGTCTTTGTGGTTGACGGCGCTCGGGAGAAGGGGTTTGGCAAGGGCTGCGGCGTCGAAGTCTTCGACGAGAACTCCGGCGGAGTCCCAGCGTTTACGGTGTTGGAGATAGCCGCTCGTGTCGTAGTTGTCTTCTTGGATGAGCGTGCCGTCGGGGGACCAGTAGCGCCAGTCGTCGTACTTGAATCCGCGCCTGTACCAGCCTGAGTGCCGCCGTGTTCCGTCCGGATACCAGGCGGTGCAGCTTTGTTCGCGGTAGCCGTTCTCGTAGGAAGTGTTGTCGATTTCGGTGAAGTCGGGCAGGTATTCGACTGTTTCACCGGTGAATGGTTCGCTGCGGTAGTAGACCCGTCCGTCCACCGTGGTCAGTTCGGGGTCATTGATGTCGATGAACAGCGACACGCGACGTTCCTTCCCGCTCGTTCGCTTCTCAGAAATAGGACAGGAACGCCGCGTCGAAATCGGGGTCGCGGGTGTCGAAGTTCTGGGGGACGTAGTCCTGGGCGCGGACGTGCTCTACGAACTCGGTGGGCAGGACGAGGGCCTGCTCGGCGAGGTACTTCAGCGAGTCCTCGCGCCAGATCCAGACGCCGTCGGAGTACAGGGAGGGGCCGCCCTCGATGTCGGCGTCTCTGATGAACAGGTCGGGGGATTCGCCCATGACGTCGAAGATCGCGCGAACCTTGCGCATGTAGTTCAGAATCCGGTCGCGGTCGCCCTCGACGGTACCGGTGGGCGCGTCGAAGACCGAGGGCAGCTCGTCGTGCCCGCGCTCGTACATCTCGCGGTACATGGCCACCGGCTTCAATTCCATTGCGTGCGTCCCGTTCTCGATATCATGGAGTCTGTGTCCGGCTCGGCGTGCTCGTCGGCTCGGGGCGCCCCGTCGTGCCAGCGCTTCGGCGTGCCCCGACCCCGATCCTTCGCCCGCACCGGCTGGTCGTCAAGTCGCCCGCACGGGGTTCGTTCCGGCTGCCTGGCGTTCATTCTGTCGTCACCACGGATTCGTCGGTAGCTGTCACTCTGTTGCGCAGGCGAACGAGTTGTGGTGTGCTCGACCGGGCATCACTATTGAGGGATGAGGGGCGATGGCGACGTTCACGGACTCGAGTTGGTGACGTAGCGCTCCATGATAGATCTCCCATCTGGGCTGCATTGGCTCTCGATTCTTGCCGGCATGGAGTGGCCGGAGGGCAATGAAGACGAGATGTGGGCCATGGCCGAGGACTGGCGCACGGCCGCAGATGGTCTTCGTGGCCTGGTAGACGACGTCGACGCCGCCAAAGATGCTGCGTTCAAGGCATATCCGCAGGGCGACGGCGTCGAGGACATGCTCAAGGCCTTCGAGGGGATGGCCCGCGGCGACCAGTCGGTGACCAAGCTGGGCGAACTGTTCGACATCCTCGGCGACTCGGTGTATCAGACCGGCACCGAGATCGAATACACCAAGATCATGTTCCTGTCCTCGCTGGGCTTGCTGGCGCTGGAAATCGCTGCGGCGTGGATCTTTCCGCCGACAGCGCCCGCGGTGGAGGCCGCCGCGATCGGCGTGACCCGCGTGGTGGCGCGGGGAATCTTCGGGCGCGTGCTGGCCGCGATCCTGCGACACGGCGCGAAGGCCGTGATCACCCGGGTCCTGAAGTTCATCGGCCAGCACGTCGCGATCGACACGGCGCTGGGCACCCTGCAGGAACTCGGCGTCCAGCAGTGGCAGGTGGATCAGGGCCACCGCAAGGAGGTCGACTGGAACCAGGTCAAGGCGGCCGCGGTCTCCTCCGCCGCCGGTGGTCTGGCGGCCGGGCCGTTCGGCCACTTCCTCGGCAAGCGGCTCGGCGACGGGATGTCGCCCTGGCTCAAGGGTGCGATCACCGGCACCGGTGCCGGCCTGGTCGGCGCGGGCGGCGGCATGCTCGGCCAATTCGGGTACGAGGGCATGACCCAGGGGTGGGATCAGGCCTGGAACAACCTGAAGACCGCGGCGTCCGACCCGCTCATGTGGAGTGCGGGTGCCACCAACGGCGGGCTTTCGGGGCTGAACAAGGCCGGGGCGAATTCCGCGTGGTCGGCGATGAAGCCCGGGTTGTTCGAGCGCCCCAGCTTCAGCTCGCAGGTTCGCGATGCCATGCCCGGCCACGACCTCGGAACGTTCGGGCAGAACGACGGTGCGGGCGGCGACGGGTCGTCCAACCGTCCCGGCGGCGAGGGCGAGAACCGGGCCGGAGCCGACGACGAGGCGACCGGTGCCGGTGGTGACGACGGCGTGCGCGCGGGTGCGGGCGACGACACCATGGGCGACCAGGGCTCGGGTGAGTCGCGGGCCGGCGCGGGTGACGACGGCCAGTCGATGCGCCCCGCCGGTAGCACGCAGTCGCCCGAAGGCGAAGCCCAAGGGCCGACGAATTCCGAAGAGGGACGGGCGAATCAGCAGTCCGGCGACGACGGACAGTCCTCGGCAGAGGGCGGCGCGGGCGCTGGGCGACAGGATTCCAAGCCCGAGGTGCAGGGCGGTGAATCGCAGGCGGGCGACGGCGGTCGTCAGGACGGCAGCGGCCGTGCCGAAGGGGAAAGCCCTGCGGCACAGTCGGATTCCGGGCAGGACAAGTCCCGGGCGGGCGAGGCCGACCAGGCCGACGGCGCGAGCGTCGGCGAGGGCACGCGCACCGACGCGCAGTCGAGTGGTCAGCCGGTGACGCAGGTCAACGATTCTCCGGCGACCAACCGGGACACCGCGACGCAGGCCGGGGCGCCGGTCGGCGCGGGTATGACAGGTGCCGGGCCCGCGGCGACGGCGGGGCCCTCGCCTGCCGCGACCGGTCAGGCGCCGGTCACCAATCAGGCCGCGACGCCGACGACCGGTCAGCCCGCCGCGAGCCCCGCTCAATCGCCCACTGCGCCAACGCAGTCGACGCCGCAGCAGTCCACGCCGGGCCAGCAGGCGCCCGCGCAGGGTTCGCAGCCGGCGGCCCGCCCCGGCGCTCCGGAAGTCCGCGCGGGGCTGACCGACGGTGTGCAGCCCGGATCCGACATTCGTTCCGGCGCACCGGAAGTCAGAACCGACAACCCGACTGTCGATGAGTCGAGGGTGGCGGACCCGCAGGGCACCGCCGAAGATCCCGGTGCGACGAGTCGACCCGATGGTGAGAGTCGCGCGGGTGTCGGTGAACAGCGCGGCGCCGGTGTGGCAGAGACGCCGCTGCAGGGGTTGCAGGCCGCGCCGGGCGAAGCGCCGCCGACCCGCGCGGGCGAGCCCGAGGCAATCGCCGACCGGACTCGTGCCGGGGATTCCGAGGTTCGGCCGGAGTCCGACCCGCTGGCCGATATTCCGCCGGTGGTGCCTATCGTCGGTGCGGATCCGGGCGCGAGCCCGGCCCGGCCGGGCCCGGAGACAGGTCGTCCCGGGCGACCGGGCGCCGACGACACCGCCTCGCCGAGGGACCGCGCCGACTCCGGCGATGATCGCAGGCAACCGCAGCCAGACGACAACGACAGCGGCCCCGTCTACGACACCCAGCTGCCCAATGGCCAAGGCGTCGTGCACCATCCGACCGGCACGGCCATCGGTGAGGACGCCCGCACGCACCGGGTGAGCGAGAACGTCCGCAACGACGGCTCCCACGACGTGGTCGTGCACGGGCGGCGCGACGGTTCGGTGACGCCGAGCAACGGGGACCCGGTCCACCCGCGCGACATCGTCGACGCGATCCGCAGCAACCCGAATTACGTTCCAGGAACGCCGATCCGGCTGCTTTCCTGCCACGCGGGCAACAGCAAGGGCTGGGCGCAGTACATCGCCGACCAGCTCGGCGTCGACGTCACCGCGCCGACCGATCGCGTCGGTGTGCGGCGCGAGCCGGGCTCGGACCCGGTGATCGATCGCGGTGGCAAGTGGCGCACGTTCAGCCCCGAGTCCGCGACGACACCGAGCGATACACCTTCGCCCAGAACGGATTCCGATCCGTCCGATCCTCGCGATCGTGACACTCTCGACGGCGACGGCCCACCACTGGATCGCGACCTCGTCGACTTCATGAGCGACCAGGACCCGCCGACCCGCCCGACCGCGATGTCGTTCCTCCAACCCGAACCCGGGACCGTCAACGCACCGTTCAGCCGAACGCCCGGTGTCGACGCGCATCTGCTGGGCGTGCTGGATCCGAACGACCCGATGGTGCAGACCGCGGGCGACCCACCCCGGATCACCCATGTCGGCGGGGAGCCGATCGACGAGTTCTCCCACCGGCTCAGCGAGGAGCGTGGCCAGGCGTTCGTCGACGCGTCCACGCCGGACGCGGCCCTGGTCGCCGACTACGAGCAGCACAAGGCCCAGCAGCAGGCGCTGGAAACCGCGAAGTCCGACAAGGGCCGGGCGGTGCGCGATGCCGCGATGGCCCTCAAGGACGCCCGGGCAGCACACACCCGCGCGGTCGAGGCCGCCGCGGACGCACGCAACCGTGGCGTCGCGGACGCCGACGCGCTCGACCGCGCCGCGGAGGACGCCGCGGACGGGGTGCAGCGCGCGGAAGCAGGCGTCGCGGACGCCAAGCAGCAGGCCGCGGCGGCCAAGACCGCCCTCGACAACTTCCTGGCCGCCGACGCGGCCGAAGCCGAGGCAGGCAATTCGCCCGCCAAGCGCTTGGAGAAGGCCGAAGCCGAGCGGCTGCCCGGCAAGCGGCGGGGCCACGTCACATCCATCACCATCGACCGCCTGACCGGTCGCGTGTACGAGGCCGCCAACGGCACCTCCGAGCAGCGCATCCACCCCAGCGAGCTGCACCCGACGCTGCACGACAACGTCGCCCGCTACCAGGACCCCACCGACGCTTACCACAACGGGCGCGACCCGGCCCATTTCCCGCACACGGACAACCCGCTGGGCCACGCCGAAGTGCGCGGCACCAACGCCGCGCTGCACGACCGGGAACTGCTCAACCAGCAGCGTGGGCCGGACGACCAGCTGCCGACCGATTTCGACGGCCTGGCTTCCATTCTCAACTCGCCGTTCGTCCCCAGTCGTGGCGTCGAAGCGCCCTGCTGCGCCAACTGCACCCGGGTGGTGCAGGGCACCGAGAGCACCGCGGGCCACATCATCGACGAAGGGGCACCCCGGGTCGACCCGCTGCGGCACGCCGATCTCGAACAGGCGGCCAGGGACGGCAATCCCATCGAACCCCGCTTGGTCTCACCCGAATATCCGGAGACCGACTTCATGGGCGACGACGATGATGTCGCCGGTCCGGATCGCGGGTCCGATGATTCGGTGCCGCCGGGGATGTTCCGTGGGGAAGATGGGCTGTTGCACCGGCCCGGGGATCGAACAGACAGTTATCGGGATCCGGATGGGACCTGGCATCACGTCGATGACCCGGCGGACACCAAGCGCAATGTGAAGTTCGGGTTGTACGGTCCCGATGGTTCGTTCATCAAGGACCACCTGAGTAGCGCCGACTACCTGTACGACGCGATGAAGGGCGATTCGGACTCGCACGAGATGCGCGATCCGGACCGGGCGGCCGAGCTGGAAGCCGCGTCGGAGCGGCGCCTCGAACTGCAAACCGAACGTGACGGCGTTCGGACCGAGCTCAAAAAGCTCATGGCCGAGTTCGAGATCAAAGAGGCGAAAGAGCTCGCTCCCAAGCGTCTTTCCGAAGCGATCCAGAATCTGCGCCAGGAAATCCGGTCCGATGCCACCCTGAGCCCGGACGAACGGACCGCCAGACTCGAGCTGCTCGGCGATCTGGAAGACACCGCCACCGACTACAACGACCTCGGTCGCGAGATGATCGAGGTGTCCAAGACGCTCGGCGAGGTAGCCGGAATCGACTTCGCGCTCGATCCGGACGCCCGCCCGCGGGCCGTGCTGCTGACGCCGTTCGAAGGGGCATTCGACGGCGCCGGTGTGGTCGACATCGCTGCCTACGTCCCGCGCGCCGACGCGGACTCGGCGCCGACCCTGGTCGTCGTGGAGGCCAAGGGCGTCGGCTCGGTCCTGGGCGGCTCCAAAATCGCGCAGGCGGAACAGGGTTCGCCGGAATACCTGCGGCGCACTTTGGACATGGATCGCAATCTCGCGCAGATCCTCAACGAGACTCCCGACCAGATGGTGGCCCGGGGCATCGACCCCGACAGCGCCGAGGGCCGCGCGCTGACCGACGCCGTCGCCGACCTGCGGCAAGCGATGGAAGACGGCACCCTGCAGGTCGAGTACCGGCTGGTACATACTGCCGCCGACGGAACGATCACCGTCACCGAGCTGCTGCTCCAGCGCGACGGCGTGAATGTGCTCGCCGATGTTCCGTTGCCGTTCGGCGCCGATCCGAATGCGCTCGACCGTGGCGATGACTCGCGCGACGACGACATCGATTTCATGGATGACGACGACCTGCCGCCCAGCGATACACCGGATACACGGGACAGCGATCCGCCTGAGCTGGCCCCCGCGATGTCGAAGGTCCAACCGGTGCCCGCCGTCGGCGAAGAGCTGGGGTCGAGCGATGTGCCCGCCGCGAAGGCGCACCTGCTCGGCGAGCTGACCGGCGACATAGTCCGGGATGCCGACGGTTACATCACCAAGGTCGACGGTGAGTACGTCGACGAACTCGTGCGCCGGGTGGCTGCCGAGCGGTTGCCTTTGTACGCGGCGGTCAGCGAAACGGCGGACCGGCAGAAGGCTGCCGATATCGCGGCGACCAAGCCGGAAAAGGCCCGTCTCGCTGATGAATTGGACGCCGCCAAGCGTGCGCGAGGCATCGCGAATCGCAATCTGAAAGGTGCGGCGCCCGAGGATCTCAGTACCTTGACCGAGATTCGCGACCAGGCGAATGAAAAGTTCGAAGCCTTGGAGAAGAAGGCCGCGGCGGCGAAATCCGCGTACGGTGAGGCGAATGGGCGGGCGAACCCGATCGGACCCGTGGTGGCCGTTACGATCGATCGTCTGACCGGGCGTGTCTATGAAGCGGCGAATGGCGCGCCGGAATCCGGCCTCCGCGTCGCTGACCTGCACCCGAGGTTGTACGAAAACGCCGAAGCGACCGGTCAAGATATGGCCGAGCTGGCCAAGGGCAACAAGGACGCGACGGTGTGGGATCACGGCGACGATCCGCTTCGCCATGCCGAGGTCCGCACGACCAACGAAGCGCTGCACGATCGCGAACGAAACGGTGAGCGCACCGATCGCGCCTCGATGGCGGCGCTCGTTCACGCACCCACGAATCTCAAGTCGGCCGAAGGCGTCGTGTGCTGTGCGAACTGCACCCGAATGGTTTCCGGGACGGAGAGCGCCGAGGGCTTCTCCCGCAGGCACGCCGAGGGTGTGCCGCAAGACATTGTCGACGCCGAACTCCGCGCCGACCTCGAAGGCTCGGCGAATCCGGATGGCACGCCGAGGAAGCCACCCCTTGTCTCTTGGGACGGTGCGCTGCGGGCCGATACCGACTTCATGGGTGACGAAGACGGCGAAACACGGAACCGGAAACCGGATTTCGCTGACCCGGAGCCTGAACCGACGCAGCGCGAGGTCCGCGTCGAGCTGGGTGCCAACGGAGAAGTCGTCGCGCTGCACATCCAGCTGGCAGACGGGCAGTGGGTGGTCGCGCGGAACGACGGCGACGAGGCCACCCAGCATGTGCCCGCGCGCAACGACGCCGACATTCCCGAAGTCGACAACCGGAATGCCCTGCGGAAACTGGTCGACGATCTCAATGCCGGGTATCAGGGGCTGAATCTCAAGTACCCGTCCGGATCGGGGCTCGACGGGCGCGGACAGACCGCGCTGCGCGACGGCGTCAGCGGCGGCGCGCATCTGCTGACCGACCCGCCCGCGTCGCCGGCACCCGCGCATCCCGCGCCGCCGGTGGACGGTCCGATGATCAGCGAACCGCCGCCCGGCGTAGGAGATCCCGCGTTGAACGTGGCGCGGATCGGCAAGGAGGGGCTCACCTGGTACCACAACCGTGAGCACATTCCGGTTATCGGCGGGATACTGGGACGCGAGGCGGATTCGGCAGGCGATTACCGCCCGGTGTACTTCCCCGACGGCACCGAATACCGGCCGTGGATCTCCGACGCCGATCCGAATGCGGTGCGCGACACCGTGCTCAGCGAGCTGCGGGCCAACCGGATGGACGCCGACGAGGTCCGCGACATCCTGAAACAACTGTTCGCCGATGCTCGCGATCCGCGGCTGCGCCAAGACCTGATCGACGATCTGGAATTCAACGGACTCATCGACACCGACGAGGCGCGGGCGATGGAGGACGCACCCCTTCCGCCCGCCGAGGCGCCGCCGGAACAGCAGGGTCCGCCGCCTGAGGGCGAGACGCTGACCGAGATGGCCGAGCGGCTCGGTATCGATCTCGACGGTGAGGGAGCTCGGGATGTGCGCCGGGCGATCGATCTCCAGAGTCACCGGCTGCTGCGCGAGATCGGTGCGATCGAGGGCCTGGCCGACGCGGCACGCCGAGCCGACGAGGAACAGACCCGCCCGTACCGGCGCGCGGATCATCCCGCCGACCCGGCACCTGCCCCTGACGACCGGACACTGCACGGACCGGACCGCCTGCGCGAGATCGAGTCGGACGAACCACGCGACGACGCCGACTATTACGACGACGAACCGGGTGGTGCCGACCCATCGCGGAGTCACTGGGGCGATACCAGCGCCCCACGCCCGGTGCCGTTCTCGCGGGAAGTCAGCTTCCTCGACAAGGATCCGCTCGGCCGGTTCCTGCGCGACCTGATCGTCGCCTTCGAGGGCGTCACCTCGCTGCGCGACTACGACCGGGTCGGCAACGGCGCGGACCGGCTGCCCGAATGGGCCAGCTTCTCCGATGATCGGGAGCCGGGCCGGGACGAGGCGCGGGCCCGCGAGTTCTTCGAACACGCGCTGCGCCGCGACCAGCTGCGTGACGAATTGTCCGGCTGGGCGGCGATGTTCGGCCGTGACCTCGGCGATCTGTCCGGCGATCGCATGGAGCCGACGCTCAACGAGCTGCGTGACGCGGCGCGGCAGCGGGCACAGAACCTCGCCGATTTCATCGCCGCCGCGCAGCCGATCCTGCAGGGTGACGGCGCCGAACCGGTGGGCAAGTCCTACGGTGATCAGGTCGCGCGGGTGCCCGATGCCGACGGCGGGCCGGACCGGTTGCTGGTTGTCGACGGTGCGCTCGACCGTGAGGAGGCGCTGGCCCGCGCGCTGCGGGACAACCCGGAGCTGGCGATCGACATCGACAACGGGGTACTGCGGCCCGACTTCCGGGCCGTGCACGCCGACGGCGCGGGCAGGCAGTTCCTCGATCCGGTGGCCACACCGGAGGTGCAGCACATTCGGCGCACCGTGGATGGCGCCGAACTGCAGGTGACGATGATGCGCGGCGAGGACGGCGAGTGGCGCCCGGTCCAGGCGACACCGGAACCGCCACCCGTCCCGCGCGACCGTGCAGACATGGTGCGCGAAATCGTCGATCTGGCACGGCAACTCGGTCTGGGTCCGGCCGCGCTGCACCCGGACAACATCGACGCCACCATCCGTGCGCTGCACCTGGACAACGCGGTACGCGCGGGGCAGGCCGAGGCGCTGTTCGATTACGCCCGCACGATGGCCGACATCGAGACCTTCTACCTGATCGGTGACGCGCGCGATCAGCTGACATCGCGGCTCGGTCTCGCGGAGAGCGAGCTCACGCCGAGACGGATCGCCGAGGCCCTCACTGATCCGAAACAGCGGCGCGGCAAACGCCAGCAGCAGTTCGAGGACCTGCTCGACGGGCAGCAGCGCGAACCGAGCAAGACCGCGGGCTACTCCCAGCAGCTGCGCAACGTCGACGCGGCCGCGGTCAAGGCGGCGCAGGAAGCGCTGATCAAGGCACTGAGCCCGGGGAATCCGGAGGCGCTGCGCCCGAAGGTCAGCAAGACCGACCCGCGCACCGGCCGGTCGAAGGTCGGCCCGGCCGAGAGCGGCATCGATCCGGCCAAGCTGCGCAAACTCGTCACGCGGATGCACCGGCTCGGCGCGGGCGACCATGCGCGGGAGGCGCTGGCCGCCTACGCCGACGCGCTGATGCGCATCGACCCCTACACCGATCATCCCGCGGGCACCAGAGCGGCTGATCCGCGCACCACCGGCGACCCGCACATCTACGACCGCGACGCGATCCACGGCCTGCGTGATGTGGTCGGCGCCGCCGAGCCCGGTGCGAATCCCGCCGATTTCGCCGCCCAGGTCGCAGGCAACATCGCCCGCTCCTATGGCGCGGACGAGCCGGTCGGCCCGAATGATCCACGGCCACAGCCGAATCGAGACTGGGCACGCTTGGTCGGAGTGGATGTGTCCACCGCCGACGGTGCGAAGTTCGTCGAGATCTACGAGGCCTACCGCGACGGCAAGATCGAGAAGCACGAGGGTCTGAGCCCGGAGAAGCTGGCCGCCGAGATCGCGGCCATCCGCGAGGAGATCCGCCTCAGAACCGAGCAGCTCGAGCAGCTGAAGGCGCTCACCGACGAGTTCTACCGGCCGGTGGCCGACCTGCCGCCCGCCGAGGGAACGCCGGCCAGAGAGCACCCCGGCTCGCAGCCCGACGCGTTGCCCGAGGGGCGGCGCGGACTGCCCGCGGCGCCGGAGAGTGGCAAGCCGGGCGGGGGTCCGCAACCGGTTGGCCCGCAACCGGATTCGGGCCGACACGATTCCGAGGTGCCGCCCGAACGCGGCCGCGACCTCGACGATCGGGCCGACGCGAAGCTCGACCAGACCATGCGCAAGCTGGACGAGGTCGCCGGCGAACTGGCCGAACCGATTCCCTCGCTGGACGATCTGGTCGGACCGGGCGAGCCGGTCGATCCGCTGGCGATGATCGACGACGCCGTCGAACGCCAGAACAAGCTGCACGACCAGGCGGACGAGCGCCGCGCCGACGGCGCCGACGCCGCGCTGGAGGACACGCTGCGTGATCTCGACGGTGTCGACGCGGATCTGTCCGCGTTGGAGTCGTACCTGCGCGCCCAACGGGATTTCGACGCCGCGCAGGCGGACATCGCCGCCAGGTTCGAGGAACTGGCGGCCAGGGACGCGGAGACCGCCGCGCAGCGTGGCGATGACGCCGACGCGGATTTCGCCGTGCGCGCGGCCGACCTGGCCGCGCTCGAGTCCTACCTCGCCGCGCAGCAGCAGTTCGACGCGCTGCGTGCCGAACTCGCCGAGGCCGCGCAGACACGGCCCGACGAGCTCGACGCCGAGGCGTTGGCCGACGCGCAGGCCCTCGAGTCGTATCTGCGGGCCCAGCAGGAATTCGACGCTGCCCGTGCGGAAATGGCCGCCCGGTTCGCCGCTGCGGTCGAACGGCAGGGTGGTGCCTCGACGCCGGACAGTGGGGACGGGTCGACAAGCGAGAGCGGCAACAGTTCGCGTTCTGAGGGCGGTTCCCGCGACAACGACGGTTCGCGTGAGGACGACGGTTCGCGTGACGATGACGACGATTCGGGGGATCCGCCCGCGGCGCAGACGGCGCCCGGCGGCCCGCCGTCCAAGCCGCCGTCGCGTCCGCCGACCGCGCCGAGCCCGGAACCCGAAGAGCCTGCGAAGAATTCGTCGCCACTGGACTTCGGTCTGCCCAAGACGCCCGCCGAACTGGCTGTACCCGGCGACGCCGTGCTGGATCAGCCGGTCACCGACGGTGCCGACGCCGGCGACGCACCCCAGCGCGCGTACCAGCGCAGAGACTTCCTCAACGATGTCCACCAGTTCCTGCAGGAACTCAGCGATCTGCCGCCCTCGGCCACCGCCGACACGCCACCGCTCACCCCGGAGCAAGCCGAGCAGGTCCGCGTACTCGCCGAAGCGCTCGGCCTCGGTGACGCGCTCACCGGTCAGCGTGATCCGCTCGGAGCGCTCGCCGAGATCGCCGATATGGCGCGGGCCCGCGGATTCCTCGACAGCGCACTGGATCCCGACGCCGAACTCGGCACACCCATGCGGTATCCGGACGACTACGAGCCGCTCGACGTCGACGAGTTGCAGGACGGGCTCGACCACTGGCGGGTCGAGGGCGATCCGCAGGTGCGTGCCGAGATGGCCGAGGAACTGCGGCTGGCCGGACTCGACGACGCCCGACCCTCCCTCGGCGCCGAACCGGAGCCGAACCCGCAGGCCACGCCGCTGCACCCGTCCGCGATACTGCCGCCGGAAGACGGTGCGCGCCGGCCCGGCGGGCCGAGGATCGAGCCCGCGCAGCAGGCGATGGATCGCCTGGCCGCCAGGTTCGGTGTGGATCTCACCGATGCGGGTTCTCTCGACGCCGCCCGGTACCGCCAGTTGCTGCGGGCGGGTGCGGTCGAGGCGTTCGCCGCCGCGGTCCGGCATGCCGAGGCCGCCACCGATCCGCAGCAGCGGGCGCTGCGCGAGGCCATCGCTCGGCGCTGGGCGGCCCGGCTGGGACTGCCTGCCGACCCCGGTCTCGTCCGCGCCGCCGACGACCTCAACCGGTTGCGCGCAGGGGTGACGCGCGACGCCGGTGATATGGCGCACCTGTATCAGATGGTGCGCACCGAGCTCGACGACCGCGTGCTGTCGCTCGACGTCGACGGCGACAAGATGCTGGTGCGGCTGGTGGCCGACGGGCCCGACGCCTGGCATCTCGAACCACTCGCGCGCATCGAACCGAAGCCGTTCACCTCGACCGCGGACAAGGCGGTCGAGGTGCCGCCGAAGAAGAACTGGCTGCGCAAGCTGTGGGACCGGCTCGTCAATCGCGGCTACTACGGCGACAATCCGAAGTACCCGTCGGGATCGAGCATGGACGGTGCCGGTCAGTCGATGCTCGGCCACAGTGCCGGGCTGCCGTTGACCACGGTGAAGGACTCGACGCCAGGCCAGCCAGGTGGCGAATACGACCAGCTGCAGATCAAGTTCAATCCGGCGCGCATCCTCAAAGAGGGTGTGCTCATGTGGCAGAACCGCGAGCTGGTGCCGATCCTCAAGCACCTGTCCTCGCGGATCGCCGATCAGGCGGGCGAATTCCTGCCGCTGCGCAATCTCGACGGCAGCGAGTACAAGCCGTGGATCTCCGATGCCGACCCGCAGCTGCGCCGTCAGATCGAGCAGGACCTGCGCGACGCGGGGTTGGAGCATCTGCTCGAACCGGAGAGCTTGTCGCCCGGGGAGCTGGCTGCGCGGGAGCCGAAGGAACTCGCGGATTCTGATGAGCCGGTGCAGATTTCGAGCAAGGGCGAGGAAGTTCCCGCCGTTGCCGAACCGCTGCCGCCGTGGCTGCGGGATGTGGTCGACGCGGTCAACGGGCGAATCGCCGATGCGACCGTGCTCGAAGCGCTGGCCCGCGAACTCGGGGTCCAGCTCACCGATTTCAGTGAAGAAGGGCTGCGCAAGGCTGTCGCCGAGGCCGAATACCGGTTGCTGCGCCGCGACGGTGTGATCCAGGCGCTGGAAGCGGCCGCGCGATTCTTCAACGCCGAGCACGCGGACATCCCGTTCCGGCCCGCCAACTTCCACAGCAACGACCCGCTCGGCGCCTACCTCAAGGAAGTCGTCGCGGCCAAGGGCGACGAGTTCAGCTTGCGAATGCTCAACTGGCGCGGGGTGAACAACGGCGGCGAATGGGTCAACATCTGGGGCGATCTCAGCGACGACGGTGGCGATCCGACCGTGCACGCCGAGGACGCACGCAAGATCTTCGACGACGCGCTGCGCCGCGCCGGACTGCGTGACGAACGGTCCACCTGGGCACACCTGGCCGGGGCGGACCTGGAGGCGCTGGTCAACAATCTCGACGGCGAGATCGCGAGGCTGCGCGGGCAGCTGGACGACAATGTCGGAGTACTCGGTGAACTCACCCAGCGAGTAGCCGATTTCAACGACAGCGACAGCGGCGATCGGCTCGTCGTCGACCCCGAGAACGGCAAGATCGCGATCGTCGACACCGGGGCCGGACACGAGGCCGCGCTGGCCCGTGCGCTCGCCGATGCCGATGCCGACTTCATCGACCGGCTCAACCGTGGCGAGGTCGACATCGAGATCCGGGTGGTCGGGATCGATGACGGCGGCCGCGTGCACATCCTCGAGGTCGACGCGCCCGAGGTGCGGCACCTGCGCACCGAGGTGGACGGGCGCACGGTCGACGCGACGATGGTGCGCGACGGGACGCAGCCGTGGCGGATGATCGAGCGGCCGCCCACGGGCGCCGAGCCGGATGCCGGTCTTCCCGCCGTGGCGGATGACACGAATCAGCCTGTGCCGGAACCGCGTTCGCTGGCCGAGCTCAGGGCCGACATCGCCGAGGTGGCGCAGCGGCTCGGCATCGACGATCCGTCGAACCTGGCGGGGGAGCAGCTCGACACGCTGCTCGCCGAGCAGGAACGCGCCAATCAGGTGCGGGCCACGCAGGTGGAGGGCCTGGTCGACTACGCGCGCAGCGCCGACGCGATCGACAACTTCAACGCGCTGCACAATGCGCGCAGTGCGCTGGCGCTGCGTTTCGGTGTCACGCCGGAGGCGCTCGGCCCGGAGGTGATCGCCCGTGGGCTCGCCGATCCGGCGACGCGGGTGGAGCCGCACCGTCAGCGGTCGGCGAATCTCACCGATTACGCGAAGCTGCTGCGCGCACTCGACCCGGCAGCCGTCGACGCCGCCCGTGACGCGCTCGCCCCCCATCTCGGCCTGCCGCGCGGTGCGCTGCCGCTCGACGCGGCGGCGCTGGCCGAGGCGCTGTCCAACCGGGCCGCGCGCGGTGACATCGACGATCTCGTCGGGCCGCTCGCCGACTACGTGCGGGCGCTCGCGAAGGTCGATCCGTACGCCGACAACCTGGTCTACGACCCGGACACCGACCCGCGCGCCATCGGCGACGACCCTCCGGTGCACCTACGCGACGCCCTCGACTTCCTGCGCGAAGTGGGCGCCGACGACCTCGGCAACCGGTCGCCGCTACCCGCCGCCCCCGAGGACGCCGTCCCCGGGCCGAGCCGCGACCACGCGCGTCTGCTCGGTGTCGACCTCGCCGACGCCGACGACAAGCGGGTGGCACAGGTTTACGAGTGGTTCCGCGACGGCCGCATCGACAAGCACGAACGCCTGACCCTCGAACAGCTGGCGCGGGTGCACGAGGAGATCCGCGACGAGATCCGGCAGCGCGCCGCCGACATCGCCCGCCTGCGCGAGCTCCTCAACGAACCGTTCGTCACCGACCCCGAGATCGACGCGCCCACGTCCCCGCCCGCGATCGACGGTGGGCCGACCCACGGTGCCCCCACTCCGGATTCCCCCGCACTGCCCACACCTGATCCCGCCACGCCTGCGCGCCCCGGCACACCCGCGCCGCCGGCATTGTCTGTGGGTCCGGGTGTCAACGGCAACAACCAGGTTCCGCCGGCGTTGCCTGCTGGTTCGGATTCCGATGGCAACAACGAGGTTCCGCCAGGGCTGTCTGCGGGGCGGGATGCTGACGGCGACAACCAGGTTCCGTCGGCATTGGGTGTGGGGCCGGATGGCAACGGCAACAACAAGGTTCCACCGAGTGTGTCCGCCGGTCCGGATGTTGACGGTGAGAACGAGGTTCAGCCGGGTGCTGGTTCGCGGCAGGATCCGGGCTCCGACCCGGCTGCCGAGAACGCTGACTCCGGGATGCCGACACGGAGGCCGGGATCGCCGGATCCGAACGAACGAGTGGGCCCGAGAGCGCGCGGCGACTTTGGTGACCCGGCGAATTCGCCGACTCCGCGTAGGGCCGGACCGGTGGGCGCAGACCCGGATGTCGTTGCGGGCGAAGTCGATCCGAGCGGAGACGTCGGCGCGGGTCGGACCGGCGACGGCAGTGCGGCTGGGCAGGCCATCCCGCGTGAGCCCGATCCAGTGGGTGCTGGTGCGAATGTAGTGGTGGGCGAAGCTGATCCGAGCAAGCCGACATCGGGCGTTGACCGGGGCGACACCGGCCGGGCCGAACAAGAAGGTTCGGAGGCGGGCCAGGGTGCGCGTCGGCCGTCGGTGGACGATCCGGATTCGGGTGTCGATGACGGCGAGCCGACCTCGGCCGGGGACTCGGACAAGGGTGGGGACAACGCTGATTCGGGGGATCCCGACAAGAGCTTCGACCTGGATCGGGACGGTGGTGCCGACGGGGACAGCCAGGGTCCGCCGCGGTCGCCCGATGGCGAGGGGCAGCCGGGGGTGCGCAGGCAATTGCCGGGGTCGGCGATGCGTTCGCACATTCCGCATCCGCCGCACGAGTACGAGGTCGAGCTCGACGTGCCGGTGTTCGACGCCGTCCAATGGCCGGTGCCGCCGCTGGTGCTGACGCCGGAGACACCGCTGCCGCCGGAACCGCCGGGCCAGCCGGAACCGCCGCGTCCGCCGGGCCAGCCGGAACCGCCGCGCCCGCCGAGCCAGCCAAATCCGCCGTGCCCGCCGGATCAGCCGAATCCGTTCGTGCCACCGAAACCTCCTCTGCCGCCGGGCGAACCGCTGCCGCCGGTTCCACCCGTGCCACCGTTGCCGCCCGCGCCGCCGGTACCGACGCTTCCGCCTGCGCCGACGCTTCCGCCTGCGCCGACGCTGCCGCCGGTACCGACGCTGCCGCCGGTACCGACTGAGCCGCCGGTACCGACTGAGCCGCCGCTGCCACCTGTGCCGCCGTGGCCGACTGAGCCGACGCCGACTGAGCCGGCTCCGAACGAACCGACGGTGCCGTCGTGGCCGGTCCAGCCGACACCGCCGGGCGGAAATCCGAGTCTGCCGTCTCTTCCGCCGTGGGGAACGCAACCCCCTGGCTCGGGCATGCCGGATCAGCCGGGAGGCGGTCAGCCGTTCCCACCAGGCAATGGTCAGCCCTATCCGCCGGGTAGTGGTCAGCCCTATCCGCCGGGTAGTGGTCAGCCGTTCCCGCCGGGTAGTGGTCAGCCGTACCAGCCGGGTAGTGGCCAGCCGTACCAGCCGGGTAATGGTCAGCCGTACCAGCCGGGTAATGGTCAGCCGTTCCCGCCTGGAAGTGGGCAGCAGTACCCCCCGGGTAACGGTCAGCCGTTCCCCGGTAGCGGTCAGCCGTACCCCGGCAACGGTCAGCCGTACGCGCCTGGAAGTGGTCACCCGTACCCACCTGGTAACGGTCAGCCGTACGTGCCGGGCAATGGTCACCCGCCGGGTAATGGCCAGCTCTACCCTCCGGCGAGCGGGAACCCGGCCCTCGACCAATCCGGTTGGCAGCAGCCGGGTACCGGCAATCCGCAGGGTGGTGCGCCGATGTATCCGCCGCCCGCGATGCCGCCTGCCGGCGGGCAGGGCGATACCCGCAGGCCTTATCGGCCGGAGTATCAGCCGCCGACCGAGCACATCGTGCTGCTCGTCCGTCCGTACGGCGGTGGCGTGCTGGCCGAGTTCGATCCGCGGTCCGGTTCGTTGCGGCCCGCGGCGCCGGGACAGCTCGGCGCCGACGGCCTGTACGCCGATCTCGGTGGGGTGACGGTGATCTTCTATCGGCTCGCCGATCGGCTGATGGTGCAGGTCGGTGCACAGCCGATCGAGCTCACCTGGGCCGCGCACGTGGGCTGGGAGCGTTCACGGCAGCGGATGACGCGGTTCACGGTCGCGGTCGACGGCAGGCCGATGGGTGAGCTGATCTACCG
Organism: Nocardia sp. NPDC055165; assembly: GCF_053606985.1. NCBI lineage: Bacteria > Bacillati > Actinomycetota > Actinomycetes > Mycobacteriales > Nocardiaceae > Nocardia > Nocardia sp. NPDC055165. Next base: position 147,704 of record NZ_JBSGSS010000012.1, read on the forward strand.
TTCGCTGCCGCCGGAGCTGGACCTCGGCCTGCTGATCCGTAACGTGGTTGCCGATCCGGCGGGCCGGATGACAATCTTCAGCGACCGAGTCTGATGCGATCGGAGAGGTTTCGAAGGTGAGTGACGATCCGATCGAATTGAGCGATCCGGATGTGGTGATCGACGCGGCGACCGGCAGGTTGTCGTATCGGGGTGAGCCCTACAGCGGCGCGGTGACCCAGACCCGCCCCGACGGCACCTGGCGCGAGTACTGGAGCTACGACGACGGCGACCGCGACGGTGACTGGACGGGCTGGTACCCCGACGGCACCATGCGCTACAACGGCGAGTTCTACCGCAACCGGCCCGTGGGCACCTGGCAGGAGTGGTATCCCGACGGCGCCCGCCGCCTGGAGGACGTCTACGACATCGAGGGCACGCTGCTCACCCACTCGGTCTGGAACCAGGCGGGTGAGGTGATCGAATTCGAGGACGAGCGCACCCGCAAGGACATCGCGGCCGACGCGGTGCCCGCGGACGATCCCGCGTTCCGCTGGGACGACGAGGAAGGCCGCATGTACTACGGTGCCGAGCCGTTCACCGGCAGGCAGTTCCGCCGCCCGGCACCGAGCAGCCCCATCACCGACCTGGCCGGCTACACCGACGGCTACCCCGACGGTCCGACGCGCGGCTGGTACCTCGACGGCACCCCGCGCTACACCGGCGAGTATGCCGATCGGCACGAGGTGGGCCGCTGGTGCACGTGGTTCCCCACCGGGAATCGCAAGGAAGAAACCGTTTTCGCCCCCGGCGGCGCGTTGCTCACCCGGACCGTGTGGGACGAGGCAGGCACCGTGACGGCGCGGTACGGCGAGAACCAGGACTAGGCAACAGGAGTGCGCAGTGGCTGACGAGCTGGCCGGGGATCCCGATGTCGGATTCACCCTCACCACGGTGGTGGCCGACGACGACGGGATCACGGATCGGGCCGCCGCCCTGAGTCATCGCATCGCGAAAACGCTGGCGGCGCTGGGTCCGCCGGGCTGGACCAAGGTCGAGGCTTCCTTCGCGCTGACGGCGGCGGCCGAGGTGTCGATGGTCGTGTTCCACGATGAGCAGGAGCGTTTCGCCCGGGTGTTCCCGAGCCCGGAACTGCTGGATCTGCTGCGTGAGCACCGGCACCTCTCCGCGTCGATGGGCGACGGGCCGTGGTGGCGCTACCTGCTCACCCTGAGCAACGCGGGCCGGATGAACGTCGAATACGACTACGGCGACGACCCGTTCCCGGACGACCAGCTCTTCCCGCCGACGGTGTACCGCACCGACATCGAGATCTATCCGCGCGACCGGCTGCCGATCTGGCTGGCCGCCTACATCGGTCACGGCAACCGGCAGATCCGCACGCCGCTGGCCGCGGCCGAGCAGGCGCGCGCCGATACCGCGGCGGGCCGCACCGCCATCGGGTCGGCGCCGGACGTGGAATTCCCGCCGCTCGATCTCCTGGCCCGCCGGTGGGCGCTGATCGCCGCCGCATTCGTGGCGATCGGCTCCAAGTGGGGACCGCGGGTGACGCCGGCCTTCCACGTCTTCGAGGGCTCGAAACACAGCGGCTCCACCCTGTGTCTGCTCCCGGGCGATCGTGCGGTGCTCTCCGGCGGGGTGTGGGACGCACCGGAACTCGACGCCGTCTACAACAAAGACCTCCCGATGCCGCAGTTCTTCCTCGGGGCGCCCGATTGGGTCGCCGAGCCGGTGATCAACCGCCGCGCCGAGAACGGTCTGCTGAGTTTCTGCTATTGGTGGGAGGGCGGCCGCTGGTATCGGGGCGCGTCGGCCGGCGCCGACGCGCTCACGTCCGCCGTCCCCGGGATGTGGGACACCAGGACCGTTGTCGACGTGCTGACCGGCTTGCTCGGCGCGAAAGCGGGTCAGGCGCAGAAGGAAGCGGTCCCCGGCCTGGTCGAGGCCGCCGAGCGTGGGGCCGTGGCCAGGGAGGCGTTCACCCGCGTCTTTCCCGACGATGTCTACAACGTCGATTCCGCCTGGTTCCAGCTGAATCTCGCCGGTTCGGCGGGCACCCACACCGTCGGCCTGGCGACCTGACCTACGGCGTCGTGCTGTTGCGTGGGTGTGGCAGTTGTGGTGTGCTCGCTAACCGACGGGCTGGGCGCGACGGCCCGCGAGTCGGAGGGAACCGGGAATGGCCAACGAGCACGCCAAGGCACAGATGGCGGACATCCTCGAGACTGTCCAGACCCAGATGCGTGCGATCGCGCAGGTCCAGCAGGACCGCGCCAAGATCATCGCCAGCGCCACTGTGCGCAAACGGGTGACGGTGACGGTCAACGCCGACTACAAGGTCATCGAGACGAAGTTCACCCCCGACATCGACGACCTCACCTACACCGAGATCGCCAAGGCCGTGACCGAGGCCGCGCAGCAGGCCTCGGTCGAGGTGGCCCGCAAGACGCAGGCGCTGATGGCGCCGATCCAGCGCGAACGCGCCCGCCTGCCGAAGATCACCGAATTGGTCGACGACATGGACGGTTTCGCGATTCCGCAGCCGGTGGAAGCCTCGCTGGAGCCGCCCAACTCGCCGGAGCGGGAACGACTCTCGACCGACGAAGAAGACGGATCCCGTGATCCGTCGCGGCCCGCTACCGACGCGGGCTGGTGATAGCGATGGTCGGAGATGGTCGAACCATCGCCACCAGTGAGATCGCTGCTGTACATGCGTAATTCATGTGACAGACCGTAGAATCGTTAGCAAGCCGTGCGAATCGGCGGTGTCGTGGTAGCGGTGCCAGGCGGGGCGCGAGGCGACACCGGTACGGACAGGGAGGGTCGACTTCATGACGGGACCATCGGCGCAGGATCAGTGGGCGGGGCTGCGTTCGGCAGCCTCGGACGGATCGCTGATGCTCGAGCCGTCGGCGCTGCCGAACCTGGTCGAAGCCGCCAACAACGCGCGCTACTGGGTCAACTCGGTGAAATCCCAGGTGGACATGGTCTCGAACCTGCCCGAGTTCTCCTCGCTGGAGTCGGGCAAACAGCTGTCGAAGCAGTTCGAAGGGAAGGCCGGTCAGCTGCAGACCGTGCTCGGCAAGCACGAGACGGTACTCGACAATGTCGCCAACACCTTTCTCGACGCGGCCCGGCATTACAAGGGCGCCGAGGACGGCAGCAAGGTGGATCTGGACGCGCTGCGCACCAAGATCGAGCAGGGTAGAAGCGCCGGCATGGCCAAGACGCCGCTGCCGCCCACGGTCGTCCAGTTTCCGGCGGTGGCGACCGCGGTCAACCTGCCGAAGATCCTGTCCGACGGCAAAACCTTCGATCCGGCCGGAATGAAGGCGGAGGGCCCCGGCGGCTACAACTACAACGAACTTCAGGCGATCATGAATTCCCTGTCGACGGTTCCCGGGAATCTGGCTCACACCGCGTTGTATTGGGGCAGATTGGCAGGCTGGCTCAAAACGGGTTTCGACGACCTGAACGCCAAAGTTGAAGCGAGCAAGAAGAGCTGGACCAGCCCGGGCGGCGCCACGCGCGCCATGTCGGCGATGTCGGCCTATCACGAGGCCAACGGACTGCTGGTCGATCAGACCAAACAGGTGGCCGCCGCACTCGATTACACCGTCGGCTGGGTCAACGCCACCTCCAAGGGGCTGGCGACCGCGCTCATGTTGCCCCGGTGCTACTCCGATCCCAACGGCTCGCAGGCACAGGCCGACAAGGAGGCCTGCGCGAAGAACGGCCGCCAGGTCATGTGGAACACCTACGTTCCCGGACTCAACAGCACCACGAGCCACATTCCCACGCTGCCCGATCCGACCGCGCCGTCCTCCGGGGACGGAACCGGCAACGGGAACGGAAACGGCAACGGGAACGGAAATGGGAACGGCTCCGGAAACGGCAGCGGGAGCGGCTCCGGTTCGGGGAGCGGATCGGGTTCGGGCGACACCTCCGCCGCGTTCAAGAAAGCCATGGCGGAGCTGCAGGAGCAGAAGTCCGGTAGCCAGCTGGGTAATGGCAGCGGGGATACCACGGGCAACGGCTCGCCGGGGTCGACCGGTTCGACAGGATCGACGGGGTCGTCCTCGACCGATCAGCTGACCTCGGCCCTGCAATCCGGTCTCGAACAGGCCAGTTCCGCCGCGCAGTCGGCCGTGGAACAGGCGACCTCGGCCGTGGAACAGAGTGCCCTGGCGGGTATTCCGAGCTCCGCGGCGCTCGGTTCCCTGCAGGACCAGGCCAAGAAGGCGCTCAGCGCGGCGAGCAAGGGCGGCGGTGGCGGCGGTGGCTCGGGTTCCGGCGGTGGTGGCGCCGGTGCGGGCGCCGCGCCGCTGTCGCCCAGCCTGGACAGCGCGTCCAAGCTGTTCCCGCGGGCTTCGGCCACCACAGGGATGGAGGGCTTCCGCACGGGCGTCGCGTCGTCGGCGGCCGGTTCGCCGATGGGTGGTATGCCGATGTCGCCGATGGGTGGGGCCGGCGGTGGTCAGGGCCAGCAGAAGGAACACAAGCGGGCCGACTACCTCGACTCGACGACCCACTTGGACGAAGCGCTCGGTGACGCGCCGATCGTCGCGAGGCCGGTGGTGGAACAGTGACGCCCACCTGGGAATTCACCGGCGACGAGTTCGATGCGCTGTGGGCAGGCATCGACGAGGAGTACATGCCGGACCCGTTCATCCACAGCAGTGAGCCGAGCACCTCCGATGCGGCGGAGTTCACGCTGAAACACAACTGGATGACGATCAAGCAGCGCTGGGGGCACGAGCTCGACGACATCATCGACGTGCTCACCCATCCCGATATCCGGCTGATCGTGCGCGGCTACGGCGGCGGCGAGCGACTCACCGATCCCGCGTTCTCGGTGCGCATGCTCGCGGCGCGCAAGGGCGACGTGGGCTATCTGGTGCGCCAGCGCCCCGGCCGCACCCTGTACCACGCTGAGGGATTCGTGATCACCCGCCATGATGCGCTGTCTCTCGGTGACGTCGTCGCAGGCCACCTGCCCCCGGCCGAAGCGGGGCGCGGCCAGGAGATCCGCCTCGACGAACCGGCCGACGACCAGCTCGATCACTCCTACGGCCGCTCGCTGGTTCAGCACTACGACGACGATGCCGCGGTGCGGACGCTGACCTTTCAGCAGGCGCCGCTCGACCGTGACGGTTTCATCGACATCGAGCAGGGCTGGTCGCGATTCGGTCCGCGCGGCATCGTGCGCTTGCGGCTGGGCTGGCGCGACCTGACCGACGACGGTCGCTACGTGCTGGTGCCCGGCACGCCGCGGGTGGCGGTCGGTGCCGATCGCAGGCGGGTGGTGTCGCTGATCAACACTCAGATCGCCGAAGTTGTCAGAGCCATCAGGGACGATCGGGCGTAATGATGCCGGGCCAGACGGAAGGGGGAGTCGTGGACGAGTTTCCGACCGAGTTCAGCGCGTCGTCGGTGACGGGCGCGATCGTGGTGCGTACCACCGAGCAGGGGCTGCCGGTGGGGATCACGGTGGATCGCGAACAGGTCCGCCGCGACCCCGCCGAGCTGGCCGCCGAGATCCTGCGGTTGTGTCAGAAGTCGGCCAAGCGGGCGGGTCTGGCACGGCGTAATCAGCTGGCGGAGGCGGGGTTCGACCCGGCGCTGCTGGCGGCGACGGGACTGCCCACCGAGACCGAGGTCGCGGCGGCGGAGATCGTCGAGGAGCAGGAATACGACACCGAGCCGGACAGCTGGCTGCGGTCGGTCTAGCGAGCGAAGAGGGGAGGACAAGGCGATGGTCGAGACCATGGACGAGCTGATCGCGAAGGTGCAGGGTCAGCTCTATCGGTTGCAGGATCTGGCCGATGCCACCAATGGCATCCGGGCGCGGGAAGTTTCGCCCGACGGCGCGGTGACGGTGACGGTCGACGGTGCGGGCGCGCTGGTCGGGCTCGAGTTCAGCGCGGCGATCGCCAAGTTGTCACCGGCGGATTTCGAGCGGGTGCTGGTACAGACCGCGCAGGCCGCCGCGCACCGCGCCTTCGGTGAGCGAGCCGAGCTGGTAACGGCGTACAACCGGGCCGGTACGTGAGATTCAACTGATCTTCACCGCAGATTTGTGTGGTGTCAGGGCCGGACGGGTAGATAAAGTAACGAAACACCATGGGCTGTTTCGAGATTGGACGATAGCCATGAACCATGTTGCGGTAGTTCCGGACGCAGTTCGTGCGTACGCGGGTGCCTCGGCCACGATGGCGGCGGGGGTCGCCCAGGCAGGCGCGGTCGACCAGGTCGCCACGATGGCCGCCGCGGTGCCCGTGTTCGGCCTGATCGGCCAGGAATTCCTGATGTCGTTCGCGTACGCGCAGGCCAACCACCTCACCTCGGTGGCCCAGCTGGCCGCGGTGCACGCGGGTACCGCGTTGACCGCTACTCAGGCCGCCGCTACCTATGAGGGCGCCGACGGCGCGTCCAAGCTGGGTATCTCGGCGGTCGATCAGTAGCGATGACGTATCCAGGGGGAGATTCGGCCGGCGTGGCAGCGTCGGTCGATCCGACTGTGCTCGAGGTGCTGCGCGGTAGTTCGTTTGCGCCGATGCTCGATCAGCCGGTGAGCCAGGTGCTCGGCTCGATGGGGTTGCCGCAGCTGCCGCAGCTGCCCGAGTTCATCCAGCTGCCGGAAATGCCCGCGCTGCCGACGATCGATCTGACGGCGCTGATGCAGCCACTCACCGAGCTGGCCTCCGCGTTCGGCACCGGTGCGCTCGGCAGTACCGGCGCGACCTCGGGCACCGGTACGTCGAGCAATCCCGCTGAGGCACTGACGAATATCTCCTCGGTGCTCGAGACCGTGATGTCGCTGGGCTCGACCGCGCTACAGACGGTGATGCAGCTGTGGCAGAGCGCCGCGGCGACGGAGGCGACCACCAAGGCGACCGCGGCGCAGTCCGACGGCGCCAAGCTCGCCACCCAGAGCACCCAGGAGAAGGCGGTGCTCGCCCAGGCGGCGGGCAATGTCGCGGTCGGCGGCGCGAAGCTGGCCGCGGTGATCGCCAGGTACTCGGCCACCCTGGCGCTCGCTCCGCTCTACGTGCTCACTCCGGGTGGTCAGGCGGTGCTGATCGCGGCGACCATGGAGGCGATGGCGGAGGGTCTGGCGATCACGGCCGAGACCAAGGCCGAGATGGTGGCGCGCAGCGGCGAGATGGTGCAGGCGGGTGAGAAGGTCGAGGTGACCAACGCGCCGTCCGGCGTCGACGCGGGCAGCGAGTCGCTGAGCCAGCTGATGAGCCTGATCACGCCGTTGATCAGTACCGCGAGCACCGCGGTCTCCTCGCTCGGTTCGCTTGCCGAACAGGTGAGTTCGCTGTCGACCAGTACCACCGGCTCGACGACCACCGGTACCGAGATCTCCGCGACCGGTGAGGAATCCGCCGAGGAGCTGGCCGCCGCGAGTGGCGGTGCCGGCGGAGGCGGCGCGATCGGTGGGGTCGGCGCGATCGGCGGCGTCGGGTCGTCGTCGTCACCACTGAGTCCGTGGCAGGGCGGTCGCGCCAGTGGTCTGTCCACTGTGGGTGCCACCGGTGCGGTCGGCGGCGCGGGCGGCACCACCTCCGGCGGCGCGAACACGACCACGGCATCGGCAGGCGGCTCGTCGCCGGGAATGATGCCGATGGGCGGTGCCGGCGCGGGCATGCCGATGGCGCGCGCGGTGGAGGGCGGCGGCAACGAGGCCGTGCACTCGCAGCTGGTCACCGGTAACCACGGCGACGAAGTCGTCGGCCAGATCGCGGGGGTGGCGACCCCGGTCGTCGGCGCCGCCGAACCGGTGGTCACCGATGCTCCGCCGGACAAAGAACTCTCACTGTGACGCGGCACGACCATGACAGGAGTGGCAGATGAGTAACACCTTCGAATTCGATTCGGCCGCGGCGAGCAAAGCCGCGGCAGCGCTGGACGGCATCGCCGACCGGCTCACCACCGAACTGACCGCCGTGGCACCGGCGCTGCACGTGGCACCGGCCGGTACCGAAGAGGTGTCGGTGCGCGCCGCGAACACGGCCAACGGCGTCGCCGACGACTACCTGACCGGCGCCGAGGCGGGTGCGCACGAGATGAACAAGCTCGCCGCCACCTTGCGCGCGCAGGTGAGCGAGTTCGACCAGATGGAAACCGACAACACCAGCGGCTTCAACGGATAATGATCGAACCACCGCAGCCCGGCTTCACCGGAGTGGTGTGGGAGGCGCGCGAGCCCGACAAGCTCGCCACCGACCTCACCGCCGGTGCCGGACCGATGCCGATGGCCGACGCGGCCGCCGCCTGGACGCGGCTCGCCGCGGCCTTCGGCGCGGCCGTGCTCGACTACGAGCAGGTGCTGCAGACCTTGCGTGGTTCCTGGAAGTCCGGGAGCAGCGAGCTCGTGTGGGAACGGATCTCGACGCTGCGCGAGTGGTTGCTCGAGACCGCGGCGGCCGCGACCGCCAACGCGGCCAGGATGCAAGCCCAGGTTCTCGCCTACGAGGTGGCGGCCATCGCCATGCCCAATACCGCCGACATCGCCGCGATCACGGCGATGCAGCAGGCACTGGAACAGGTCGGCGCCGCCCTCGGTGCGCCGATCAAGGCCATCGCGGCGCAGACCGACGCCGATGCCGACATGGCCAAAGCCGTTGCCTCCCGGGTGATGCGCAGCTACGAGGCGGCCACCGAACCGCTGGCGACGCCGTGGTTGCACGCGCCGCCACCGCCGATCGCCCCGGAAGCCGCGCTCACCGGCGAGAAGTCGGGTCAGAGCGCGTCGCCGACGCCGAGCGCCGGGGCGATGCCCGGGATCGGCGCGATCGGCCTCGGCGCGCTGCCGTCGATGCCGACTCCGGTCCAGACCGCTTACCGTGCACCGACTTTCGTTCAGTCAGCGACCACGGCCGGAGCCACGACACAGGCGGCGCCGGTCACCACCACCCCGGCCGGGCAGTCGGCGCCGCTCGTCCCCGGCGCGATGGCGCAAGGCGGCGGCCAGGACTCGGCTGCCCGCTTCCCGCGCGCGGGCCTGGCCTACGAGGAGTCCGACCAGCTGGTCGCCGAAGGCGAGATCCAGGCCGCGCCCGCGGTGCTCGGCGTCGCCGAGCGCGCCGCCGCGCAGACCGGCGGCACCGCCACCGCGGAGGGACGGCCATGACCACGCTCACCAACGACGCGCTGCTCGCCGTCGCCGACCGGCTCGGTGTGCAGACCCTGCCGCTGGTGCTCGCCGTCGGCCCGCAGCAGGACACCTTCGACGCCTGGCGCGCGGCCCGCGACGCCGCGGTCGCCGAACTCACCGCCACCGGCATCTTCGACAGCTACGGCGATGTCGAACCCGATTTGGCGGGCGCGCTGCACACCCTGGCCCAACCCGACGCCGAACTCGTCGCCCGTGGCTACGGTGACGACGGCAGGCGGCGAATCTGCTTGGCCCGCCGTGGTTCCGGCCACGCCAGCGCGGTACGCACCGGCGAGACCTTCGAGATCGCCACCGATGCCATCGACGGATCCGACCGCGAACTCGCCCGCCTGCTACTGGCCGCGCTGCCGACCTGCGCGCCCGCCGAGGTAGCGCCGGTGAGCGTCGCAGCCGACGACCTGGCGGCGCGCCTCGACGCGGCCGGCACAACTTCCCAGTACGTGGACGCGATGTATGCGCTCGGTATCGACGCGCACCAGGCGACCGTGCTCGGCGCGGCCTTCGGCACCTGCCATGGCTACACCGAGATCGTCGCCGTAGTCCACCACGACGGGCTGACCACCCGAGCCCCTGGCGCGGTCGCGGTGTACGACACCGCGCGCGGCCGGATCGTCGTAGCGCCGATGACGGCGCCCGACGGGCAGGTGTGGTCGACCATCACGCCGGGCACCGATCACCGCCTCACGCAGGCGATCGGTGCGCTCCTCGAGGGGCTTCCCGGTGGGGGGTGGCGGCCAGATTAAGCCATCTCTCGTTTCAACCATCAAGTAGGAAAGGTTCGGCACATGCCCCCTCAGGGACCAGTAGGTGTAGAAGCAGGCGGCGTAGACGGCGTCGTCTCCAAGCTCGAAAGCAGCATCGGCAACCTCCGCACGTCGGTCGGCCAGATCGACGACGCTGCCCAGGCCGTGCTCCGCGGCTGGAAGGGTGACGCCTCCGACGAGTTCGTGAAGGTCGCCCAGGCCTGGCACGACGAGTCCGATGCACTGAACAAGAAGTTCGACCGGCTCACCGAAGCGGTCAGCTCCGGCAAGTCCACCCTGGTGAACATGGACGGCCAAGGCCTGTCCGGTGGCGGTTCCACCGGCGGTGGCGGCGGCTACACCAACCTCTGACCGCGATTCAGACACGAACAGGAACTGAGCTATGACCATTCTTTATGATCCCGCGGCGATGAACGAGCTGTTCAGCGACCTGCAGACCTACGGCGGGAAGATGAAGGGCGAAATCGACGAACTCGAGGGCGCCGCTTCGGATTTCCGCAACAACCTGCAGGGTGACCAGGCGATCTCGACCTTCGACACCGCGCACAAGAACGTCACCACCGAGCTGACCGACACGCTCGACAAGCTCGACAAGCTCGCCGCTCAGGTCGAGTCCGCGCTGAACCGCGCGCTCGAGGCCGACGGCAAGGTCGGCGACGGTTTCGCTGATTTCTAGGAGCTGAGTTATTGGAGCGCTGGCGCGCTCGAGCGCGGCCCCTGAGGGGCCACCCGAAAAACGGGGCGGGACTCGTGCCTTCGGCACTTTGTCCCGCCCCGTTTTTCGGGTGGCCGGGCCGCTACGCCCGCTGCGCGGGCGAGGGCCTCCTCGAGGTCGGCCCGTGGGGGTTGGGTTGTGCGGGTCGGGCTCGTACGGGGTGGACCCGTGCGAGGTCGGCCCGTGTGGGGTTCGGTTGTGTTGGTGCTGGGTTCGTAGTGCGGTTTTCCCGAACTGGGTGTGAAGTCGGGCAATTCTCAGCGGGCCGCGAGTGATTCGCCGATGTAGTGCATTTCGTCGGGGGTGGTCACCATCGACACTGTCGCGCTGCCGGTGCTGGTTCGGACCGTGATCCGGTTCGGGGCGTACGGGTCCTGGATGAGGGTCACGTCGGGCGGCAGCGCGTCCGGATCACGTTCGGTGGTGCGGATTTCGACGAAGGTCGCACCGCCCAGGTGGGTGGTCGGCGCGATGCCGTCGAACACCAGGACGGTGGTGGTCGGATACGGCGCCGCGGGGACGGGTGGCGGGCCGGGGGGCGCCTGTGGGGTCGCGCCCGCGGCGCGTGGCGCGATCGACAGCAGCTGGGGGGTAGCCAGATTGGCGACCATCGACTGCCACGCCTGCGGGCGCGTGGTGTGCACGACGGCGTGCGCGCCGAGCGCGGTGGCCCGCAGGACCACCTGCTGAGCCAGGTCCAGGTTCCCGATCACGTCGACATGGCGTGTGCCCGCGCCGATCAGCGGGACGGCGATGCCCTGGCCGCGTTCGTCGGCGCCGATCAGCTGGCCGCAGCCGGTCGTCGGCACGGCGATGTCGGTGAGTGCGGTGAGGGTGCCTCGGTAGCCGTCCCGGCCACCGAGGGCGTCGGCGGCGCCGATGGGCAAGGTGTCGAGCAGGATTCGCCGCTGGCTGCCGGGGAGCTCGCGCAGCCCGGCGATCGGCGCCTTGTCGTAGGGCTCCACCGAATCGAAGCGGACCACGGCGTTGAGCACGACGGTCCCCGCCTTGTCGTCCGCCCGGCCGATCCGGCCCGCGCCGGGGTGCAGGCGCAGCGTGACTGTGGTCGACAACGTGGGCAGCGACCAGATCTCGGCCAGTCCGTTGGTGCCGATCATCGGTGCGGTGAGCTGGTAGTGGGTGAGGTGCCTGCCGTACTCGGATTCCAGGCCGTGCGCCGACTCGGTCAGCCGCAGCGGGTCGAAGCCGTAGGACAGTTCGCGCAGCGCGCTGTTTATCTCGGTCGCGGTGAGCACCGCGGCGTCGATGCCCTGGGTGGCCAGCCGATTCGCGACCCGGCGGGTGGCGATGATCATGGTGCGCAGCGCACCGGTCGCACCGCCGCCGCGCTTGTCCACCGCGGTCGCGTTGGCCACGGGGTCCAGGCGCAGCACGAGCCAGCAGGTGCGGTGCGCGATGGCGGGCAGCGGGCCGAGAATCCGGTTGTACAGCTGTGCGGCCGCGCCGGTGCCCGCGGTGCGCGCGCCGGTGGAGATCACATCGATGCTCACCAGGCCCACATCGAATTGCTCGAGGCAGCGCGCCACTTCGGTGAGCGGCAGCAGCTGGTCGGCACTGAGCGAGCCGCGACGCAGGAGAGTGAGGGTGTCCGGCGGCGGGTCGATCCGCAGCATGGTGAGCAGCAGGTCGCCGTCCCATCGCACCCCGCAACCGCCGCCCTCCGGCAGCGGTACGTCGAACGCGGGCGCCCGATCGAGGGTGTCTGCGCGGCCGCGCAGGCGACGGGCCAACCAGTCGCCGATGCGGACCGCCGGGGGCCGTCGCCGGATCGGCACGAGCCCGATCAACAGCACGACCGCGGCGCCGCCGATCGCGCCGTAGACCGAATCCGTCGTCGCCAGCACGATCCAGGCCACGATCGCCGCGAGTATCGCGGTCGGCACACACGCACGCAGCGGGTACATCCGGAACAACCAGAATTCCGGGTCACGCAGGGTGTCGTAGACGTGTGCGCTGCCGGTTTGCCCGGCGTTCATACTGTTGTTCAAAGCCGTTGTCCCCGCTTGGCGTACGTCGAATCATGGTGAAGGACAAGTTCCGGATTTACGGTACCGTGTCCGACGAGATGGTGATCAACTCAGCAATGGAGTCCCTGTGCCGGCACAGCTGACAACCAAAGCCCAGGTCAATGGTTATCGCTTTCTGCTACGCAGGCTCGATCATGCCCTGGTCCGCCGTGACGTGCGCATGTTGCACGATCCGATGAAGTCGCAGAGCCGGTCGCTGATGGTCGGCGCGGTCCTCGGTCTGATCATCGTGGCAGGGGCGGCCATCCTCGGCTTTCTGAAACCACAGGGCGCGATCGGCGACGCGCTGATCGTCACCGGGAAGCAGAGCGGCGCCATGTATGTGGTCGTCGAGGCGAAAGAGGGCGAGAAGACCCTTCACCCGGTGCTCAATCTGGCCTCGGCCCGGCTCATCGCCGGCGACGCGCAAGCCCCGAAATCGGTGAAGGACGACAAGCTCGGTTCGATGCCACGTGGTCCGCTGCTCGGCATTCCCGGCGCCCCGGCGGCCATGCCGGGTTCCAAGCAGGGGTCGAGCTCGAATTGGACGCTGTGCGAGACCACCCCGCTCTCGGCCGCGGGGAGCGCGTCCGGCGCGGGCGGCGGCCTCACCACCGCCATCGTCGGCAAGCTCGAGACCGGCGACCGGATCGGCGCGGTCGGCGCCGACGACGCCATGCTGATGCGCCACAGCGACAAGACCTTCCTCCTGTACAAGGGCGCGAGGGCCGAGGTCGACCCGACCAACTCGGTGCTCGCCAGGACGCTCGGGCTGACCGGTCAGCAGGTCCGTCCGGTCGGTAGCGCGGTGCTCGGCGCGACCACCCAGGCCCCGCCGCTCGCCGTGCCGACCATCGAGCGCGCGGGCGAACCCGGCCCCGGCAAACTGTCGAATGTGCCGATCGGCGGGATCATCTCGGTGACCGGCGTGGAGGCCGCGGGCAAGGAGACGATGTACGTGGTGCTCGCCGACGGCGTGCAGCGCGTCTCGGAGTTCACCGCCGACCTGCTGCGCAACGCCGATTCGCGGGGTATGCGCGAGATCGCCGAGCTGGCGCCGGATGTACTCGACCGGATGCCGATGCTGCACACCTTGCCGATCGACGCCTTTCCCGAACACAAGCCCCGGATCCTGTCCGCCGAGGACGCCCCCGTGGCGTGCGTGAACTGGGCCAAGGACCCCGGTGAGGCGATCGCGCAGGGCAAGTCGGTGGACGGGCCGACCGAACGCGCCACGGTGACGTTGCTCGCCGGAACGAAACTGCCGTTGGCCGGATCGGCCAAGCCGGTGACTCTCGCGACCGCCGACGGTTCGGGCAACCGAATGGATGCCGTGTATCTGGCGCCGAGCACCGGCGAATTCGTGCAGGTCACCGGTGTGGAGCCGGGGAGCTTGCGGCGTGAATCGCTGTTCTATGTGGCCGACAACGGGATTCGCTACGGCATCCCCGACGCCGGGACCGCCGCGGTACTCGGCCTCGGGGACAAGCCGAAGCTGGCGCCGTGGTCGATCATCGGCCAGCTCGTCCCCGGCCCGACGCTGTCCGCGAAAGACGCACTGACCAGCTACGATTCGTTGCCCTCGGCCAGTAAGTAGCCGAAAAGAGCGGGGCCTGGCGCGCATTCGCACCGGGCCCCTTCGGCGTTCAGCCCAGGTTCGGGATCTGTCCGATATTGAGGGTGGCGACGATCCCGGCGAGCGCGGTCCGCATGTCCGGCTCCTCGATGCGCATCAGCACGTCGTCGTCGACCTCGGCCAGGTCGAGCCCGTCGGTATTGGCCAGCCGGAACTCGCGTTCCTCTTCCGCCGACTCGATCACATTGCGGATGAAGCGACCGTTGCCTGCCAGGTCCACACCGCGCCGCGGTTGTCCGCTCTGGTCGGTGCTCTCCAGGTTGTACAGGTAGTCGCAGGTCTCGATCAGGGTGGCCAGCGACTCCGGCGAGAGTTGGGAATCCCGGCTGCCGGCCACGATTTCGCCGATCTGCCCGAGTTCGGCGGCCGTGTAGGAGGGGAACTGCAGACGCTTGGCGAAACGCGAGGCCAAGCCGTCGTTGGCGGCGAGCAACCGGTCGATCTCGCCGTCGTACCCGGCGATGATCACCACGAGCCGATCGCGGTCGTTCTCCATGCGCGCCAGCAGCGTGTCCACGGCCTCGCGACCGAACGCGTCACCGCCCGAAAGTCCGGTCTGGATCAGCGTGTAGGCCTCGTCGATGAACAGCACGCCGTCCATCGCGCTGTCGATCAGCTTCTCGGACTTGATCGCCGTGCCGCCGAGGTTCTGGCTCACGAAGTCGACACGCTTGGCCTCGACCACCTTGTCGGTCTTCAACAGCCCGACACCGCAATAGATCTTGGCGACCACTCGCGCGATGGTGGTCTTACCGGTACCGGGCGGGCCGGTGAAGGCCAGGTGCTGGCCACGGGACTGACTCGACAGGCCCTTGCCCGCACGGATCTTGGCCAGCTGCGCCGAGGACTGCAGCTTGGCCACCTGGTTCTTCACCGAGGCCAGTCCGACCTGCTTGTCGAGCTGTGCGCGGGCCTCGGCGAGAACGGTCTTCGCCCGGTCCTCCGCGGCGGCTTCGTTCATCGAGGCCAGCGTCGGCGCCGAGCCGGAATCCCACTTGTCGGTGCGCGCGTCGATCACCTCGCGGCTGGTGACCACGATCCGGAAGGTGCGGTCGCGCATGGCGGTCGTGTTGGCGGCGAAATCGGGCAGCTGCGAGTAGACCTGCTCGAACAGCTTCTGAGCCTCGGCCTCGTTGCCCGATTCCCGCAGGCACAGGCCACGGTTGTACATGGCGGTGAACTTGGCCGACGGAATCGGGCCCGCCTCGGCCTGTTCCATCCGCCGGATCGCCTCGCCGAACAATCCCAGCTGCGCGCACGCGGTGCCCACCATCACATTCGCGCCGGTGGCCAGATAGGGGTCTTTCCAGCTTTCCGAGCCGGCCAGCACGGTCATCACGTCCGACCAGCGCTGCGTGTTGTAGTGCAGGATGCCGCGGATGTAGGAGCTGATCCGATCGTCGATCTGCTTGTCGGGGTCGTCGGCGCGACCGCCGCGCAACCTCGCCAGTTCGTCGAGCACCTGCTCGGCTTGGTCGTAGTCGGTGTCGGCGATCAGCTGCGATGCCCAGGCCAGCCAGATCTCGGTGAGCCCGGCCAGCGGGTAGTCGATGTAGAGCCCGGGCAGGAACCGGCCGGCCATGGCGCGCGGGGCGAGGCCGATCCTGCGCTGCTCGCGACCGAGTGAATCAAGGCTGGTCCGGTGCAGATTGAACAGCACCTCCTTGGTCACCTCGCCGGCGGCCGCGCGGCCCAGCCACGCGTCGCACATCGACGAATCCCATTCCGTCGCGCGCTGGAAGGCCAGCTTCGCGTACTCCTCGTCGCGCGCGGACTCCTGACCGTCGATGGACAGACCGAGCGAGAGGACGCCCGCGTCGAAGGCGCGCTGAGCCTGGCGAATGTCTGGCATGTGGTGTCGGACCCCGAAATCTTCCTCTGATGGACAGCTGGTGTTCAATCCGGCGGTAGGACTTCGATCGCGCCGGTTTGCCCTGTCCGTTAGATTAGGTAACGCTGCCGTGTGGTCGCAACGGAAGTAGTCAGCTACGACTGAGAGTTCATCACTGGTGTCGACGTTGTTAGGCAATGAGCCCGAACTATGCCGAGTTTCAGTGATCGGGGGTGATACGCAGCTCGACATAGGTCTGCCCGCCACGGTGCCGATCGC
Organism: Nocardia sp. NPDC055165; assembly: GCF_053606985.1. NCBI lineage: Bacteria > Bacillati > Actinomycetota > Actinomycetes > Mycobacteriales > Nocardiaceae > Nocardia > Nocardia sp. NPDC055165. The sequence continues at coordinate 164,143 of NZ_JBSGSS010000012.1, forward strand.
CGGATTCATCGGTGATCTGGTGGCGCTGATCCGTTCGCGGGATCCGCGCCTGCCCGACGGCGACGAGGACTCCGCTCCGATTCGCGCCCAGCACTGGACGCTGGCGCGACTCGGGCAGGACCCCCTCGCGCCGAGCCGCACGCTCACCGAGGCCGAGGTCTACGACGGTGAGCTGCTGGTGCTGAGCCCGGTGACCCGCAGGGAGTCGCCCGCGCTGTTCGACGACGTCATCGACGCCGTATCCCGGCTCACCGCAGGCGAGTTCCGCGGTTGGTCCGGATCGGCGGCCCGCTGGGCCGGGCTCGTGCTGGCGACCGTCTCGATCATCGCCGCACTCGCGCTGTTGATCGTCTCGCGCACCCACACCGATCCGCTCGCCCCGGCGTTCGCGCTGCTCGGCACCGGGATCGCCGCGTCGGCGGCGGCCGGAATCGCCGCGCGGAAATTCACGGATTCGATTACCGCGAACTGGCTTTCGCTGGACGCGCTGCTGCTGTTGTTCGGCGGTGGTGCGCTGGTGGTGCCGGGCGTGCTCGGTGCGGGCAGCCTGTTGCTCGGCAGCGTGATGCTCCTGGTCGCCGCGGTGATCGGGTATCGGGTCACCGGAATCGGAGCCGGATTGTTCGCCGCCGCGATCACGCTCAGCGTGTTCGGCGCGGTGTCGGGTGTGATCTATCTGATCTGGCATCCGGGGCTGGCCAAGCTGTTCGCCGGGGTGCTGGTGGCGGCGGTGATGCTGCTGTCGTCGGTGCCACGGCTGGCCGCGGTGACGGCACGGCTGCCTATTCCGCCGGTGCCCACGGCGGGCGGGGCGATCGATCCCGCCGATCACGAACAGCGCCCCACCATCGAGGGCGTGGGCGCGGTCGGTGCGATCGCGCTGCCTTCGGCGGCCGGGCTCGGCGAACGTGCCCGGGTCGCGAATCAGATCCAGACCGGCCTCGTCGTCGCCTGCGCGCTCGCCGCGCTGATCGGTGCCGTCGGTGCGGCCGACCCGTTCGGCTCGTTCCACTCCGGCGGCGTCGCGCTCGCGGCGGTCGCGGGGATCGTGCTGTGTCTGCGCGGTCGCTCCTACGCCGACCTGGTGCAGGCCGCCACGCTGATCATCGCGGGCGCGCTCACTCTGTTCGCGTTGCTCACGGGCCTCGGCCTCGGCCACGAATCGCTCGAATTCGTCGCGGTGGCACTGCTGTTGGCGACCGCGGGTGCTGTCATCGGGTTCGGCGTCATCGGACCCCATGTCGAAGTGACACCGGTGACGCGGCGGATGATCGAGATCTTCGAGTACCTGTTGATCATCACGATGATCCCGCTCGCGCTGTGGGTGATGGATGTGTACTCGACCGCCCGCAACATATGACCGGCGCAGCCATGCGGCGCGCGCTGCTGCGGCTCACCTGTGCGGCGACCGTGCTCGGCACGGTCGCCGGATTCCCGGGGCCCGCGGGCGCCATCGCTCCGCCGCGCATCGATCCGGGCGCGCTCGACGCCGCGCTGGCGCTGAGTGGTAGGCCGGCTCCACTCGAGGTGACCGAACAGCGCGAACTGTGTGCCGAACCGGTGCTGCGCGGCAACGCCCCGGTCGAACCGCCGATGTCGCAGCAGGTCCTCGATCTGCCCTCGGCCTGGCAGTTCAGCCGGGGGGCCGGGCAGAAGGTGGCCGTGATCGATACCGGCGTCAACCGGCATCCGCGCCTGCCCGCGCTGCAAGCGGGCGGCGACTACGTGAGCGATACCGACGGCACCGTCGACTGCGACGGCCACGGCACACTGGTGGCGGGCATCATCGCCGCCCGGCCCTCGCCCGACGACGCGTTCGTCGGGGTCGCCCCGGACGCGGAGATCTTGGCCATCCGCCAGCTCAGCCTCGCCTACGACCGCAAGGACCGGGCGGGTTCGGTCAAGGAGGACGGTGCGCTGCGCAGCGACGGCTACGGCAGTGTGCTCACCCTCGCCGGTGCGGTCGTGCGCGCGGTGGACATGGGCGCCACCGTGATCAACATCTCCGAAGTGGCTTGCACCGCAGCCGGTTCCAATACCGCCGACGGCGCGCTTGGAGCCGCCGTGAAATACGCCTACGACCGCAATGTGGTGGTCGTGGCGGCGGCGGGCAATGTGGAGCAGGGCGGGCCGTGCCAGAACCAGAACGAGGGGTCCGGCTGGAGTTCGGTGACCACTGTCCCGTCCCCGGCGTGGTTCACCCCGTACGTGCTGTCGGTCGGTTCGGTCGACGCCGACGGCCAGCCCTCGGCGCTGTCGCTGCGCGGGCCGTGGGTCGGGGCCGCCGCGATCGGTCGCAACATCGTGTCGCTGGACAGCAAGCCCGGTGGCACCGGGCTGGTTGACGGCGTGCAGACGATGGAGGGTGTGCAGCCGGTCGACGGAACCAGTTTCGCCGCACCGTATGTCGCGGGGTTGGCCGCGCTGATCCGGTCGCGCTTTCCGGACCTGTCCGCCCAGCAGGTGATCGAACGGATCACCCGCACCGCGCACGCACCGGGGCGCGGCCGTGACGACGCCATCGGCGCCGGTCTGATCGACCCGCTCGCGGCGCTCACCGCACCGTTGTCCGCCGAGCCGCCCAGCAGGGGCGCCGACATCGGGCATCCGATCGCCGAACCCTACGTGGCGCCGGAACCGGATTCCCGCCCGCGCCAGGTCGCGATCGCCGGATCGCTGTTGCTGTTGGCCGCCTTGGGAATCGGCGCCGCGTTCGGGTTCCCGTTCCGCCGCCGCGGTGTTGACCTCAATCAGGAATTCGAGGAGTAGAGGGTTCGATGGCAACCGAAGGTTTCGTCCGTCGCCCCCGGATCGCGCCGCCGCGCGCACCGGGTGGTGAAGTAGCGCTCACCCCGCCGCCGGAGATCCAGCGCGCCATCCCGTCGCCGCTGATGATGAAGCTGATGCCCGTCATCATGGTGGTGGCGGTGGTCGGCATGATCGCGATGATGGTCACGATGGGCCGCAATCTGCTGGCCAATCCGATGATGATGATGTTCCCGATGATGATGCTCATGTCGATGGTCGGCATGATGGCGGGCATGCGCGGCGGTGGTCCCAAGCGCGCCGTCGAGCTCAACGAGGAACGCAAGGACTACTTCCGGTATCTCGACCAGGTGCGCAAGGACGTGCGCACCACCGGCACCAAACAGCTCGAGACGCTCGGCTGGAGTCATCCCGAACCCGCCGATCTGCCCTCGCTGATCGGGAGCAGGCGGATGTGGGAGCGCCGCCCCAACGACCCCGACTTCGGGCATGTGCGCGTCGGCGTCGGCAGCCACCGCCTCGCCACCAAGCTGGCCAGGCCCGAAACCGGCCCGCTCGAAGACCTCGAACCGGTGTCCACGGTGGCGCTGCGCCGTTTCGTCCGCACGCATTCGGTGGTGCACGAACTGCCGACCGCGGTCTCGCTGCGGGCCTTCCCCGCCATCAATATCGGTGGCGACCTCGACGAGGGCCGCGAGCTGGTGCGGGCCATGCTGATGGAACTGACCACCTTCCACGGGCCGGACAATCTCGTCGTCGCCATCGTCTGCGCCGATCCCGATACGCACTGGGCCTGGGCGAAATGGCTTCCGCACGTGCAGCATCCGTCGGTGCGCGACGGACTGGGCTCGGCGCGGATGATGTACACCTCGCTGGGCGAGCTCGAATCGGCGTTGCAGACCGAGCTGATGGAACGCGGCCGGTTCATGCGCAATCCGCAGCCCACCCAGGGCCGGTTGCACCTTGTGGTGGTGATCGATGACGGCTACATCAGCGGTAACGAGCGCACCATCAGCGAATCCGGCCTCGACTCGGTGACCGTGCTCGATCTGACCGCGCCGGAGAACGGACTCGCGGCGCGCCGCGGCCTGCAACTGGTCGTCGCCGACGGCGCGGTGTCGGCGCGCAGTGCCGCCGGGGTGGAACGGTTCGCCACGGCCGACGAGGTCAGCGCGGCCGAGGCGGCGGCCTTCGCGCGCTCACTCGCCCGCTACCGGCTCGCGACGGCCGCGCAGATCGTCAGCCTGGGGGAGGGCACCACCAGCGACCCCGGCCTGATGGCCCTGCTGCGCATTCCCGACGCCGCCCAGATCGACCCGGCCAGGGTGTGGCGACCGCGAACCGCGCGGGAACGCCTGCGGGTGCCGATCGGCATCACCCCGGACGGCACGCCGGTCGAGATCGACATCAAGGAGTCGGCCGAGAACGGCATGGGCCCGCACGGCCTGTGCATCGGCGCCACCGGCTCGGGCAAGTCGGAGTTCCTTCGTACGCTGGTACTTTCGCTGGTCACCACGCATTCGCCGGATGCCCTCAACCTGGTGCTCGTCGACTTCAAGGGTGGCGCGACGTTCCTCGGCCTCGACTCGCTGCCGCACGTCGCGGCCGTGATCACCAACCTCGAGGACGAGCTCTCGCTGGTCGACCGCATGAAGGACGCGCTGGCCGGTGAGATGAACCGCCGCCAGGAGCTGCTGCGCTCGGCGGGCAACTACGCCAACGTCACCGACTACGAGAAGGCAAGGGCGGCAGGCGTTCCGCTCGACCCGCTACCCGCGCTGTTCGTGGTGGTCGACGAGTTCTCCGAATTGCTCTCGCAGAAACCGGATTTCGCCGAACTGTTCGTGATGATCGGCCGTCTCGGTCGCTCGCTGCACGTGCATCTGCTGCTGGCCTCGCAGCGCCTGGAGGAGAACAAGCTGCGCGGCCTGGAATCGCACCTGTCCTACCGGATCGGTCTGCGCACCTTCTCGGCCAACGAATCGCGCGCGGTACTCGGAATCACCGACGCCTACCACCTGCCCAGCGTGCCCGGCGCGGGCTACCTGAAAAGCGATGCCTCCGAACCGCTTCGGTTCAACGCCAGTTACGTCTCGGGTTCCTATGTCGCGCCGGTCGGCACAGTCATAGACGACGACGGCGCGCCGGTCGGCGGGCAACGGCCCGTGGTGTTCACCGCGGCCCCCGTCGAAGCCGCCGAGCTCGAGCCGGAACACGAGGAGACCGACCCGATCCTGCGCGGTCGGCCGGAACTCCCACCACCGCCCCCACCCGGTGGTCAGAGCGCCGAGGAGGGTATCCCGGATTCGTTGCTCGACGTGGTGGTCAAGCGGCTGACCGGGCACGGCAGGCCCGCCCACGAAGTGTGGCTGCCACCGCTGGAGGAATCGCCGACCGCCGACATGTTGCTGCCCGACCCCGACTGGCGATCGCCGGTGAACCGGCACGGTCAGCTGTGGATGCCGATCGGTGTCATCGACAAGCCCTACGAGCAGCGCCGCGACGTGCTCACCATCAATCTCGCGGGCGCACAGGGCAATGTCGCGGTGGTCGGTGGCCCGCAGTCGGGCAAGTCGACCACCTTGCGCACGATCATCCTGGCCGCGGCCGCCACGCACACGCCCGAGCAGGTGCAGTTCTACTGCCTCGACTTCGGTGGCGGCAGCATGGCCGGTCTGGTCGGGATCCCGCACGTCGGTTCGGTTGCCGGTCGTCTCGACGGCGATCGGGTCCGGCGCACCATCGCCGAGCTCACCACCCTCATGCGGCAGCGCGAGGAACGATTCGCCGAGCTCGGCATCGAATCCATGGCCGAGTTCCGCCGTCGCAAGTTCTCCGCGCTCGAGGCACGACAGATCAACGGGACCACCGCCGCACCGGGCGACCTGCTCGCCGCCGACCAGTTCGGTGACGTGTTCCTGGTGATCGACGGCTGGGGCGCCATCCGCGAGGAATTCGACATCCTCGAACCGCTGATCAATGCCATTGCCACCCAGGGTCTTTCCTTCGGCGTCCACCTGATGATCGGCGCCTCGCGCTGGGCCGAGATCCGGCCGGTGGTCAAGGACCAGGTCGGTACCAGGCTGGAGCTGCGCCTGGGCGACCCCGGTGACTCGGAGATGAATCGCCGCACCGCGCACCAGGTTCCGGTCGGCAGGCCGGGCCGGGGTCTCACCCGCGAACAGTTGCACATGCTGATCGCGTTGCCCCGCCTGGATTCGGACTCCGATCCGTCCACGGTCGCCGACGGTGTCACCAGGGCGCGGGAAGAGCTCATCGCGCTGTATCCGGGACGCCGTGCCCCGCAGGTGCGCATGCTGCCGCTGAGCTTCCCGCGCGACGAGGTCGTCGCCACCGCCAAGGGACAGGGTGTCAAGCTCGACCGCAGCAAGGTCGTCGTCGGTCTCGGCGAGTCCGAATTGCAGCCGCTGGTACTGGATTTCGGTCTCGAACCGCACTTCATGGCCTTCGCGGACGTGGAATGCGGCAAGACCACGCTGCTGCGCAACATCGTGATGAGCATCGCCGAACAGTCCGACGCGTCCGAGGCGCGGGTCATCCTGATCGACTACCGGCGCACCATGCTCGGTGTGCTCGAGGGCGATCAGCTGGCCGGATACTCGACCTCGTCACAGACCTGTGGGCCGATGATCGCCGAGGTGGCGGGCTACCTGGCCAAGCGAATTCCCGGTTCCGACATCACCCAGCAGCAACTGCGTGAACGCAGCTGGTGGTCGGGCCCGGAGATCTATGTCGTCGTCGACGACTACGACATGGTGGTCACCGGATCGGTCAACCCCTTCGCCCCGCTGCTCGAATACCTGCCGCAGGCACGCGATATCGGCCTGCACCTGGTCGTCACCCGCCGTATCGGTGGCGCGTCGCGTGCGCTGTACGACCCGGTGCTCGGCGCGATGAAGAACCTGTCGGTGCAGACGCTGATCATGAGCGGTTCCCGGGACGAGGGAAAGCTGATCGGCGATGTCCGCCCGAGCAAGATGCCGCCCGGCCGAGGCACGCTGGTCTCCCGCAGCCAGGGCATCGAACTCGTGCACATCGCCGACCTGCCACCGCTGTAACCCCGCACTCAGCCGGGGAAGTGATCCATCAGCGGCAGTGCCGGGACGGAGCGCCGGTGCGCCGGGCGGCGGACCGGTGAACCGCACCAGCTGTCGGTGCGGCGTTCGAACAGCGCGCAGGACGGGCCCCTCGCCAGTGGGTCGGCGATGCGGGCCAGGGTGAAGCCGGCGCGGCGGTAGTAGTCGTGCAGGTGGCGGTTGGCGGTCCAGGCATCGAGGCGGACCCAGTCCCGGTGCTTCTGGTCGGCCAGCCGGGCGGCGTGGGCGAGCATCCGGTGCCCCACCTGCAGACCCGCGAACCGCAGGTCGACGATCATGAAGTGCACGATCACCGACTCGGCCAGCTCCCACGTCGACCACAGGCCGGGATCGGCTCGCTGGTTGACCGTGATCGTCCCGGCGGGCTCACTGTCGACCTCCGCGATCCACGTCTCACCGCGATCCAGGGCCCGCCCGACCGCCCCGGCGAAGATCTCGATCGGTCGACCGCGTCCCGCCACCGTCCACTGATCCGACCCGCGTGCCGTCAGCCACGACGTGCGCTGCACGCGCAGGCGGCAGATCAGCGGCAGGTCGCCCAGGGTGGCCGGGCGCAGGCGCACCGTCATGGCAGCGCGACGGCCAACCCGGGTGCGATGCCCAACGTGCGGGCGATGACGTCGGTGCCCGTGTTGTCGCCTAGCTGATAGGCCAGCTGGTTGCGGCCCGCCAGGGAACGGTGGCGGGTGGCGCGGGTGACGCGTTCATGGTTGGCGCCGATGCGCAGATGGTCGAGCAGGACGGTGCCGGTGGCGACGCCGAGCACTGCCGCTTCTTCGGCGGTGGCGGCGCGCGCCAGCACGGTGTCGCGGTGGGCGGTCTCGCCGTAGCCGCGATCGGCCAGGCGGCGGGTGGTGCCCTCGGGGATGTCGTGTGGCGAGTCGATGCCCGCGGCTTCGGCGAGGTCGCGGGGATAGAAACTCACCTCCCACGACCACGGTTCGTTGTCCAGGTGCTGCACCACCGTGCGCGCGAGCACCCAGGAATCGGCGGCGACACCGAGCCAGCGCGCGACTTCGGTGTTCGCGGGTTCCATCCTGGTGCTGAATTGCTTGGACGGTTCCCGGTTGGCCGCGCGCGCGATCTCCTCGAAGATGTCGTGCGCCGACCTGGGTCGATCGCGCCGGATGTGGTCGGTGACCACCGACTCCAGGACCTCCTGGTTACGCACGATGGTGCCGCGGGAAGTTGCTGTGTAGACGAGATTTTCGGCGACGAGCACCTGAATCGCGTTGCGCGAGGTGGTGATCGATACCTGCATCTGATCGGCGAGCTCGGAGTGGCTGGGTAACCGGTCGCCCGGTTTCCATGTGCCCGCGTGGATCTCCTCACGGAGGAGGTTCGCGATCCGGAGATAGGTCGGACCGTCCGCCATCATGCTCCTCGGTAGGTCGTGCAGGTAACGAAGTGTACTCGTATCGGTTACCTACGGCCGAGTAATGCTTGACAGAAAGCTTGCGAGGTTTATTGTAATGAACGTCCTGATCCGGTGCTCTGCGGCGATGACGGCGAGGCAACGTGGCTGGTTCGGAGAGTTCTACAGTTGTAATGGCTTTCCCCGACACAGTGCGGAGTGTCGATACCGCCGGGCTCCCGGCAGCTACCGGTCTGTTACCCCTCTCCGACATTCTCGTCCGGGCGTGTCGCGGACATCGGGTGGTCGGCGGACCGCTGCTGTGGTTCGCGCGTGATCTGGCCGTGCTGCACGAGAAACGGATCGTCGGGCGCGGGGGGCGAGTCGACACCGACCCGGTGGTCCTGCGCGAAATCGACTGTCGGCGTAGTGAACTGGTGCTGGCGATCGACGACTGGGTTTTGCGGGCCATCCCGCAGCACCGCCTCGGCGCCACGCTGCACACGGAGACCGTCGGCTCGGTCATCGACCGCATGGCCGAGGCTTCCGTGCGAGCGCACCACGCCCTGATGACGTTGGCGGCCAACGACGAAATGCTGCACTGCGCGTGGCATCACCTGGCCGAACTGGCCGACGCCTACGACGATCTGGTGCGTGACGTACTGGCCGGGCGCAGGCGGCTGCCCGAGTGGTGAGCTAGCACCTCGACCGCACACCACGCCCCGCGGGGCGTGGTGTGCCGTGCGTGTCAGCCGAGGCGGTGGTGGTGGACGCCGAACTCGTCGGCCACCGTCGCCGCCAGTTCCACGTACGCGCGCTTGGTGGTCTTGTGCAAGCGGTGCAGGTCGATCTCGGCGCCCTCGGAGAGGTGCTCGTCGAACGGGATGATGTGAACGGCGCGGCAGCGGGACAGGAAGTACTCGCGCAGCTGCTGGACACCGACGTTCGGTGAGCCCTCGCGCGGGAGGTTGATCACGACCACCGCGTTGCGGACCAGATGGTCGTGGCCGTGCAGGGACAGCCAGTCCAGGGTCGCGGCGGCGCTGCGGGCGCCGTCGATGGCGGCCGAGGAGATGAGCACGAGCGAATGGGCGAGGTCGAGGACACCGCTCATCGCCGAGTGCATCAGACCGGTGCCGCAGTCGGTGAGAATGATGTTGTAGAAGCGCTGCAGGATGCGGGCCACGGCCCGGTATTCCTCGTCGTTGAACGCCTCCGACGCGGCCGGATCGCGCTCGCTGGCAAGGACTTCCAGGCGACTCGAGCCCTGGGAGGTGTGCCTGCGGACGTCGGAGTAGCGCTGGATCGCCGGGTCGAGCAGCAGGTCGCGCACGGTCGAGCGGGTCTGGATGGCGACGCGCTGCGACAGGGTGCCGAAGTCGGGGTTGGCGTCGACGGCGATCACTCGGTCGCCGCGGATCGAGGCGAAGATCGAGCCGAGACCGGTGGTGGTGGTGGTCTTGCCGACGCCGCCCTTCAGTGAGAGGACCGCGATGCGGTAGTCGCCGCGCACAGGCTGGCGGATACGGGCCACGAGTTCCTGCAGACGCAGCTCCTCGGCGGACATCCCCGGGTTGATCGCACCGCCGGACACGTGATGCACGGCCTTGCGCCAACCACTGCCGGGAGCCTTCTTGGCGCGCTTGACCGGGACGTCGTCGAGCGAGGGCTGGTAGCCCTGTGGCTGTGCGCCCCAACCCGGTTGGCCGTAGGGCTGCTGGTGGCCCTGCTGGTAGTTGCCCGGCTGCTGGTACTGCTGCGGCGCGTTCGGCTGCTGGTACTGCTGTGCCGGTGTGCCGTCGGGCTGGTACTGCGGGCCGGGCCCGTTGGGCTGGTTGTACTGCTGTGCCGGTGTGCCGTCGGGCTGGTACTGCTGACCGGGGCCTTGCGGCTGCTGGTACTGCTGTGCCGACGTGCCGTCGGGCTGGTACTGCGGAACGGGCGTGCCGTCGGACTGGTACTGCGGGGCCGGACCGTTCGGCGGGAACTGTTGCTGCGCCCCCTGATTCGGCTGCTGATAGTGCGGAGCGGGGGAGCCGTCCGGCCGATACTGCTGCACGGGGGCGCCGTCGGGCTGCTGCGCGGGTGCGGCATCGGGCCGATACTGCGGTGCCGCGCCCTCGGGCCGCTGGGCGACGCCGTCGGGACCGTACGTGGGCAGACCGTCGGGCTGCTGGTGCTGGGCCGGGGTGCCGTCGGGGCGGGGATACGGCGACGCGGTGTCGGCCGCCTGCACGAATTCACCCGAGCGATACCCGGTCTGCGCGGCGCGTGCTTGTTCCGCGGGGTTCGTGCCACCCTGCCGACTCGCCTGACCGTGCTCACCCGGCGCACTGCCCTGTAGCCGCGGATCATCGGACCGGTACACCTCGGTCCGCCCATCCGGCGCATGCGTCGGCGCGACCGGTGTCGGGTCACCGGGGACCGAGTTGTACTGCGTCGCGGGGTAAGCCGACGGCGGCACGCGCTCGCCCGATGCGTACGGCGACCGCTGCTCGGTAGCCGGCGGCTGCTGCGGAGCTACGGACTCGGCGGAGCTGTACGGCGACCCGTGTCGTGACGCGACCGCGTCCTCATCGGGCGCGGACCGCCCGTCGGCCGAGTGGCGCGCACCGGTTGTCGGCGATTCGGTGGCCTCCGCGGCGGTTGTCGCCGGGGATGGTTCGGCCACCTCGGCAGCTGCGCGACGAGGCGGTGTGGCCTGCTCGGCTTCCTGGAACGACGACGGCAGACGAGGTTCCACATCGGCGGACTGCGCGACCTCGCTGGGCGCGGGTGTCGACGGTGTTTCTGTGGCGTGTTGTTCGACCTCGTCCCGTGCGGTGACCGGCGATGGCGCATGGTCTGCCTGCTCGACCGCCTGATCGGCGCCGATCGGCTGCGGTTCGGCGGCGACCGGCCGGGATTCGGTGGTGGTCGGCTGCGGTTCGGCGGCGACCGGCCGGGGCTCGGCGGTAGTCGGCTGCGGCGGGACGGTCAGGCGCGGTGGGGCATGGGTCGGACGCGCGGGAGGGTCCGGCAGCGGAGGGGGCGGGGGAAGGTCGGGGCGCTGCTGGTTCGGGCCGAGCGGGGTGAAGCCGGTCGACGGTGGCGCGGGCGTCCGGGTCGGGAGCGCGTTCGCGGCGTGGTCCACGGCCTCGCTGGTCGGCGCGGGTATTGCCGGGCCCGTGTGTGTGGGCACGCTGGTGGGCGACGGCGGGAGCGGAGGGGGTGTGCCGGTGGATGTCGGCGCGTGATCTGCCGGTGGCTGACTTGCCGACCACGGAGCCGCTGTCGACGCCTGACCGCCTGCCCACGGCGCCGGATCCGCGGCCGAGGGCCCCGGAATCGACGACGGACCGTTGGCGTCCGGTCGCGGTGCCGGATCCGCCGATGACAACGGCGCGTTGACCGGGGGAGTCAGCGGGTTCGGGGCGGCCTGCCACCCGGCGTTCGGCTGTGGCCACCCGGCGTTCGGCTGTGCGGGCGCGGCCTGCTGGTATTGCGACGCGTCGCGGCCGGTCTGGGGTGCGGGCTGCTCGTAGGTGGGCTGCGGACGCGGTTGCTCTTCGCGGCGGGGCTGCTGGTGGGACGGGCCGGGGATCAGCGGGTCGGCGGGCTGCTGCGGGGTGGACCAGCCGGAACCGGACTGGTGGGTCGGCTCGGCGGGGCGGCGCTGGTCGACAGCCTCGCCCGGACGTGGGGTGGCTGCCTCTTCCTCGGATTCGCGATCCTTGCGGCGGCGCCTGCCCTTTTCCTTGCGCGGCGCGTCGTCACCGCGTCCGCCCATGAAGCGGCGGCGTTTGGGTGCGTCGTCGATCTCGTCGTCCTGGGGCAGGTTCTCGACCGGAGCCTCGTAACCGACCTGTGTGACGTCGCTCTCCGACAGCCACGGCGGCAGCATGGGGAGGCTGTCGTTGTTGCGGCTCACCGGCACGCCTCGCTCACCAGGGTCCCCCGATCTGATCGACCCACTTCTCCGACGCCGGTGAGTTTACGCGACAACCCCCACGGCGTGGTGGCCGCCCGGTGGCTCGACACCGTGCTCAGGGCGGCGCGCTCGCAGGCCTCCCGATTGTGCGGCACGGGGCCCGGTCAGGGTGTACGGTTCGGGGCACTTTTGCCTCTGGCCGCCCGGCCCGGTAAGCTTGAGCGGCGGTGCACCTATGCGCCGACTGTTCGCATGCATGTCGACGGGCTCTTGGTTGACGCTACACACGCGGACGGCCATCAAACTCAGGTTGAGCGTAACCGGGATCGCGGAGGATATGGCGAAGAAAGACGGGGCCATCGAGGTCGAGGGTCGAGTTGTCGAGCCGCTGCCCAATGCGATGTTCCGGATCGAGCTCGAGAACGGTCACAAGGTTCTCGCGCACATCAGCGGAAAGATGCGGCAGCACTACATTCGTATCCTTCCGGAAGACCGCGTTGTCGTCGAGCTGTCGCCGTACGACCTCTCACGCGGCCGGATTGTCTACCGCTACAAGTGATGCCTGACGGCGTCGCGAGCCTCACCGGCGCGCGGCGTCGCACAGTGTCCCGGCAACGGGACGCACACCAGACTTCCCCGGTCCTCTGGCTGGGGAAAAACTGTGTTCACACCACCTGTGTGGACCAATACAAGATTGGACTGACGTGAAGGTTAATCCGAGCGTCAAGAAGATCTGCGAGAAGTGCAAGGTGATCCGCCGTCATGGTCGGGTCATGGTGATCTGCGACAACCTGCGCCACAAGCAGCGTCAGGGCTGATACAGCCTCACCACCGGGCACCGATCGTCTGATCGGACTGACCGAAAGAAGCACTCCCAGTTCCAGCACGCACGTACTTGTGCGCGCCATCCACCGGCACGGAGGCCGGTGCCCCCACCTTTGTGAAGACGGGGGGACGGACGGGGAGCAGACCTCCGCAACCATTAAGGAACCTGCCACATGGCACGTCTGATGGGCGTTGATCTCCCGCGCGAAAAGCGCATGGAGATCGCGCTGACCTACATTTTCGGAATCGGGCGCACCCGCGCCACCCAGATCCTGGCCGAGACGGGCGTCAGCCCCGACCTGCGCTCCAAGGACCTGAACGACGACGACCTGGCGAAGCTCCGCGAGTACATCGAGGCTTCGGACTACAAGGTCGAAGGTGACCTGCGCCGCGAGGTTCAGGCCGATATTCGTCGCAAGATCGAGATCGGCTGCTACCAGGGCATCCGCCACCGTCGTGGCCTGCCCGTTCGTGGTCAGCGCACCAAGACCAACGCGCGTACGCGCAAGGGTCCGAAGAAGACCGTCGCCGGCAAGAAGAAGTAGGGATAGCGTATGCCTCCGAAGAGCCGGGCCGCTGGCCCGAAGAAGACTCAGAAGTCGCGTCGCCGGGATAAGAAGAACATCCCGCACGGCCACGCGCACATCAAGAGCACGTTCAACAACACCATCGTCTCGATCACCGACCCCGAGGGCAATGTCATCTCGTGGGCGTCGTCGGGTCACGTCGGTTTCAAGGGTTCGCGTAAGAGCACCCCGTTCGCCGCGCAGCTCGCTGCCGAGAACGCTGCCCGCAAGGCGCAGGAGAACGGCGTCAAGAAGGTCGACGTGTTCGTGAAGGGCCCGGGTTCGGGCCGCGAGACCGCGATCCGTTCGCTGCAGGCCGCGGGCCTGGAGGTCGGCTCGATCTCCGATGTCACTCCTCAGCCGCACAACGGCTGCCGTCCGCCCAAGCGGCGTCGCGTCTAATAGCGGGAAAGGAAAAAGCTCAAAATGGCACGTTATACAGGCCCCATCACCCGCAAGTCGCGTCGTCTGCGCGTCGACCTCGTCGGAGGCGACCAGGCGTTCGAGCGTCGTCCTTACCCGCCCGGCCAGCACGGCCGCGCGCGGATCAAGGAATCCGAGTACCTCATGCAGCTGCAGGAGAAGCAGAAGGCTCGCTTCTCGTACGGCGTCATGGAGAAGCAGTTCCGTCGTTACTACGAAGAGGCCAACCGCCTCAAGGGTAAGACCGGCGACAACCTGCTCCGTCTGCTCGAGTCGCGTCTGGACAACGTCGTGTACCGCGCCGGTCTGGCCCGTACCCGTCGTCAGGCCCGTCAGCTGGTCAGCCACGGTCACTTCATCGTCAACGGTGTCAAGGTGAACGTCCCCAGCTACCAGGTCTCCCAGTACGACATCATCGATGTCAAGGAGAAGTCGCTCCCGACGCTGCCGTTCCAGGTGGCTCGCGAGACCGTCGGCGACCGTCCGGTTCCCGGTTGGCTGCAGGTCGTCCCCGGCCGCCTGCGCATCCTGGTGCACCAGCTGCCCGAGCGCGCGCAGATCGATGTGCCGCTGCAGGAACAGCTCATCGTCGAGTACTACTCGAAGTAATCGCTTAACGGTGGGGGTCGCTACGCGGCGACCCCCGCAATCACTGACGAGGCATCAAATAGCGGATGCCCTGAACAGGAAGTAGATCCTCATGCTGATTTCCCAGCGTCCGACACTGACCGAAGAGGTTGTGGCGGAGAACCGCTCGAAGTTCACCATCGAACCCCTCGAGCCGGGCTTCGGTTACACCCTCGGCAACTCGCTGCGTCGTACCCTGCTGTCCTCCATCCCGGGGGCCGCGGTCACGAGCATCCGCATCGACGGCGTCCTGCACGAGTTCACCACCGTCCCCGGCGTGAAGGAAGATGTCACCGACATCATCCTGAACCTCAAGGGTCTGGTCGTGTCCTCCGAAGAGGACGAGCCGGTCACCATGTACGTGCGTAAGCAGGGCCCGGGCACCGTCACCGCCGGTGACATCGTTCCGCCTGCCGGCGTCATCGTGCACAACCCGGACATGCACATCGCCACCCTGAACGACAAGGGCAAGCTCGAGATCGAGCTCGTCGTCGAGCGGGGCCGCGGTTACGTGCCCGCCGTGCAGAACAAGGCGACCGGTGCGGAAATCGGCCGGATCCCGGTGGATTCGATCTACTCCCCGGTGCTCAAGGTGACCTACAAGGTCGAGGCCACCCGTGTCGAGCAGCGCACCGACTTCGACCGTCTCATCCTCGACGTGGAGACCAAGAACTCCATCACGGCTCGGGACGCGCTGGCTTCGGCCGGTAAGACCCTGGTCGAGCTCTTCGGCCTGGCCCGTGAGCTCAACGTCGAAGCCGAGGGCATCGAGATCGGCCCCAGCCCGGCCGAGGCAGATCACATCGCCTCGTTCGGTCTGCCGATCGAGGACCTGGACCTCACCGTCCGGTCCTACAACTGCCTCAAGCGCGAGGGTGTGCACACGGTGGGCGAGCTCGTTGCCCGCACCGAGTCGGACCTGCTCGACATCCGCAACTTCGGCCAGAAGTCCATCGACGAGGTGAAGGTCAAGCTGCACACGCTGGGCCTCTCGCTCAAGGACAGCCCGGCGTCGTTCGACCCGTCCTCCGTGGTGGGTTACGACGCGAGCACCGGAACGTGGAGCGACAGCGGCACGTTCAGTGATACCGACGGCGGCGAGCAGGACTACGCCGAAACCGAACAGCTTTAATACGCCCAGGAGAAACCCACAATGCCCAAGCCCAAGAAGGGCCGCCGGTTCGGCGGCTCGGCGTCGCACCAGAAGGCGATCTTCGCCAACCTGGCCACGGCGCTTTTCGAGCACGGTCGGATCACGACCACCGAGGCCAAGGCCAAGGCGGTGCGTCCCTACGCCGAGAAGATCATCACCAAGGCGAAGGGCGGCAGCCTTGCCGACCGTCGTGAGGTGATGAAGGACATCCGCAACAAGGACGTCGTGCACGTCCTGTTCGCGGACATCGGCCCCTCGTTCGAGGGTCGCGAGGGTGGCTACACCCGCATCACCAAGGCGCTGCCGCGCAAGGGTGACAACGCGCCGATGGCCATCATCGAACTCGTCCGCGAGAAGACCGTGACCAACGAGGCCGATCGGGCCCGTCGCGTCGCCGCTTCGCAGAAGACCGAAGAGGCCCCGGCCGCTGAGGTCGAGGAGACCGTCGCCGACGAGACCGAGGCTGACGCCCCGGCCGCCGACGAGGCCGCCGAGGACAAGAAGGACGCCTGATTCTCAGGAGTTCTGCCGAGCCCGTCACCCTTCGTGGGTGGCGGGCTCGGGTCTTTTCCGCGTGCGAATTCAGGAGGATGGCATGACTCGGGTGCGGCTCGGGATCAGTTATGACGGCACCGATTTCACCGGCTGGGCACGGCAGCCGGGGTTGCGCACCGTGCAGGGCGTGCTGGAGGAGTCGCTGTCGAAGGTGTTGCGTGAGCCGCTGCAGCTGACGGTCGCCGGCCGCACGGACGCGGGTGTGCACGCCGAGGGACAGGTCGCGCACTTCGACACCGAGTCCGAATTCGACGCCGACAAGTTGCTGTACCGGATGGCCAAGTTCCTGCCCAAGGACGTGCGGATCACCGAAATCCGTACCGCTGTGCCCGAGTTCGACGCCCGCTTCTCCGCGATGCGCCGCCACTACGCCTACCGGCTCACCACCGCCCCCTACGGCGCCCAGCCGTTGCAGGCGCGCGGGGTGGTGCCGTGCAAGCCCGGCGTAGAACTCGAGGCCATGCGCGCCGCTTCACGAAACCTGTTGGGCCTGCACAACTTCGCCGCCTTCTGCCGACGTCGCGAGGGCGCGACCACCATCCGCGAACTCCAGCGCTTCGACTGGGAACGTGACGGCGACCTGCTCACCGCCTACGTGAGCGCCGATGCCTTCTGCTGGTCGATGGTCCGCAGCCTCGTAGGCGCCGTCCTCGCGGTCGGCGAGGGCCGCCGCGCCCCCGAATGGACTACGTCCCTGCTCGCCGAGACGGCACGTTCCAGCTCGGTGACGGTAGCTCCCGCCCACGGTTTGAGCCTCATCGCCGTCGACTATCCGGCCGACGCCGACCTCGCCGCGCGTAATGCCCAAACCCGGGAATCCAGAACTGTGCCGGTGCCAGAGGGTGGTTGCTGCGGCGATTAATAGCCGTATCCGTTCACCGAATTCTGTGACACCTGAACTGTCGAGTGGCGATCCGATATTTGTTCGAGACTTTCCCTAGTCGAAGAAAGTAAGGAAATTTTCTTGTCTCGGCCGCCGAGTTGTGGTGGCGGCGCTCACGTTATCGGTGTGGTAATCGGGGGCGATGCTAGATTTCCCAGACGATGGATACTTCCTCGGTCACCGCATTCGACGAGTGGCAGCGATCATGGCGGAGACACGAATGGCGTCAGCTGAATTCGGGGCGAGCGTGCGCCCTGTCGCGGTGGAATAGCGACGTCGGGCGATGACGTCGTTCGAAGGATTTCCCGAGATCTGCTCGACCGCGGAGATCGCGCCGCCGGACGCTTTCGCGCATTGGGAACAGCTGGTCGCCGGCGCGATCACCGAGGTGTCGATCGCGCCCACTGTGTCACGCGCGTTCGAGGGGCGGATCAGGTCGGCCGATTTCGGGGACATCTCTGTAGGCACTGTGGTGGCCGAGGGTCACGAATTGCGCCGCACGCGCAGGCATATCGCCAGGGCCGACGATTTCCACGTCATCGGTAGCGTGGTGCTCGCCGGCCACGCCCAGGTGGAGCACGCGGGCAACCGCGTCGAGCTGGCACCGGGCGCGATGATCTTCTACGACACCGCACAGCCGATTCGGTGGCGCTCGGAGGGCCTGATCGAGGATCTCACGGTCCGGGTGCCCCGGCAGCAGGTCGTCGACTACCTGGGTATCCGTGCTGATCTGCTGCCTGCCGGGATGGTGATCGGGGAAGGGGGCGTCGGGTTGATGCTGGCCAGATTCTTCCGCCAGGTCGCCCAGCTGCACAGCACCGATCCGGCGTCGGCGGCGGTGCTCGCGGGCAGCGGTATCGACCTCCTCGGTGCGGCGGCCACCATCGCGGCGGGCGAGCGGCCCGGCCGGGCGCAGATCGCGGCGGTGAACGGGCAGCAGGTGCTGGACTATCTGCGCGCCCATTTCACCGACCCCGAACTGACGATCGAACGGATCGCGGACGGCTGCCGGGTGTCGCGGCGCACGCTCTATCGGGTGGTCGCGGAATTCGAGGGCGGGCTCGGGGCGGTCCTGCGCGGAATGCGGTTGGAGCGAGCGCGGGTGTTGCTCGTGGCGAGCGACTTCCGTTCGATCGCCGCGGTGGCGACCGCATCGGGATTCGCCACCGAGCGACAGTTCTATCGTGCGTTCCACGCGGCGACGGGTATGACGCCGGGTGAATACCGAGTAGTAGCTCGTTCCGGCGCCGATATCGGCTGACGATTGCCGTCAAGCCGGGTTAGGTGATGTGCCTCACATGGATGTTTCATATTGAAAGACCCGGGTCGGTTATCCGCTGGAATCGGCGGTGCTAGACGCATTTCCGATGTCGGCAAACCATCCCATTCGGAAACAGCTGATGGAAATTGGACGGTTGATCTGGCAGGCTCGGCCACGGGCGAGCCCGACGATTGTGCGACGCCAACTGTTTGCTGTTCGACTCGGATAGGAAGCGAGGTGGTTGGCATGGAGATCGCGCAGACCCGCGCCGGAGCACGCGAATCGTTTGCCGAATGGGAGTCGCTGCTGTCGGAGAGTTACGTCCCGCTGATGGCGGATCCGAGCGGTGACGGCACCTTCCACGGCCGCATCGAGCGCAGCAGTCACCCCGGCTTCGATCTGTCGACGGTCCGCGCGAGCGGCCAGCGCATCCGCCGCACCCCGCGCGGAATCGCGAAGACCGACGGTGAATTCCTCCTGGTTTCCATCCTGACCGAAGGTTCCGGACTGCTGCACCAAGACGATCGGGTCGCCTTGGTTCGCCCCGGCGACATGGTCTTCTACGACACCTCGCGCCCATACCACTGGGAGCTGGAGGGTCCGTGGGCGCAAGTCGTGGTGCAGACGCCACTCGAGGTCCTGCGTCAGCAGCTCGGCCCGGGTGGATCCCCGTTGCCGACCGCGGTGACGGTCACCGCTGACAGCGCGGGCGGAGTGGTCGCCGGCTTCTTTCGCGATCTGGCCCGCATCCAGCAGAGCGCTCCCGGCCATGCGACTGTCCTGGCCGACAACGGGGTCAAACTGCTCGCCTCCGCGGTCCGGCTGGCCTCGGGGGAGATCCCGTCGGGTCAGCCCGCGCAGGCGCTGTCCCGCGAACAGGTGCTGTCCTTCATGCGGACCCGGTGCGCCGACCCGGGCCTGACCATCGACGACATCGCCCGTGCCTGTCTGGTGTCGCGTCGAACGCTGTACCGGCTCTTCGGTGATGTGGAAGACGGACTCAGCGCCGTGCTGCGGCGTATGCGAGTGGAATGCGCGCGCACCCTGCTCACCCGCGACCCCGGCCGCGCGACCGCGACGGTCGCGCTCGCGTCCGGCTTCGCCTCGGAGCGACACTTCTTCCGGGCCTTCCGGCTGGAGACGGGGATGACTCCCGGCGAATTCCGCATGCTCGCGTCGAGCGCGCTGTCTATCTGATACCGCCGTTCTCACGCGATATTCGGTAGACCCTCAGCGAAACTCATCGCAATCGGCGGATTGGCACAAACCGTCAGTCGGCTGGCACGGGATGACAGTTTGTGTGGCGCCATTCTGCGAGAGAGTGAATTGAACACTCTTCACTGGTTGAGCGACAAGGGGGCACGATGAGTCGGGTACGCGTGGCAGCGGTGCAAGCCGAGCCGAAGTGGTTGAATCTGTCTGCCGGAGTCGAACAGACAATCGAATACATCGCGTCGGCCGAACGCGGCGGCGCGCAAGTGATTGCTTTTCCGGAGACATTCCTGCCCGGATTCCCGTGGTGGATGTGGCTCAATTCGGTCGATTGGGGCGAGGAATTCCTGGCCAGGTATCTGGCCAACGCGCTGACCGCCGACGGCCCCGAACTGCGCGCCATCGCCTACGCCGCCCGGCGCACGGGCGTGCACGTCTCGATCGGCTTCGCCGAGCGGGCCGGACACGAGGTCTTCATGTCCCAGGCGCTGATCGATGCCGACGGCACCATCGCCGTCGCTCGCAAGGCGGAACCGACCGGGCTCGAGCGCACTGTCTTCAACGCCGCGCCCGGTGGGGGACCGCTGGTTCGTGACACCGTGCACGGCCGGATCGGTGTACTCGGCGGCGCCGATCATCTCCGTGCCGACCTGCGTGGACAGATGCACGATCAGCGCGAGCAGCTCCACATCGCCGCGTGGTCGGGCTTCACCGTGTACTACGGGGAGGGCAAGGAATGGGGGCCCGATCTCAATACCGCCGCCAGTGTTCGCTACGCGATGGACGGATCGACCCATGTCATCGCGCCCGTCGCGGTCGTGCCGGTGGCAGGCTGGGAGGTCGTCGACGCGCGGATGCCGGAGCGGCGCCTGCTGCGTGGTGGTGGCGGGGTCTCGCGAATCTTCGGGCCCGGCGGACTCGAACTCGCCGCACCGCTGGCCGAAGGCGACGAGGGACTGCTCTACGCCGATCTAGATCTCGGCCGCACCGTGCGCCCGGCCACCGCGGCCGCGCCCCGCGGTGAGCGCCTGCCGCTCCGGGTACCGAGCGGTCGGATCGTGCGGCGTGAGCCGGTGCGCGTCGGCCTCACGGGGGCCTGAGACGACGGCCGCGAACCACAGTGCGACGAAGCCGGCGGTCATCGCAGCGGCACCGAGACATCGGCGCCCGCTTCACGGGTAAGCCGGGCGTTCACCTTGGCCAGTGCGGGCGTCGGGACGAATCCGCCCGCCAGCAACGCCTCACCCTGCCGGAACCAGGGCGCCTGGGCGAGCAGGCCGCTCGGCGCGTAGCCGAAGTAGGTGCCGAGTTCCTCCAGGTCGGAGGGGGAGGTCATCTTCATCAAGGCGAGGTTGTCGCACTGAGAGATGATGCCGGGGTGCACCTTTGACGGCCGCTGTGTCGACAGCAGCAACCACAGGCCGAATTTGCGCCCCTCGGCGGCGATCTGGATCAACCGCTCGCGCACCGCGACGGCCACCGGCGATTCGAGTCGGGGTGAGGCGAGGTTGTGCGCTTCGTCGATCACCAGCAGAACCGGGCGGCGTTCCTCGCGCTTGGCCCCACAGATCGTCGAGCAGCGACAGGGCGACGACGAGTTGCTGTGCGGGCGTGGAGAATCCGCCGAGATCCAGGACTGTCACATCGGGGCGATCGGCGACGATCTCGGTGACCGCCTGGTCGGCTCCCGCCCAGACCTCCCAGTCGAGCAGTCCCAGATTCTCCACGCGCATCGCGAGCCGGCGGCGAGCCGTGTTCTCGACAGCGCGCAGGTTGTCCAGTACATCGTGGATTTCGCCGGACATCGCCGATGCCAGATGGATCAGTTCGTTGAACTCCTCCCTGTCGGCCACCGGATCCAGCTGCAGCACAGCGGCCTTCGAGGTCAAGGGCATGTCGATGAACTTCGCCCGCAGGCGACCGGGTGGTTCGGATTTCGGTCGCAGGACGCGGATATCGCGCTGGCGCAGGGCCTGCGCGGTGGGGCCGGTGGCGCCGGGGATCACCTCGCCGATGCGGACGAAATCGGAATTCGGGTCGAAGATGACGATCGGCAGCGCGGTGTACGCGATCAGCTGCTCGAGGACCACGCCGAGAGCGTAGGTCTTGCCGGAACCGCTCTGTCCACACCAGAACGTGTGCCGGTTGAAACGGGTGGGGAGCAGTCGGGCGGGGCCGCCGGGCGCCGACAGGCTCACGCCGACCTCGAGCTCGGCGCCGGTGGTGTGGTGGAGCGCGGCGACGGTGTCGCGATCGGCGGGGCCGATCTCCCCGCCGTCGAAGGCGTGACTGGCTCTGGTGTCGATCCCGTCATCGGTGAGTTCGCCGATCAACCTGCCCCGCAGCCCGACGGGCACGGTCGCCGTGCGCTCCTCGACCAGCCCGAGCTGCCTGCGCCCCGCGCAACTGACCACGATCAGGGATCCGGCGGGGAAGGGGCTGGCCGCGGCGTTCTCGACGACGAACGAGCGGCCGTCCTCGGAGCGCACGGACAGGACGGCGGATTCGGCAGACATGGACGTGTCCTCCCGGTGGCGCGTCGACGAGCATCCTGCTGGCAACCACCAGTTAACACGGCCCGGTCACGTCTTCCGGTACACCGCGCGCACGTGTGTCGGGTGCTGTCCGCGGCCCTCGTACCGGAGCGTGCTGAAAGAGGCTTGCGCAGAGAGGTTTTACCTGGTCAAGACCGAATGTAAGTACATTTGCAATTGCATTCGAGGCGCGGAGCGGGGGTATTCTTCTGGGCGATGCCGCACTGACGGCAGCACCCGATTCTCGTTTCCGGAGGTCGCCTGTGGCGAACGAAACGACGACGCTGGAGTTCTCGGCGCAGACACCGCGCAGTGCGGAGTTCGAGCAGTGGGAGGCGTTGATGACGAAGACGTATTTCCCACTCGCGCTCGATCCCACATTGGACGCGCCCACGTTCGGCAGGCTCACCAGCAGTGCCTTGCCCGGTGTCGCCGACTTCTCGCTGACCGCGCTCGCGGGTGGGAATCAGGAATTCCGGCGCACCAAGACGCATGTGGCGTGTGCCGACGAGGAATTCCTGCTTGTCAGCATTCAGGTCGCCGGTCATGCCCGGCTCACCCAAGACGGCCGCTCGGTGCTACTGAAGCCGGGCGAAATGACGTTCCTCGACACCGCGCGGCCCTCGCTCTGGCACGACAGCGTGTCCTACGAGCAGGTGCTCGTGCGAGTGCCCACGCGACTGCTCCGCCTGCAGCCGGGTCTCGCCGAGGTCCGCATACCGACCGCCACCGCGATTGCTCCGGACAGCCCGGCGGGTGTGGTGGCCACCTACTTTCGTGAGCTCGCCCGGGTTCGCGCGCAATCGCCCGCACAGGCCGACATCCTGGCCAGGAGTGCGCTCGACCTCCTCGGCTCGGCGGTGCTGCTCGCCGCGGGGAGCGAACCTGTCGAGGCCCCTGCCGACGCACTCAGTCGCGAACACGTCATGGTCTACCTCCGAAAGCGGTGCACCGACCCGGAATTGACCGTCGACGAGGTGGCCGCGGCCTGTCACATCTCGCGCCGCACGCTGTTCCGAATCTTCGACGGCACTGGCGACAGCCTCAGCACCACCCTGCGCAGATTGCGGATCATGCATGCGCGCAAGCTGCTGGCCCGCACGAGAAGCCACCCGCCCGCAGCGGTCGCCTACGCCTCGGGATTCGCCTCCGAACGGCACTTCTATCGGGTGTTCCAGCAGGAAACCGGGATGACGCCCGGCGAATATCGGCAGTCACACATCGGCTGATCAACGTGGCACTGATTGTCAGAGGCTTGGCGCGGGAGGACTGCCGACACGATCGTTCTCGCAGCACACTGGATTTCGTTGGACCAGTGCGGTACGAGGAGCGATCGCGATGCCGATTCGGATCAGGGCGGTAGCGGTGCAGGCCGAGCCTACGTGGCTGCATCTGCCCGCGGTCCTCGCGCAGACGATCGGCTTCATCGAGGATGCCGGGGCCGGTGGGGGCACAGCTCGTCGTGGTGGCGATGGCTGAAGCCGGTCGACCGGGGGTCGGAGTTCCAGTGACGCCACTGGAACGTGAAGTCTTCGCCGACGGTGTGGCGCCGTCGGCGGTTTACCACACCGAACTGGGCTGGGTCGGCGTCCTGGGGGGAGCCGACCATGTGTGCCCGGACCGGCGCGTGGACCTGTGGCGGGAGCAGGTCCACGTCGCCGCGTTCTTCGGATTCACCGTGTATCACCAGGTCGGCGACGACATCGTGGTCGCGGTGAACAGTTCGGCGCGCGGGCTCACTGGTGATTTCGTGGGCCGGTCAGGACCTGACCAACCGGGCGATGGCGTCGGTGGCCTCTTTGATCTTGGCTTCGGCCTCGGGTCCACCGGCGATCGCCGCGTCGACGACGCAGTGTGAGATGTGATCCTCGAGCAGCCCCATCGCGACGGCCTGTAGTGCCTTGGTCATGGCGGAGACCTGGGTGAGGATGTCGATGCAGTACTTTTCCTCTTCGACCATCCGCTGGAGGCCGCGCGACTGACCTTCGATGCGGCGCAGTCGCTTGAGGTAGTCGTCCTTGGCGGTGATGTAGCCGTGGCCTGCGTGGCCCGCGTGCTCGTCGCCGGTCGCGGTGTCGGGGGTGGGTGTTGTCACCGTGGTCTCCTCGCCTGCCTGGTAGCTCGCGTGGCGAACTAATACCCCCCTAGGGTACAGTTCCGCGGTCGAAATGTCAGATGACAGGTCCCCGGTGCTGCGCGCGGTCGGCCCGGGCGGAAGAATCGGCGCTATGAGTTCGCTTCCCCGGCCCGCACTCGCCGTCATCGGCGGCAGCGGTTTCTATGACTTCTTCGACCACGACGCGGTGCACGTCGAGGTCGACACACCGTATGGCGCGCCGAGTGCGCCGGTCGCGATCGGGGAGGTCGAGGGCCGCGCCGTCGCCTTCCTGCCCCGGCACGGCAAGCAGCACGAGTTCGCGCCGCACACCCTGCCCTACCAGGCGAATATGTGGGCGCTGCGTTCGCTCGGGGTGCGCCGGGTGTTCGCGCCGTGCGCGGTCGGCAGCCTGCGCGCCGATTGGGGTCCCGGCACCGTGGCGGTGCCGGATCAGCTCGTCGATCGGACCTCGGGTCGCCCGCAGACCTACTTCGACGGCGGCGGTGTCCACGTCTCCTTCGCCGATCCCTACTGCGATGATCTGCGCGCCGCCGCGGTGAAGTCCGCCGGTGACCTTCGGGTCGAGGATTCCGGCACGATGGTCGTCGTTCAGGGCCCGCGCTTCTCGACCCGCGCCGAGAGCCGCTGGTTCGCCGGGCAGGGCTGGGACCTGGTCAACATGACCGGTCATCCCGAGGCTGTTCTCGCTCGCGAACTCGAAATGTGCTACGCGGCAGTCGCTCTCGTCACCGACTTGGATGCCGGTCTGGAAGAGGGCGACGGTGTGCACGCCGTCGATGTGTTCGCCGAATTCAAGAAGAACCTCGGACCTTTCAAAGAGCTCATGCGACGCGCGGTCACCGCGGTCGACGACACCGGCACCTGCGAACGCTGCCGCGTGCACGCCGGGGTGTCGCTGCCCTTCGAACTGCCCTGATCACCCCGGCTGCGCGGTGACCTGCACCTGAGCGAGCAGGAAAGCAGGCGCCGCGCCGCCGCCGGGCAGCGGTGACACCTCGACGTCGACGGTGAGCCAGCCACCCGCCTCGGCGGCCAGCCGCAACCCGCTCAACCCGGCGCGCGTGGCACCTGCCAGCACCTCGGCCCGCAGGGCGGCGATTCTGGGCCGGTCCTCGGGATGCGGGACGGTTCGCTCGTCGACTCCGCGCCATGTCAGCCCCGGCACCGGCTCGGTGACCCAGCGCACGGCGCGCACCTGGGCGGTGTCGACGATGACCAGGTACAGGCCCGGCTGGGACTCGCGCAGCAATTCGAGCGTCGCGGCCTCGAACGACTTGTTCTGTGGGGCAATACTGTCGGTGACATCGACGGACACCCCGCGCCACGTGAACCGCTGCCCGGCGTCGCCGTTGCGCGCGGCCACCAGCAGCGAACGCGGGCCGATCGCCGAATGCACGGTGGCGACGCCCGACCATCGGCTCCGAGGTTCCGAACGGTACAGCGTGGCAACGAATTCCAGCGCGCGATCGAAACGCTCGATCCGCTCGAACGGCTCGGCACCGCTGTATTCGACCGGGGCCGAACCGAAGTGGGGTCCGAGCCCGGCGGGATGAGTGCGGACCACGCGGGCGTACGCGTCGACCTGGAACGGGGCCACGCGAAGCTCGTCGGCCGGGACCTCCGGCCCCACCCACACCTTCACCGCATGTACGGACGAGTCCGGCCACAGCACCGGCACGGCCCGAAATCGCAACTCCGACCAGGGGTTGCGCGACTTCGGCAACATCTGCTCCACCGGCGTCCCGGTCTCGTGTGCGGCCGCGATCAACGGCTGCAACCGGGCCGGAACGGCCCGCTGATACGAGGCCCACTCGCGCGGCGCGGTACCCGCGGTCAACATCGACCAATCCCGCGACGTCCCCAACGTCTCCACCAACTGCCAACGTCCGATAATCACACGTGCGACCCCCTGCGCCCCATGAACGAAACCGACCGCCCTATCGTGCACGAGCCGGTCAGCGGCTCCGGTACCGGGGCATTTCGGGGTCGATAAGCTCGGCGGCATGAATGCACCGCTGCGGTTGGAGATCATCGTCGCCAGCACCCGGCCCGAACGATTCGCGCCCGTGGTGGCGGGCTGGCTGGTCACCGCGCTGGGGGAGCGGCCGGAATTCGAGGTGGGGGTGCTCGATCTGCGGGATCTGGCGTTGCCGGTGGACCTCACCGAGACGCCGGAGGTCGAGGCGTTCCGGGCCAGGTTGGCCGGTGCGGACGCGTTCGTCGCCGTCACCTCCGAGTACAACCACGGGTATCCGGCTTCGCTGAAGACCGCGCTCGACAGCGCCAAGCACGAGTGGCGGGCCAAGCCGATCGGGTTCGTGTCCTACGGCGGGTTGTCGGGTGGGTTGCGCGCGGTCGAGCAGTTGCGTCAGGTGGTCGCGGAACTGCACATGGTCTCGGTGCGCGAATCGGTGAGTTTCGCCCAGGCCAAACGCCGCTTCGACAAGACCGGCATGACCGACGACGACGCCGCGATCGACGCTTGCGATCGCATGTTGAACCAATTGGCCTGGTGGGGAACGACTTTGCGGGCAGCCCGCACGGTGGAACCCTATCCGGGCTGAGTCGGCGGTGGCATCGCCCGCGTGGTGACGCGAGCTACGGCGAACCGGTCAGGCCGACGCCATCGCGCGCTGACCACGCGGCTGGCCGATGTAGGTCGACTCGCGCGGAATCGACACCAGTGTGAGGTTCACCCTGGTTGTTCCCGTACGCAGCACCACGCGGTTGCCGATCGCTCCCGGCTGGAAGATCTCCAGGTCGGGGCGAGAAGCGGGCCAGCCGTTCGGATCACCGGTGAGGTAGATCGTGGTGACACCGGCGTGCGGGGCGGGCGCGAGTACACCGTCCACCACCGTCGCGGTGAAACCCGCGTCGGACTGGTGTGTTTCGACGGCGATGGTCAGCCGCTCCGGATTGCCGACGGTGGTCACCAACTGCTCCCAGGCCTGCGCCCGGTCGGTGCGCACCAGCACCCGCTCGCCGACAGCGAGCGCGCGGAACACCAACTGCTGGGCCAGATACAGCTCACCGGCGACGTACACGGTGGAGATACCGGCGCCGACGATCCTGGTGGCGACGCCGTTGCCCTCGTCGTCGGAGCCCAGCAGCTGCCCGCAACCCGACGACGGAAGGTGCAGCGCGCCGATGACGTCGATCGGGTACTCGATGGTCGGGATCGTGTCGTCGACACCGGGCACCGCGATCGGCAGGTGCGCCAGCAGTGCGTCGCGATGGCGTCCGCTCATCGACACCATGCCCTTGGACTTGGTCTTCTCGGGCAGCTCGCGCGCGGTCAATCGCCATGCGGCGCCGACACTCACGGATTCGGCGTCGCTACCGGGACGCAACCGCACAGCGACCGTCGTACCCCGCGACGGCGCTACCCACAGCTGGGCGAGCAGATCCGAACCCAGCTGCTTGGGATCCACCGCACTGCCGATGTTCACCGCGTTGCCGATCTCGGCGTACTTCCACCGCTGACTCAGTGTGCGCGGATCGAGACCCGCGGTGATCTGCTGTACGGCCTTGCGGATCTCGGGGGCGGTGAGGATGCGTGCGTTGCAGTCGGCGTCTTCGAGCGTGCGCATGATCCGCTGGGTGGCGATGGTGACCGAGCGGGAAGCGCCGTCGGTGCCGCCACCACGACGAGCCGTCGCGTCCGGGCAGGCCACCGCGTCGAAGCTGATCGCGAGCCACACTGTGCGGTGCGCGGTCGCGGGCAGCGGGCCGAGCAGCGATTCGTAGATCGCGCCCGCGGGGGTGCCGGACCGGCTGCGGTGACCGTGGCTGATGATGTCGATCCCGCTGAGCAGGATGTCGTGCTGGTTGAGGCACGCGGCCAGTTCGGGCAGCGGCAACAGGTGTGAGGCGTGCACGGCGGTGCGCGCGATACGGGTCAGCCCGCCGCGCGGCGGCAGCACCTCGACCACGGTGACCACGCGGCTGCCGTCCCAGTACAGGCCGAGCGAGCGCCCGTCGGTGTCACGGAAGTCGACGGTGTCGCCGAGTGTGTAGTCGCGCTTGGCGGAATACCGGCGGATGGTCGAGATCCAATCGAGGATCGTGCGCTTGCCGATCGGGATCAGCGGCACCAGTGCCACCACGACGGCGATGGCGAGCGACATCAGCGCATCGATGCGGCAGATCAGCGCGACAACCCCCGCGATCAGGCCGAGGACCTGCGCAATGAGTAGGTGCGGCAGCGAAATCCGACCGAACAGCGGGCGCGGTCCCGCCCCGGTGAACTCAGCCATTCGTTCCTCCCCCAGGTACCCATTTGTCGATCGGCCGATGGCCGAATGCGAACAACTGCTGCCGGGAACTGTACTGTGTTGCCCGGACGAGAGCACTGTTCGGGGGAGGAACCATGCCTTCAAAACCCACAACGCGCTGGCAGGTCAGCGGATACCGCTTCCTGGTGCGGCGAATGGAGCACGCCCTGGTGCGCCGGGACGTGCGCATGCTGCACGACCCGATGCGCGCGCAGACCCGTGCCTACGTGGTCGGACTGGTGCTCGGCATCGTGGTCCTCGCAGGTTGTGGCGTGCTCGCGCTGCTGCGCCCGCAGGACAAGATCGGCGACAGCAAGATTCTTATCGCCAAGGAATCCGGCGGCGTCTACGTGGTCGTCGACAATGTGGTGCATCCCGCGCTGAACCTGGCCTCGGCCCGGTTGGCGGCCGGTGAGGCGTCCAAGGCGGCGATTGTCAAGGAGTCCGAGCTCGGGAAGAAGCCCCGCGGTCAGCTGATCGGTATTCCGGGCGCCCCGTCGTCGATCCTCTACGACAAGGGCGGCAAGGGCCGGGCGTGGACGGTG
Source organism: Nocardia sp. NPDC055165 (assembly GCF_053606985.1). Classification (NCBI taxonomy): domain Bacteria; kingdom Bacillati; phylum Actinomycetota; class Actinomycetes; order Mycobacteriales; family Nocardiaceae; genus Nocardia; species Nocardia sp. NPDC055165. The sequence goes on from NZ_JBSGSS010000012.1 coordinate 193,268, forward strand.
TGCGATCGGCTCAAGTCCGACGGCAGCGCCGATCTGACCACGTCGGTGCTGGCCGGTGACCCGAGTCTGGGCGCCAAGGCGTCGAAGGTCGAAGACGGTAAGGCCATGCTTGTGAAGGGCAAGGACGCGACCTATCTGGTCTACGACGGCAAGCGTGCTCGCGTGAAGATGGACGATCCCGCGGTCACTCTGGCGCTCGGCGTCGGAGGAACGACGCCGCGCCCGATCGGCGAGGGCCTGCTGAACGCGATTCCTGAAGTGTTGCCGTTGATCACGCCGACCATCAGCAATCCCGGTGGCACACCGTCTTACAGTGTGAGCGGGCACAAGATCGGTGATGTGGTCCAGGTCTTCAACGAGCCGAATCAGAACTTCGTAGTGCTGCAGGAAGGTCTGCAGTCGATTTCGACGATGACCGCGCAGATCATCCGAAACTTCTATCCGACGATGATGAACGGCACCACGATTCAGTCCACTGACTACACCTTCGCGCCGCATGTGGAGACGCTGAAGGTGCAGGACTACCCGCGCGATCGGCCGACGTTGATCACCGCCAAGGATCAGCCCGTCAGCTGCATGTCGTGGAAGCCGATCGCCGGCGCCACCGACAACGCCGACGCCACCGCCCGCGCCGAACTGACCCTGCTGACCGGCATCGACCTGCCGATCCCGGACAAGGCGAAGATGGTCGACCTTGCGCAAGCCGACGGTGCGGGCCCCAACGCCGACACGGTCTTCATCCCGCCTGCCTCCGGCGCGTACGTGCAGTCCACCGGCATCGAGCCGAACAGCCGTCGCAAGGACAGCCTGTTCTACATCGCCGACACCGGCGTCCGCTTCGGCATCAAGAACGCCGACGCGGTCAAGGCCCTCGGCCTCGAGGAAGTCAAGGCCGAACCTGCGCCGTGGCCGATCATCGGTCTGCTGGCCGGCGGGCCGAGCCTCGGGCGTGAGGAGGCCATGGTTGCCCATGACGGTGTGGCGCCGGACCTGTCACCGGCTCCCAAACCGGTCGCCTCGGTCAAGTAACCCCCCAAAGTGAGGGAACCGAATCGAGCCCGCTTGCGTCAAACCCAGTGACGCTCCATATGATTCGGGGTTCGCTCGAGCAGCGAATCCCGAGGGGCATCACCGTGTTCAATATTGAGGAGGGGTTACATTGCGTACACGTAGCAAGTTCATGGGGTGCCTGGCCACGGGCGTACTCGGCGCGGCAACGCTGATAGCCGGAGCGGGTTTTGGTGCTGGCGCAGCATCGGCATTCACGGCGAGCGGCCCATGTTTCACCAATGAGAACGTGCGGGTGATTGCTTGCTCGTTCCCCACCGTGGAGGAGTGCCAGGACTGGAGGTCGCAGCAACAACGCCCGACGGCGGCCAACTGCGAGTGGAACTCCGCAGGTAATCACCGCCCTGACTGGGACAATCCGGCGGGGCACATCGCGGCAACGTTCTACTGATCTGCCGACAGCTCAGGCCCCGCAACACCTCGGTGCGGGGCCCTGCGGAGTGTCCGGTGCTGACTGGGCCCGGCCCTTGGCCCATTTCTCGGTCTCACCGGCCGTTCGCAGTAGGAGATCGGGAAGCACCCCCCACGATGGGTCGGGAAGAGGCGATGGTGGCGCACGACGGTGTCGCGCCGGATCCCTCGCCCGCCAAGAAGCCTGTCGCCGAAGTGAAGTGAGCTAGCCGGGCGGGGTCGCCTGCTTCGCGGAATCCGCGCGGAGTTCGGCGACCTCGGTCCGCAGGGCTTTGACCTCGTCGACCAGGTCGCGGAGCATGTTCTCCGCGCGGTCGGCGGCGGCGTCCACGGTCTTGAGCTGTTCGACGACCCAGGTGGTCATGGTGCCGATGGCGAACGAGATCAGGCCGATGCCCAGCGTCATCAGGACCAGCGAGACCAGCCTGCCCTCGGTGGTCACCGGGTAGACGTCGCCGTAGCCGACCGTGGTCACCGAGACCGCCGACCACCACAGTGCGTCGCCGAAGGTCTCGATCTTGGAGTCGGGTGCGCCGTATTCGGCGTCGAAGAAGGCCAGACTCGACAGCAACAGGATCAGCAGGGAACTGGTGGCCACGAAGGTCACCAGGCGGGTGCGCGGATGCGTCGCGCGGTTGAGGGCGTCGAGCAGCAGCAGCGAAGCACGGAGCAGCCGCAGCGGGCGAAACGGCGGCACGAGCACGACCAGCAGGTCGAGAGGATGCTTGCGGAGGAAGCGCAACCGGTCGCCCGAGAGCCGCAATCTGACCACGAAATCGACGAAGAACACCGCCCAGATCGCGATATCGGCCAGCACGAGACCGGTATCGAGGCGCGGTGACACATCGGTGTCGAGCACCCGCCACGCGTACATGACGACGAACACCACCGCGAGCGCCATCAACGGCAGATTGGTCGCGCGCTCCCACCGCTGCCTGCGGGTGAGTGGACGGTCGGTTGTTGACGAATTCATGCGGCTACCTGGGTCGACGGGCTCTGGCCCGCCGACCGTACCCTGCTCTTTGGTCGAGCAGGTCAGAGATCGTCGGCCGACATCCCGAATTTGCGCCGGATCGGGAACGACGCCAGGACGCCGAGGACCAGGATCAGGCCGATGGCGCCGGAACCGATCAGCGCCACGTTGCGCGCGGTGTTGTCCGCGGGCGGCGGCGGTGCGGGCACCGCGAGCTGCAGGCTGCGCGCCGGGCTGGCCTGCTTCGGCGGAAGTTCCCTCGGCACTTCGTTGGTCAGCGCCGCGACGGGATCCACTGCGCCGTAACCGATGTACGGATTCCAGCCCTCTGCCGGTGCGTGGGCCGTGGCCTGCAACCGCTGGATGACCTGCTTGGCGGTCAGGTCCGGGAACCTGTCGCGCACCAGCGCGGCGACGCCTGCGACGTACGGCGAAGCGAAACTTGTTCCGCTGTAGGCCATGTACTTGCCCTGGTTGTCGTACTTGCCGTCGGAGATGCCGGCGGTCCTGGCATCGAGGGACGTAATGCCTTCTCCCGGTGCGGCAATGCCGACCCATGGACCGGGCACGGTGAACGACGACGGTGCGCCGTTGGCGCCGATGGAGCCGACCGAGAGCACATATTCGTCGTACCAGGCGGGATTCACATAGGTGCGGATCGTGCTCCACAGATCCTGTGCGGGCTTGAGCGGGTCCGGCCCGGGATTGCCCGACTTGCAGGCGTTGTCGGAGTTACCCGCCGAGCTGACGATCACCACGTCCTTCTCCAGCGCCGCGTACCGCACGGCCGCGCCGAGCGCGCCGAACGCCGCTTCGTTGGCCGGGGAACCGCTGTTGCAGGCGACGAGCGAGATGTTGATCACGCGGGCGCCGAAGTCGGCCGCCCGCCGGATCGCGCTCGCGAGTGAGGAGACCTTGCCGTAGCCCTCGGGGAAATCGTCGGGCCCCTTGTTCCGGCCCGCGCCCTCGGACTGATAGAGGGAGCTGGTCTGGCGAATGCTGAGGATGCGGGCCTCGGGCGCGACACCGGAGAAACCCTGGTTGTCGATCTTGGTCGCGCCGATGATCCCGGCGACAACGGTGCCGTGCACGTCGCAGTCCTCGGTCCCGTTGCCGCCCGCGGCCACGTAGTCACCGCCCGCCCACAGATCGGGCAGTCGGGGATGGGGTTCCACGCCGGTGTCGATCACCGCGACGAGTTGTCCTGCGCCACGCGAGAATTCCCACGCCCGCTCCAGATCGAGGGAACGCTGGCTGGGAGGAATCACCGCCGTCGCGGTACTTGCCTGGGTGCGAAAGCACAGTCCGTTGGTACCGCTGCCGCGCTCGGTCTTGTCCGGCGGCGCAGCGGGATCTCCCGCGGGCAGCAGTCCGGGATCGATGGCCGGCGGCCGGTCCGCGTGCGCTGTGCCGTAGAGACCGAATCCGGCGTTCAGACCGACGACAAGAGCAACGGCCGTCAGTCGAAAGCCGAGCCTCACAGCCCGCGAACCAGCGAGTAGAGATCGGCGACCCAGAACACCAGCGGCAGCACCGCGGCGACGAACGCGTACTCGAGCAGTTCGACGGCCCGGCGCATCGGCGGCGTCGCGGACTGGTTCGGCACGATCAGGCCCATCACCAGCGCCGAGATCAGAATCACCAGCGCGGCACCGAAAACGACCAGCGGCTGGCGCATTTCGAGCGCGACGCCGACCAGCATGATCAGCACGATCGACGAGCCACCCGCGATCAGCACGATGGCCTGTTCGGCGCCCGCGTAGGTGCGGCTGCGGAACATCAGTACCACCGCGCACACCAGCGCGAGCGAGATGCCGGGCCAGTAGGGATCTTCGGAGCCCACGTCGGTCGCCAGCAGCGCGCCGGCGACGGTGACCAGCGTGGTCGCGCTGACCAGGCCGGCGAGGTAGTTACGGGCCCGTTCCGACCGCGCCCGCAGGGCGTCGAGGGTCGGCAGGGCGCGGTGGTCGTCCGGATCGTCCTCGGTCGGATCGATCGGGGTGCCGGGGGAGGGGACCGGCGGCAACGGCAATTTGGCCAGCAGCATCGAAACACGCGGAGCGAGTGAGAGTCCGGCCAGACCGAGCGCGGCGACGACCGCGCCGATCGCCTTGACCGGCTGATCGGCGAGCAGCCCCACCAGGGCCGCGGGCACGCCGAACACCGAGACGGTCGCCGCGCCGATGAACAGCGCGAGGCCGATGCCGGTGACGCGCCAGGCGAGTACCGCGATGGAACCGAGCAGCGCGAATCCGAGCAGCAGATGCGCCGCCCCGTAGTGATCGGGCACCAGCAGCATGCCGCCGGTGAACGCGGTCGGCAGCGCACACCCGGCGAGCACGAGCGCGGCCGAGGCGTCGCGGTACATGCGGCTCAGCACCGTGCCCGCCACCACGCAGAGGATCGCGACGAACAATGCGAGCGACCCGGAAACCCAGAACGGCAACGCATCCGGCGCGGCCAGCAGGCCGAAGCAGCCGACCAGCATGGTGAGCGCGGCGAGCACCGAACCGGTGACGCGGGCGGTCTTCGGCGTCCAGCTGCGGTAGTGCTCGGCGTCGGCGACCGCGACGTTGTACATGATGTCGTCGAACAGGGGCGTCGGCGCCGCGTGCGAGGCGCTCTCCAGCATCAGCAGTTCGCCGTCGCGTACGCCTTGTTCGCCGAGGCTCAGCGAGTTCGAGAACGGGGGGTGGCCGATGCGGGCGAGTACCCATTCGGCGGGTTCGTAGCGTTCGCCGTCGTTGTCGAAATCATTCGAGCGGCTGTGCTGCGCGACCATGTCGACCACGCTGGGGATGACGAGGGCGACCGGCACATCCACCGGAATAGCCATGTCTACCTGCGTGTGCTTGGCCAGGATGGTTACTCGGGCAAGGTCCGGCGCGCGCACGATGCCGCGCGCGGAGTCCTCTTCCACATGATCGAGTCGCGCGTGCGTCAAAACTCCCCCAGTTCCGTCTCTACCTCGTGTTTCCGCTCGACCGCTCACACGGTCGACAGTTTGCGGAACCCACCGTTCGGACAGCAGAATGCCTGACGAACCATACGACATGTCGGCCGCGACCTCTACACTGAGCCCGTCGCGACGACAGATGAGCGAGTAGTCAAGCAGGGGGAGTCTTCGACCATGAGCACCGTCAGGTTCCAGCGCCGTGCCCGGCGCGAGATGCCGCGTACACCCGGCGGCGAGGTCACGCTGCAGCCGCCGCCGGAGATCCCGCGGATCACCCCGGGCAACCTGCTCGCGAAGCTGATGCCCGTCGTCATGGTCGTCGGCATGGTCGGCATGATGGCGCTGATGTTCACCCAGGGCAGCGGCATGCTGTCCAACCCGATGTCGATGATGTTCCCGATGATGATGATCATGTCGATGGTCACCATGTTCGGACAGGGTGGTGGCAAGGGCGCCAAGGCCGCCGAAGCCAACGAGGACCGCAAGGACTATCTGCGCTACCTCGATCAGGTCCGTAAAGACGTCGACGAGACCGCCAAGCAGCAGCGCGCCGCCGTCGAGTGGAGCCACCCCGAGCCCGGCCTGATCTGGATGCTCGCGGGCACCAGCCGGATGTGGGAGCGCCGCTCCGGCGACAAGGATTTCTGCCACGCGCGCATCGGCCTCGGCGGCCAGCGCCTGGCGACCAGGCTGGTAGCCCCCGAAACCGGCCCCGTCGAAGAGCTGGAGCCCATCGCCGCGGTGTCGCTGCGCCGTTTCGTGCGCGCGCATTCCACGGTTCCCGACCTGCCCACCGCCATCGCGGTGAAGGGCTTCGGCACCGTCGCCCTCGACGGCGACCGCGCCCAAGCGCGCGACATGACGCGCGCGATGTTGTTGCAGCTGTGCATGTTCCAGGCGCCCGACCAGGTGCTCGTCGCCGTGGTCTGTGGCCCGGACACCGCCCGCGAGTGGGAGTGGACCAAGTGGCTCCCGCACACCCAGCACCCCGATTCCCAGGACGGCATCGGCACCCAGCGCATGTTCTACGGCTCCATCCGCGAGGCGATGAGCGGCCTGCATCCGCTGCTCGGCAACCGGGTCCGCTACTCACGTAACCAGCCGAACAACCCGAACATGGTGCACGTGGTGATCGTCGTCGACGGTGGCCTGCTCGAGGCCGAGGACGACCAGCTGCGTGAGTCCGGGTACGAGGGCGTCACCATCATCGACCTGTGCAATTACGCACCGCGCCTTGCTGTTTCGCGCGGCATCAAGATGGTCGTCGAAGACGGTGAGTGCCTCGGCCGCGGCGCCACCGGCAACCAGGAACGCTTCGCCACCATCGACCGGGTCAGCGCCGAGCAGGCCCAGCAGCTGGCCCGCAGGCTCGCGCCCTACCGTGCGGCCACCCAGCGCAGCAGCGATGTCGAGACCGACGAGACCGAGACCATCTCCACCTGGTCGCAGCTGATGAACCTGGGCGATATCGGCAACTTCAACCCGGCCAGCGCCTGGCGTCCCCGCTACGGCCGCGAGCGTCTGCGCGTGCCGTTCGGCATCGGCGCCGACGGTGCACCGGTGGAGCTCGACATCAAGGAAGCCGCCGAGAACGGCATGGGCCCGCACGGCCTGTGCATCGGCGCGACCGGTTCCGGTAAGTCGGAATTCCTGCGCACCCTGGTGCTCAGCCTGCTCGCCACCCACTCGCCCGACCAGCTCAACTTGGTCCTCGTCGACTTCAAGGGTGGTGCGACGTTCCTCGGCCTGGACGGCGTTCCGCACGTCGCCGCGGTGATCACCAACCTCGAGGACGAAGCCGACCTCGTCGACCGTATGAAGGACGCGCTGGCGGGCGAGATGAACCGCCGCCAGGAAGTCCTGCGCCAGGCCGGTAACTTCGCCAACGTCTCCGAATACGAGAAGGCCCGCGCCGCAGGTGCCGACCTCGACCCGCTGCCCGCGCTGTTCGTCGTGCTCGACGAGTTCTCCGAACTGCTCACCCAGCACCCCGACTTCGCCGAACTGTTCGTGATGATCGGCCGCCTGGGCCGCTCGCTGCAGGTCCACCTCCTGCTCGCCTCGCAGCGTCTGGAAGAGGGCAAGCTCAAGGGCCTGGAATCGCACCTGTCCTACCGCATCGGCCTGAAGACCTTCTCCGCCAACGAGTCCCGCCAGGTCCTCGGCGTCCCCGACGCCTACAACCTGCCGAGCACCCCCGGTGGCGGTTACCTGAAGTCCGACTCGGGTGAGATCCAGCGCTTCCAGGCCTCGTACGTGTCGGGTCCGTATGTCGGTGGTGGATCGGCGCGCGAGGTCACCAGCGCCGGCATCGTCGGCGGCGAGATCGACGTCAACGCCCGGCCTTTCGCGGCGACCCACGTCGGCTTCCGTGCCGCGGACCGGGTTCCGCTGCCGGTGGAGGCCGAGTTCGAGCCGGAGCCGGTCGGCGACGACAACGAGCAGATGTCGAACCTGAACATGCTGGTCTCGCGCATCTCGGGCCACGGCCGACCTGCCCACGAGATCTGGTTGCCGCCGCTCGAGGAAGCGCCGACCATGGATCAGCTCGTGCCGCGCTCGATCCTCACCGGCGAATTCGCCGCGATCGCCACCCTGCGTGCCCCCATGGGCATCGTCGACCGCCCCTACGATCAGCGCCGCGACCCGTTCGTGGTCGACCTGTCCGGTTCGCGAGGCAATGTCGCGATCGTCGGCGGTCCCCAGTCGGGTAAGTCGACCGCCCTGCGTTCGATGATCATGGCGATGGCGTTGACCCACACCGCCGAGCAGGTGCAGTTCTACTGCCTCGACTTCGGTGGTGGCACGTTGACCAGCCTGCAGGGTCTGCCGCACGTAGGTTCGGTGGCAAGCCGCCTCGACGAGGATCAGGTCCGGCGCACCGTCGCCGAGATGACCACGATCGTTCGCACCCGTGAGGCGAAGTTCCGTCAGCTCGGCATCGAGTCGATGGTCGAGTTCCGTCGTCTGCGTTCGATGGACCCGGCGTCGAGCCCGGCTGCCCAGGGCGCGCACGAGGATCCGTTCGGTGACGTGTTCCTGGTGATCGATGGCTACGGCTCGATCCGCCAGGACTTCGACGCGCTCGAGCAGGTCATCATGAACCTTGCGGTGCAGGGTCTTTCGTATGGCGTGCACGTGGTGATCGCGCTCGCCCGCTGGGCGGAAGCCCGCCCCGCGCTCAAGGACCAGATCGGCACCCGCATCGAGCTGCGCCTCGGCGATCCGATGGATTCCGACCTCGGCCGCAAGTTCGCGTCGCTGGTTCCGCAGGGTCGCCCCGGCCGCGGTATGACCGCCGAGTGCCTGCACATGCTCACCGCGCTGCCGCGGATCGACGGCTCCGCCGACCCGTCCAATCTGGGCCAAGCGGTGTCGTCCGCAGTCGAGACGATCGCCCGGATGACACCGGGCCGTCCCGCGCCGCAGGTCCGCATGCTGCCCGATCAGCTGCCCCGCGAACAGCTGCTGTACCTGGCGGGCAACTGGCCCTCGCGGGTCGATCCGGCGACCAAGTGCCTGCGAATCCCGATCGGTATCAACGAGGCCGAGCTCGCTCCGGTCTACATCGATTTCGCGGAAAGCCCGCACTTCATCATCATCGGCGACTCCGAGTCCGGTAAGACCACGCTGTTGCGCTCGATCATCGAGGGCATCGCCGCGTCGAACACCCCGAATGAGGCACGGTTCATCGTCGGCGACTACCGCCGCTCGATGCTGGGCATCATCCCCGAGGGTTACCAGGCCGGATACGGTTCCACCGCACCGCAATTCACCCAGAACATGGCCGACCTCGCGGCGTATGTCGCCAAGCGAACCCCCGGTCCCGAGGTGACGCCACAGCAGTTGCGTGAGCGTTCGTGGTGGACCGGTCCCGAGCTGTATGTGCTCGTCGACGACTACGACCTGGTGGCCACCTCGTCGGGCAACCCGGTCTCGGCGCTCGTCGAGCATCTGCCGCACGCTCGCGACCTCGGCTTCCACCTGATCATCGCTCGCCGCTCCGGCGGAGCCAGCCGCGCCATGTACGAGGCGACGCTGGCCCGGATGAAGGACCTCGGTTCGGCCGCGCTGGTGATGAGCTGCAGCAAAGACGAAGGCGTCATGGTCGGTACCACCCGTCCCGGCCCCAAGCCCACCGGGCGTGGCACCTTCGTCACGCGTAATACCGAGGGCCTGGTCCAGACCGCCTGGATGCCGCAACCGGAATGACCGTCGTCGAGCTCGTTGTCAGCGAAGCCAAAGTGTGGGCGCGTGGCGCCACCACCCACTGGGATGTCGCGCCGTCGGTTGTCTTGGGCAGCAACGGTTCCGATCTCGTCGTCGGTGAGCCGCTGACCCCGCCCACCCAGGCGGTGTCGGTGGTGCAGTACCTCGCCGGCGGTGTACTCGCGCTGCCACCTCGGATGCCGACGGTGGGCCAAGCCCTGTCCGCGCTGCTCGCGGCGATCATGGACACTCTGCGGGTGACGCCGCTGTGTGAGCAGATCGTCGTCGTGCATCCCACCTCGTGGGGGCAACCCGAACTCGATCTGTTCGGCACCGCCGCACAGCAATTCACCCACGAGGTGGCGTTCGAGGCCTGTGCCCTGCGGGCCTCGGCCGTCGATGTCACCGCCAGTCGTAGCCGCCGCACCGCGATCATCGAGTTCGGCATGCTGTCGACCTCGGCTTCGTCGGTCACCTACGACACGTACGGCACCCACGTCGAGGCGGTCGAGGTCGAACCGAACCTGGCGGCCTCGGAACTCGCCGACGAGGAAGGCTTCGGCCGGCTCACGGCACTTCTCGGCCGCCTGCTCGCCGATCGCCCCGCCGACGTCGTCCAGGTGTTCGGCGCCACCGATCCGGCGGTACTGGCCTCGGTCACCGCCGCAGTCGAAAGTGCGTGCGGCGCAGGCGTTCCTGTCAGCCCGCTCACCGGAACAGACCTGGCGCGACCTACTCAGAAGACCCCCGCCTACACGCCGAACATCCCGCCCGCGGCCGAGTGGATGCAGCCCCTGCGTGAACGTGCCGCGGCGACCAACCCGGTCGATCGCCGCCCGCTCTACATCGGCGCCGCGGCTCTCGCCGCTGTCGTCGCCGCGGCAGCGATCGGTGGCTTCTTCCTGTTCGGATCCGGCGACCAACCGGCCACGGCCGCCGTCGCGACCACATCGGCCCCCGTAGTGACGAGCGAAGCACCCCAGCCCACATCGGCGAAGCCGAAGCCGAAACCCACCACCGAGACGGTCGGCCGAGTCGTCATCGAGATCCCTGCGGGCTGGCACCGCACCACGGCCACCGAGGCCCGCGCCGACCTCGTCCCCGACGAGGCGGCCCGCCACCGCATCACCATCACCCAGAAGCCGGTCACCTCCGGTGCAGGCTACGACGAGGTCGCCGCCGACCTCAGCGCCCAAATCGCCAAAAAGCCCGCAGGCACCGTCACCCCGGTGCGCCGAGACGTAGTCTTCGCCGGCCGCCCCGGACTCTCCTACGAAGAGCGTCCCGCCGACGGGTCAACGGTTCGCTGGCAGGTCCTCGTCGAACGCGGAGTCCAGGTCAGCATCGGCTGCCAGTACGCCGAAAATGGTTGGGCCGGTGTGATGTCCGCCTGCGAGCAGGTCGTCGGAGGCGTCCACGTCGGGCCATGAGCCGCATCCTCTTCGCTGCGCTCCTGGCGTCCTGCACGCTGGCATGTACCCCGGCCGACCTGTCGACCTCCAGCACGCCCTCGTGCCCGACGGACGTTCCTTCGGCTACCGCGGCCAACACCGCCGGCTTCACCATCCATGCCCCCCAACTCCCGGGCTGGTCGACCCAGCCGGTCGAAGGTGGTGGTCTCGTCCTCCACCGTTTCGAGACCATCGAAGGCGCCGACCCGCCCTTCGGCATGGCCACGGTCACCGTCACCACCTTCAGCCCCGCGAATACCGCCGACGCCGCGAGTAACACCCTTCAGATCCTGCGCCCCCACGAATCCGACTGGCACCGAACACGTTCCGAAGAGGTGCGGATCTGCGGCACCCCCGCCCACCTCACCGCCGGAACCACCGCCAACTCCCACCACGACTACCTGGAGTTCGCCTACCCGGTGGGCGACAAGTTCTACCCCATCCAAATAACCACCCAAACCCCCATCACCAACGTCCCCCGCTACCGCTCAGATCTGGACACGATCCTCAGCGGTGTGCGGATCAGCGGGCAGTAGCGGATTGCCTCGATTCGGGTTCGACGGCGTGCGCAAGTACGCTCGCAGCGGGTCGCCTGTGTATCGCGCGCGGCCTGTGAATCGGGAGGGGAAACCATGACTTATCCACCGCCGCAGCAAGGTCCGGGTTGGGCACCCGGTCAGGGTGCGCCGCAGCAGTATGCCGGTCAGCAGCCGTATCCGCCGATGCAGCCGCCGCAGTACGGCTCGCATCCGCAGCCGGGCGGTCAGCCCCACCCGCAACAGGGTTGGGGTCAACCACCGCAGCAGGGATGGCCCCAACCGCCGCAGCAGAACCCGTGGTGGAAATCGCCTCTTGTGCTGGTCGGCGGCGCTGTTGTCGTCATCGGTGTGCTGGTGGTCGGCGCTGTCGCTTTCGCCGGCGGAGGCGACGACGAAGCGGGAACGGTCGCAGCGCCCCCATCGTCGGTCCAGGAAGCGCCCGCGGCGCCCACCGCTGCGAAGAGCACCTCCAAGCCCGCACCGACGACGACCAAGGCGGCCCCGCAACCTGTTTCGGCCGATGCCAAGATCGTCCTCGAAGCGTTGCCCGCGCCCCTGCGCGAAGTCGTCGCCGTCAACAACATCACCGAGAAGGCCCCGATCGGCAACGACCCGTACGCGGTCCGAGTGGTCTTCACGGTGCCCGCCAAGAACAGCTTGACGGTTGGCCTCCTCAGAACAGCCGTCGATATCGACCGCTACCCGATCGCCTGGATCGACACCAACCCGGACAAACTGCTCCGTCAGTGGAGCAGCCAGCACCCGGAATGGCTGATGGACAAGGGCGAGAAGAAGTTCCGCATCGATGACACGATCCCGGGTGGCGGGGCCACCGTGGAAACCTTCAACACGGCGACGAAGCTGTACACGGTGATGTCAGGATTCAAGGACAAAGACGCTGCCTTGAAATACCTCGAGCGCGCTGGATTCTAGGACAACTGGTCCTGAAACAAGTCAGGCCCCGGCTGTGAGCCGGGGCCTGACTTGTATGGTGCTGGGATCAGAACAGACCCGCGAGAGCGGTGTCGGTGCCCTTGAGGTCCGAGTTGCCGGACTGGACCAGCGTGCCGGCACCTTCGAGGGTGGTGTTGAGCTGCTGCACGTGGGTGTTCCACTGCGCCTGCAGCTGAGTGAACGCATCGTTCGCGTCACCAGCCCAGTTGTTGGTGACGAAGTCGGTGACCTGCTTGTGGAAGTCCTCCAGCATGGTCATGATGCCGCGGGCATCCTGGACGATGCGCTGAGCACCGGCCTCGACCTCGCCGAAGTTAGCGGAAATCCGCGTGACGTCGTTGCCTGCCATCGATGGCTCCTTACTAAGTGTGGTGGGGTCGGATCAGAGAGCGGGGAGGTCGAGCGAGCTGACCTGGGCCTTCACCTGCGAGGCGAAGTCGTGGTCCTGCTCGTCGTAGGACTTACCGGCGTTACGCAGGTTCTCGCAGGTCTCGAGGAGCTTGTCGTTGAGCTTGTCGGCCTGGAAGTAGTAACGCTCCATGAAGGAGTCGAACGCTGCGCGGGCGCCACCACTCCACGTTGCGGTGGTCTGGTCCTCCAGCGTCTTCAGCGCCTGGATCGCGGTAAGCAGATCCTGGTGCTTGGACTCGGAGGTCTTCACGAAATTGTCAATTTCGGTTGCACTGGCACTGAGCTGACCCGCCATGGTGTCTTCCTTCCGATTTGCTGTACTGGGAGTCGGGAGCAACTGCTCCGGTCGACCCGTTCATATGATTGGACGCGAGCCAGGGTGGATCGGTTCCCACATCTTCCGAGATTTTTTTCGGCCCCCGGGATGACGCCGATGTCCACCCTGCTGTACCTGCGGATTCATGGCTCCGCCGTCGCCCTGGCGACACGAGGCCTACGTGTCCGCGAAGCTTTCCCCCTCCTTCCCCTGCCACAGCCCGAGTCACAAGGCCAGCGGCACTTCGCGTATCACCATACCGATCGCGGCGCTGTCTGCACACCCCACTCCCGCCGCTGTTGTCGGACAGGGGTATGTGTGCAACGTCAGCTACTGGGCGTTGGCGAAGACGGCATACTGCGCGGCCGCACGCTGATGCGCGTCATTGATCTGGTGGCTGCTGACGAGCCCGACATACTGCCGGTAACGCACCGAGCAGGAGAACCGCTTGATGTCACTGGAGGTGACCTTGTTCTCGATGCAGTTGGTAGCGGGCACCTCGGTGGGCGAGTTCGCCGGGCCGAATCGCGGGCCCTCGAACATCCCGGCCTGGAACTTCTCCGCGGCAGAAGAGTCTCGTGCCCGGAAAACATTTGCGTCCCATCCGATCCCGATGTGATCGACGCCGGTCTCCTCGTACAGACCCCGGTGTTCCTGCTCCGCACGTTGTACCTGCAGGAAACCCTGGAGGCCGTACGATGCCGACCGCGTATCTTCCGGCCCGCCCAGCTGTTCGCGGTTCAACGCACGTTCCAATACATGGGCAGGATCGTGTTCGAGCATCAGTATTTCCATCGGCGTGAGCGCCGGCAACTTGTCGAGCCGTGGCAACTGGGCATCCAGGACTCGGCCGGCCAGTTCCTTCAATTGCGGCAGATCAGCTGACGGCAGACCCACCTGCAGGCTCACGACGTAACTGCCTCGCGCGATATTCGCGGCCATGCTCGGTATTCCGGGGCGCCAATGCGCGTGGGCAGCCGGGTACTTGTCGATTGTCAGCTTCTGATTCTGGTCAGCGGCTACCTGGAAGTCGAGGACCCCGATCGATTCGGCCGCGCGTCTTGCGGCATCCTCGTCCGGAAATTGCATTACACGCATTCCGAAATATGTCGGTTTGAGTGAACGCTGAGTATCTGCCAGGACGTCATCGCCGGGCGATAGGGCAAATGTGCCGAAGTGTTCTTTATCGGTGCTCCCGGTACTGAATCCGTAAAGCAGCCGATGCTCTTTGAGTGATGGCTTCACCGTATCGCTGAACTCGCTCAACAAGGTTTCGGATGTAAACGAACCCCAGGCCCCGTACTTCAGGCTCGGATCAACATCGGTGCCGAGTACGAGATGGTCGGCCAGGCGCATAGCTGCTAGTTCCTGGCCGTACTTGTAGCCGTGCTTATACTGATAATAAGCGCTGACCGGGAGCGTCTGGTACTTTCCTACATCCAAGGTTCGGACATCGATTTCGCCTGCGATCGCCGTTCCGTCGACGTTCGATCCGCAGCCTGATGCCAAAATCGACGAAATAACAGCTGCGACCGCAACTTTAGCAATATGTTTGCGCATGGTCTGTCCTCGCTTCCGTCTGGCTATTATTTGGAGTTCGCCAATAGCGAGTACTGGGCCGAAATTCGCTGATGTGCATCGGTTAGTTGGTTTGCGGATATCTGGGCCGCATATCTACCGAAGGTGATGGTGCAGTAGAACCGCGGGTTGACACCGCGGAATTTTTCACGATTTTCGTGACATTTGGCAGACGGCAGACCTGGTGGGCTCGGTGCCACAATGAACATGCGGCCGCGTTCGCCCCGTCGCTTCTCCAGTAGTTGTGCGGACTCTGTGTTCTTGGTCCGATACAATTCCCCGCCGTTGAAAGCGGCCACGTCAACGCCTGTTTCATCGAACAGTCGCTGGTCTTCAGTGATATTTAGCGAGACCTGCAATGCGCCATGCTTCTGATATGCAGTAGGGATCGTGGCACCGTCAGTTACAGAGTCGTTGGTAGCAGGGACTGTCATGGCAAGAATCCCGTCGACATCGCGGTCCAGCGTGCTCCATTTATCGCGCGGAGTCGGTGTGAATTTCGACAAACTGGGCTGGATAGCCGCGATGACCTTCTCTGCCTTGGACTGCATCCCGGGTAGGTCGTCGGTTCCGATCTGATCACTGAGATTGTCTCTGACAACGGTCAGTACCAAGAATTGACCTACTGAATGCCACACGTAGATTGCATCGTATCGTGAGGTCCACACGGCATGAGCTTCAGGAAATCGCGATAGCCGGGTGCCTTGGTAGTTTGCCCCGAGAATTTCCTGGTGCTTGGCGCCCAAGGATGGTACGGCATTTTTGGCCGTCTCGGCGTCAGTAAACAGAAGGGCATAGTTGTTCAATGTCCAGGAGAGATTTCCATTGAAGTCAGATCGCCCCTCGCTGTAATAGCCGGATATGAACCCAGGTGCGAAGGTATTGAAATCTTCGCGGCTCATGAGCAGATCCCGTGACAATGGGTAGTGCGATACATCTGTGAACGTACGACTCTGGTTGAATCGGTTTGTGAAATTCAGCGCTGGGTCGATCTCTGTAGGCAGGGGCATGGCCTCGGCAATGCGTCGCGCTTCGACCAGTGCTGCCTCGTCGTCGGTTTCAGCCATTCCCAAGGGGGTCGGTTTGCTCGGGTAGTTTCCCATTTCGAGCTTACTCAGGTCGACCTGTACCTCTGGAGCGGCCACCGGGCCGGCCGGGCTTGCTTCGCCCCCGCAGCCTGTCGCCAACAGGCATGCGATAGAAACTGTCGCGCTTAATGCCGCTCTGTACGCTCGTTTTCTTGATGCATTTGGTGATGTCAATTCAGAACGCAAAGCGTCCCCCCGTTGGTAGTTTTTCGAATTTCTCTATCTAATCTTTGATTTGAGGACAGGAACCAGCTTGCTGATCATCAGTGCCTCGGATTCGGATGACCAATTCCGCATGGCGGATACCGTGCTGGGATCATCGATAGGGACGACAATTGCGCGTGAGCTGGTTATTCCGTACGGGAGACCGAGAAGCCCACCGCCACCGGCCTTCTCGTCGCTACGGAGCACGATGACGTAGCTGTCGTCAGGTGCTTCGAGCGCACTCGAGCTGTCCGAGACCTCTTTGGGTGACGGAATCCCTTCGGTATTCGTGTACTTGAAGTTGTAGACGAAACCGAGTTTTTCCAAAAACTGTGTCTGCGGGCTGCCGGTAAAATAGATTCCGAATTTGTTCGGTTGCTGCGTGACATTGAGGAGCGTGACAGTCTTACCTGCGAACTGCGGATTGTCCTTGCGTTCCTGCTCGATCGGCGGCAGGGCAGAGGCCGATGTGCTGGTGGTGGTGCCGGGCGTTGGGTCGGATCCGCCCGCGGCCCAAATGCCGACTCCGGTGCCGATTCCGACGACGAGCGCGATTGCTGCGCCGATCACTACCGCGCGCTTGGTCTTGCTGGGAGCGGTCGGTGTGGATGCTGTGAGTCCGTGCAGCGATACCGCGGCCCGCGGATCGGTGTGCTCGCGGGGCGGCATCACCTGGATCGGGTAAGTCGGTGAAGTGTTGTGGCCGGTGGGGTTGAAGCCCGGGGTCAGCGCGTTCGATGCGGCATCGGTGAATTCGCGGCAGGTGGCGAAACGTTCGGCGGGGTTTTTGGCCATCGCGCGGGCGAAGACGTGGTCGATGGCGTGGGGGAGGCCGGGGCGGACTCGGGTTGCCTGGGGTGGGGGCTCGTGGAGGTGGCCCATCATGACCATGGCGGGTTGGGCTGCGGGATAAGGGTTTTGGCCGGTCAGGAGTTTGTAGAAGGCGCAGGCGAGGCTGTAGATGTCGGCGCGGTGGTCGAGGACGGCGCCGCTGAGTTGTTCCGGCGGGGCGTAGGCGATGGTGGCGAGGAAGCTGCCGGTCTGAGTGAGTTCGGTGGCGTCGTCGGTGGACTTCGCGACACCGAAGTCGGTGAGCAGGACGCGTTCCTCTTCGCCGTCGCTGCTCGACAGCAGGAAGTTGGCGGGCTTGACGTCGCGGTGCAGCAGGCCGCGGCGGTGGGCGTAGTCCAGGCCCTTGCCCACCTCGCTGGTGATGCGAAGGGCGCGCAGCGGCGTCATGGAGTGCGGGTCGCGGGCCAGTTCGGCAGCGGCGTCGGTGCCGTCCACGTACTGCATGGCGATCCACAGCTGGCCGTGCTCTTCACCGCGGTTGTAGACCGAGACGATGTTGTTGTGGTCGAGGCCGGCGGCGAGATTGGCCTCGCGCTCGAAGCGGGCACGGAACTCGGGGTCGCGGCTGAGTTCGGCGCTGAGCACCTTCAGGGCGTCCATCCGCGGCAGGCTGGGATGTTTGGCCAGGTAAACCGTGCCCATGCCGCCGGCACCGAGTACCCGCTGCACGCGGTACCCGCCGACGATGGTGCCGTGGCTCATCACCATCTTTTACGATCTCCTGACTCAATGCCGCACACTGCCGCTTTCCCGGCTGGAGCATATAGGACTCCGTAGGGGTCGGCCGGTGTGGGATTATCGGCTGTTGGCGAATAGTGCATATTGCGCGGCCGCACGTTGATGGGCATCCAAAAGCTGGTTGCCGCTGACTATTCCGACGTATTCGTTGTAGGCGAGGATGCAGCTGAAGCGTTTCGCCGCGCCGGTGCGTTTGTTCTCCACGCAGGCGGTGTCGGGGAGGTTGGGTGGGTTGGCGGCTTCGGTTTCTACCTGCCAGAGGAACATCTTCTCGGTGACCGCGCGGCGGGCGGTCTGCTCGTCGGGAGTGCGCACGGCGATCGAGCCCCAGGACAGGGCCACCTGCTGGGCGCTCATCTTGGTGAGCTGCTCGTCGATGAAGTGGCGATCGGTGGGGAGCTGGTCGCCCGCGTAATGCAGGATGCCGTGTTTGCCGGTGACCACGTAGTAGCCGGAGCCCTCGGGGTTGGCCAGCTGGTCAGGGTTGAGGGTGCGCATCAGCAGGTGGTCGGGGTCCCACGGCAGCGCCATGACCTCTTCGTCGGTGAGCGGCGTGGTTTCGGCGAGTGCCTCGATCTGCTCGGTGAGGGCGTTCGCGGCGAGGGTGGTGAGCGCTTGCTGGTCGGGGGTCGGCACCGAGAGCAGGAAGGCGATCACGTACGGGCCGTGGGGGAGCACGGTGCGCAGGAAGGGTGAGTCGGGACGCCAATGCGACAGGGCCGCAGGGTGTCCGGGGATGGCAACGGGTTGGTTGCGGCCTTCCTTCATGGCGAAGTCGGTGTCGTAGAACTCTTTCGCGGCGGCGGTCGCGCGGTCCGCGTCGGGGAACTGCAGGACCATGGTGGTGGCGGTGAGCCTGTTGTCGGCCTTCTTCGTCGGCCAGTCACCGTAGGTTTCGACCCGCGAATCCTTGGCGGCGCCATTGGATTCGAAGCCGTAGAGCATCTTGTACTTCTTGGCGATCGCCGACATCGCCGGCTCGTCGCCGAGCGCGGAGGGCATCACGCCGGCGGAGACGGTGGTCGCGCGTTTGCCGTAGGTCATCTGGGCGTCGACGTCGCGGGAGTTGATCACATAGTCGGCGATCCGCATCGCCGCTACCTCGTACATCTCGTAGAACGGTGGGACCGGGTCGTCGTCGTGGGCGTTGACCGGCTCGGTCGGGTACGAGCCGACGTCGAGGGTGCGAACATCCATCTCGGCCGGCAGCGCCTGCCCGGACAGGGTGGAGCCGCACGCGGTCAGGACGGTGGCCAGCGCGGCGGCCAGCACGGCGTATCGGATTGTCATTTCGCGTTCACCAACAATGCGTACTGGGCCGAGATCCGCTGCTGGGCGTCGAGGAGCTGGTTCGACCAGACGTAGGCGGCGTAGCGGTCGTAGGACACCGCGCAATAGAAGCGGATCGCGATCCGTTGTTTCCTGCCGATGTATTCCTTGCACTGGGCGCTCGGCAGGTTCTTCGGTGCGGCGGAGGCGGTGAATTTGCGGGTGACGCCGCCGAGCTCGTCGCGGACACCCTGGGCGCCGGCGATGTCGCGGGCGCGGTAGACCTCGGCGCCGTCGTTGGCGTAGAGGTCGATGCCGTAGTCGTCGATCATCTTCGCGGCGCTCACCGGGTCGGAGAGGAAGTGGCGGGCGGTGCGGCCCGCGTAGACGCCGGGTGGGTTGATCCAGGAATCCTCGCGGGGGCGGGGTGCGGTGCGGCCGAGCATGCCGTCGCGATCGCGCTGCAGGGTCATCAGTTCGGTGCTGGGGGTGGGGGTGAATTTCGCGACGGCGGGGACGATGGTGTCGAGGCTCTTGCGGGTGAGGTCGAGCAGCGCTTGCTTGTCGACCTTCTCCAGCCAGATCTTCAGGTAGTCGTAGAACCAGGTGTAGATCACCAGATGACCGGTGGCGAACCAGGACCCGATCGACTGCTGATCGGGCTGCCAGTGCGCGATCGCCGCGGGATAACCGGGAATCTCGATGCGCTGGTTGTTCGGGGCATAGCCGAAATCGAGTTTCTCCAGCTCGGCCGCGGCGGTGGTGGCCTTCTGCGCGTCGGGGAAGATCATCACCGCGTTCACCATGTCCAGGCCCATGTTGCTGGGCTTCGTCTCCGCCGAGCTCACGAATCCGCCGATGAAATCGGGGGCGACTTCGGCAAACCGGTCGACGGCCATGATCTTGCCGAGCGCGGCTTCGGCGTCGAGGAACACCGACGCGATCGACGGATTGGTGTGGATGAACCGTGGATCGATATCGGCGGGCGTCGGTACGAAGTCGCCGAGACGTTCGGCCTCGATGAAGCGGCCCTGGTCCAGGTTCGCGACCGTCCCGACCTGGCGGGGCTGGGTCGGATAGTTGCCGACGTCGAGAGTGGCGAGGTCCACCGGGGCGTCGGTGGCGGCGATCTCGTCGGGACCACCGCAGGCCGTGACGACAGTGGTCAACAGTGCGGTCGCCAGGACACAGACGACTTTGGTGGCTCGCAACTCATTTCCTCCCCGAAACGATCGTCGGCGAGATCCTACGTCACCGCAATCGAGGAGTGGGGCCGAGCGAACTCACAAGCTGTTGGCCAGCAGGGCGTACTGGGCGGTGATTTTCTGGCGGACCTCGGGCTCACCGTCGGCGCTGACCATGGCCAGATAGCGCTTGTAGGCGACATAGCAGCGGTAGACGTAGTCGTCTTCTTTGTTGCCGTTGTCGTTGAGTTTCAGGCAGGTCGCGGTGGGGACGTCGGCGGGGGCGGTGATCGGGTCGTAGTGGCCCGCCGAATCGATCAGGCCCTGCATGAGCGATTGCGCGGCGGACTGGTCGCGTACCCGCGTGACGGAGCCGCCCTCGACCACCGCGTGGGCTTCCACTCCTGTTGCGTCGACCAGGTTCTGGCGGGTGGTGAGGTTGGCTGCCTTGTTGACGAGATGCTCAGGAGCATAGGAGGCGAACGAGTACTGGCCGGGGCGCATGGCGGCGCGGTCGTCGACGACCGCGCGGGCCAGGAGTCCGGCGGGGTCTACCGGGAGGTCGGAGATCTTCTCGGTGGGCGTGGGGTCGAACTTCGCGAGCTGGGCGAGTTCGGCGGCGAGATTCTTGTCGATCCAGGAAGTGAGGTCGGTCGCGTCGGCCCGGGGCCGCTGGATGAACAGCGAGATCACGAACTCTTCGTGGGCGAGGAAGGCGCCGATGGTGGGCACGCCGGGGCGCCAATGGAGGTAGGCGTCAGGGTATTCGGTGGAGGCGAGTTTGCGGTTGTCGGGGGAGACGGCCAGGTCGACGTCCTCGAGTTCCCGCGCGGCGAGGGTGGCGGCCGCCGCGGTGGGGAAGCGGAACAGCGCCGTGGTCAGCGCGGTCGCGTCGGGACCGGGACGGGTCTGGCCGTCGGGATCTGCCTTGTCGGCGCCGAGCGCGACATAGCCGGTGACGAACTTGCGGTTCTCCAGAACAGGTTTGGAGACGTTGGCGACGAAATCCAGCGCGCGTTCGATATCGGGGACGATCACGCCGCCGCGTCCGTGCGAGAGCGATGGATCGATCCGCACCGCGGGCACCACGGCGGCCGACATCCGCGCACCCTCGACGATCGCGCCTCTGTCGCCCGCGGTGTCGGTGTAGGCGTGCCGGTCGGTGGCGAAGGTCCCGGTCTCCAGGCCGCGCACATCGGGCTCACCGGCGACGGGTGTGCCGCTGACGGCACAGCCGGACAGGACGATCAGAGCCCCACCCCAGGCGAGCGCGATGCGAATTCTGGTCGAATCGATCATCAGGTTCCCCTCGATGTTCCTCCCGCGACACCTATGAAGTTACCGGACCTACCCCGCCCAGGGGGACCTGATCGGGGTGCTTGCCATAGTCTGGATGACATGGCGACCCCCCTGCTGTGCAGTTCCGGTGGAGGCCGATACCTGTGAGGGATCGGCAGGTCGAAGTGGTGCTCGGAAGTCACGCGGTCGCACGGGTCGCGGGCGCGGTGATCGTGGTCGCGCATCGCGGGCAGGGCAAGCTCACGCCCGGCGATACCGCGGCGATCGCGCTGGAATCGCTGGCGGAGTTGGTGCGTGACGCGCACGAGCAGGCGCCGTCGGGGCCGGGTTCGGTGGTGGCGCGCGAGGCGACGCGGTGGCTCATGAAGTACGCCGAGCAGATCTCGCCGGGCGTGCCGATCGATTTCGGGGTGCTCTCGGCCGCCGACAACGGCGGCGTGGCGATCTTCCTGCACGGTTCGGTGACGGCGGTACTCGCCGACGACCACGGCCCGGAGTACTACCGCGGTAGTGACGCGGCGTTCACCGTCGACCGGGTCGCCTCCGAACCCGCGAAGGCGGTCGCGCTGTTCGTCGACGACGCCAAGGGCCGCATCCCGGATCTGCCGCCGGAGCGCGGAATCGGTTGGCTGGTCGAGGGAATCGCGCAGGCAGGCGGGGCCGTGATGTGGTCCAACGATGTGCGCAGCCGGGTGCGAACCGCGGAACCGGTGGGCCAGACTCGCAGGCCGCCACCGCCTACCGCGCGTATCGATCGGGAACCACGTGCGGCGCAACCGGATTCACGACCCTCCGAGCAGCCCGCGACGGGGATGCAGCCGGCGACCTCGATGCTGGACGCTGTCACCGGCACCGCGCACGGCACGGTCGACACCCCCGTCGCCGACCCGCACAACGCCGAAACCCGGCTCTCCGGAACCAATCCCGCGCCCGAACCCGACCCCGACCTACAGCGCAGGCTCGAAGCCACCGCCAAGTCGACGGTGCTGGCGGTGAAGGTGATGGGATTCAAGTGCGCGCGTGCGCATCCCAGTGATCCGCGCTCGGCGTTCTGCACGGTGTGCGGCATGCCGGTCGATCAGACCCAAGCGCTCGCCGAGGTGGTCCGCCCGCCGCTCGGCATGCTCGTGCTCGACGACGGCATGACCTATCTGATGGCCGCCGACGCGGTGATCGGGCGTGACCCGGAGAACTCCGACGCCGCCCAGCGCGGACTCATCCCGCTGCGCATCGACGACACCTCCGGCGGCATGTCGCGCGCGCATGCCGAAGTGCACCTGGTGAATTGGGACGTGCAGCTCATCGATCGCGGTTCCACCAACGGCACCCGCAGCCGGCACCCCGGCTACCGCGACTGGGTCCGCCTCACCCCGAATCAGCCGATGGTGCTCGTCCCCGGCACCGAGGTGATGATCGGCAACCGGGTGCTGCGCTACGAACCGGCCGCACCACCGCCCTTCGGCTGACAGCCCTCCACCGATCGCATTCCCGGCCCCGCACATCCCGACCTCGAGGAGGGATCCGCCGCGCAGCGGCGGGTTCGCGACCGGCGGGGCCGCGAACTCGAGCGCGCCAGCGCTCCAAGAATTCAGCTGTAGCGCGACAGGCAGGTGGTTTCACCGTTGAGGACGCCTGCGCGGAAGGCGTCGACGCGGGAGAACCCGCTGGGCACCGTGTTGCCCTCGGCGTCGCTGGCGGCCAGTCCGTCGGTGAGCAGGCCCGAGACCGCTTCGTCGAGATCGCCCGCCGACAGCTGGATGTCGCCCTGGGCGACCGGACGGCCGGGCTGGGCGAGTTTGCCGGTGACGACCCCGGACAGGCAGGCCGCGCGCAGTCCGGTCTTCGCGCCGGTCAGCTGCTGGCCGTGGCTGCGCTGCACGGCCAGGGTGTAGCGGGAGATGAAGACGACGTAGCCGTTGTAGTCGCCGCTGACCTTCACCGGCAGCGGGCCGTCGTCGTCGGTGTCGCTGGCCCCGCGTTCGGCCAGTCCGGGCACATCGGTGGCGATGGTGTTCTTGGCGGGGCAGTAGGTGACCGGTTCGGTGACCGCGCCGTCCTTGCAGTCGATGCGCGAGCCCGCGTAGTCGTAGGTCGGCGCGTCCTTCACCGGCAGGATGGCCTGGAGCGCCTTGCTGAGCTCGACGAGATTTTCCTTGGAGACGGGGTATTCGCCGCGCCCGCTGTCGCCGGAGAAACTCTGCGGCAGAGAGCCGCGGCGCGAGTCGATCTCGTCCTCGTCGATGCCCTTGCAGCCGCGCGGCCCGTCGGTGAACCCGATCTGGACCGCGGTGACGCGCTCGAAGGCCGAACCGTGCACGCTCTCCGGGTCGTCGGGATCGGAGTCGCGAATCGAAACAGTCGCGGCCAGAACGGAATTCAGGCCGTCGGAGGTGTTGATCGTGAAGTGCTTCGACTTGCCTTCCGCGACATGGCGCATGAACGCGCCCGCGAAGCAGTCGGCCTGCTGCTCCTTCACCAGGACCGGCGTCTTCTTGGTGACCATCTTGGCCATGCTCTGGATGGCGTGGCCGTATTCGTGGGCCAGCACCATCACTACCGACATCGTGCCGAAGGTCTCGCTCATGGTGGGCAGCAGCATCTCGCGGTCCCAGCCGATCGAGTTGTCGCTGCGGCAGTAGGCGGCATTGACCAGGTGGTAGGTGGTCTCCTTGCAGAATTCGACCGCCTGGCTGCGGGCCGCCCTGGCCTTCCAGGAGATCAGCTTCTCGACCGGGTCGAAGGTCTCGCCGGGGAACTCGGTACCGAAGCCAGCCTGCCAGTAGGACTGGATGTCGTCGATCGCGTTGAGCGCCAGCTGGTCCACCTCGCCGCCGTCGCCGTTGGACGCGGTGAGGGGCGAATCGGGAACCCCGGTGCGCGGACCGTTCGGCCCACCGGTGGTCGGCAATCCCGCCACCTGGAACGGATCGTCGTAGATCGAGACCCCGTGCCCATCGATCGCCCGCGTGCACCCGACACCCATCAGCGCGCATAGCACGACAGAGATCGCAACGAACACTTGGGCTTTCGGCATACGTCCCCCTGGTCGGCCGGATACACGTGCAGGTCGATCGCCGGATCGGGCACAAAGCCGTCTCGGGGGCACCGCCGATGTCCGGGCGATGGCATAGTATCCGCTCCATGTCTTCACCGGGGGCGCAGACCATCACCGTGCGCCATGATGGAACCGAACGAGTCTTCGAAGCGAGTCAGCAGATCACCATGGGCCGCGCGCCCGAGGTCACCCTGTTCGTGGACAGTCCGCTGGTCTCTCGTGTGCACGCCACTCTTCGATTCAGCAACGGCGCGTGGGTGCTCGCCGACAACGGCAGTACCAACGGCGTCTTCGTCGACGCGCGCAGGCTCAACCAGCCCGTCTCGATCGATCGACCCACCCAGGTACGCCTGGGTGACGCGATCACCGGGCCGCTGCTGCACCTGGTCCCCGCGGCGCCTGGGGCGCGCCACGCGGCGACCATGGTCGCGCCGCCTTCGCAACCACAGCAACAGCCGCACCAGCAGCAACCTCACTATCAGCAGCCGCGTCCGCAGCAGCCGCATCCCGGCTTCCAGCCGCCGTCGCGCCCGCAACAGCAGCAACCGCAATACGTTCCCACCTCGCAGCTGCCCGCGCAGCCGCAGGACAACATCAATATGACCCGGCGCGCCGATTCGTCGATGCTGCCGCCGGTCCGCAAGGCCGCCTCGACCGAACCGGTCGCGCGCGGTGACCGCATTCCGCCCGGTGGCCTGAGCATCGGCCGCACCTCGGACAACCAGATCGTCGTCAACGATCCGCTGGCCTCGCGTGCGCACGCGAAGCTGCTGGCCTCGCCCGAGGGCCTGGTGATCGAGGACCTCGGCTCGGCCAACGGCACCTTCGTCAACGGTCACCGCCAGCAGCGCTCGGTGCTGCGCGAGCGCGACATCGTCACCATCGGCAACATCGACTTCGTCGTCACCCAGGGGGCGCTGGCGCATCGGCAGAAGCCGGTCGCCGAGCAGGGCCTGTCGGTGCACGGGGTCGGGTTCACCGTCGAGAACAACAAGCAACTGCTCGTCGATGTGAACATGACGGCGGGGCGTGGCACGTTGACCGCGCTGATCGGACCGTCGGGCGCGGGCAAGTCGACGCTGTCGAAGCTGATCGCGGGCAATACCCAGCCCTCCGGTGGTGTGGTGACCTTCGAGGGCCGCAACCTGCACGCCGAATACGAGGCGCTGCGTTCGCGCATCGGCATGGTGCCCCAGGACGACGTGCTGCACCGTCAGCTCACGGTCCGCCAGGCGCTCGGCTTCGCCGCCGAGCTACGGCTGCCGCCCGATACCACCAAGTCCGACCGGCAGCAGGTGATCGACGGCGTGCTGCAAGAGCTCTCGCTCACCCAGCACGCCGATACCCGGGTGGACCGGCTCTCCGGTGGCCAGCGCAAGCGCGCGTCGGTGGCGATGGAGCTGCTCACCGGTCCGTCGCTGCTGATCCTCGACGAGCCGACCTCGGGTCTGGACCCGGCGCTGGATCGGCAGGTCATGCAGATGCTGCGCGAACTGGCCGACGCCGGTCGCGTGGTGATCGTGGTGACGCACTCGGTGGCCTGCCTGGATATGTGCGACCAGGTGGTGCTGCTGGCCCCTGGCGGTAAGACGGCGTTCGCCGGTCATCCGGGTGGGGTCGGCGCGGCGATGGGGACCAGCGACTGGGCGGAGATCTTCGCCGAGGTCGCGGCCAACCCTGATCAGGCCTTCGCGAAGTATCGGTCCCGGCAGGCCTATGTGCCGCCACCGCCGCCCGCGCAGCCGAACCGCGGCAACGTGGGCGCGCCGCCGCAATCGAGCGCGATGCGGCAGTTCAGCACGTTGTCTCGCAGGCAGTTGCGGTTGATCTTCTCCGACCGGGGATATCTGATCTTCCTGGTGGTGCTGCCCTTCATCCTCGGCGCGTTGTCGCTGGTGGTGCCGGGTAGTGACGGGTTCACGGCGGGCGCGCTGGTGCAGCTGCCCGACGGCTCGTTCGGGCGGGAGAGCGGCGGTGAGGCCCAGCAGTTGCTGGTGGTGCTCATCCTCGGCGCGTGCTTCATGGGCGCCACGCTCAGCGTGCGCGACCTGGTCGGCGAACGGTCGATCTTCCAGCGTGAGCGCGCGGTCGGCCTGCTGCCCTCGGCATACCTGATGGCCAAGATCGTCGTGTTCAGCGTGACCGCGTTCCTGCAGTCGGCGGTCCTGATCGGTATCACGTTCATCGGGAAGAAGGCGCCGGGCGCCGGTTCGCTGATTCCGAGCGGCAGCGTCGAGCTGTACTTCGATATCGCGATGACCGCGGTGTGCTGCGTGGTGTTCGGCTTGCTGATGTCGAGCCTGGCCAAGTCCAACGAGCAGGTCATGCCGATGCTCGTGGTGATGATCATGGTGCAGCTGGTGATGGCGGGTGGCCTGATCCCGGTGACCGACCGGGTCGGCCTCGAGCAGATCTCGTACCTGTTCCCCTCACGCTGGGGTTATGCGGCGGGCGCGTCGACGGTGGACCTGACGGAGCTGGTCTTCGGCTCGCAGGACGACCCACTCTGGGGGCACAGCGCGGGGATCTGGATCCTGGACATCGTGATGCTCATCGTGATCACCTCGATCCTCGCCCTGATCACCTGGAGCAGACTACGACTGAAGAAGTCGCAGGCATGATCCGCCAGGTCAGCATCGTTTCGGTGGGCAAGCTGCGCGTGTCTGTCGCCGACCGGGCACACTTGATCCTGTGACCGTTCGAGTTGGGGCCCTACATCTAGGGTGGGACGTGGTGTCCGTGGCCGCGGGTGGCGGCGCGACCCCGGTCCGCCCGGTACAGGTCGAGGGCACCTACACCCCGCCCGCCTACCTGCTCGCCGATGCCGCGGGCAGGTTGCACACCGCCGGTGTCGACCGGCAGCGCCCGGACCTGGGGATGGCGATCGCCGATGTGCGCGACATCCTCGGCCACCCACAGATCGTGATCGCCGGCGCCACCTGGCCCGCCGAACTCGTCTTCCGGGCCAGGCTCTACAACCCGCTGGCCGCGATCGGCAAGTACCTACAGGGCAAGCCGCAACTGGTCGCGCTGCCGTATCCGGACAGCTGGCCCGAGGACAAGGTCGAGGTGTACGCGGCGCTCGTCGAACAGCTCGACGTGGTCGTGGAACCGCTGCCCGAAAGCGTCGCGCTCTCGGGTTATGTGCGCGCTCTCGGCCTGGTCTCCCCGCCCAGCGAGCGGCATCGCACCGGCATCGGCGCCACCGGGATCTACTCCGACGGTCGCTCGCTACTGGTGGTCGCGGTGCACGGCGACGACGAGCAGCCGACCGAATCGACGGAGGTCTCGGTCAGTGCCGAGGCGCTGCGCGACGCCCGCACGGCCGACAACGTGGTGATCGAGGCGATGGCCGCGGCCCGTTCGATCGGCGCGGACACCTCGACGGTGCTGCTCGCGGGCAACGTCTGCTTCAACGACGCGCTGCGCTTCGCCTTCCAGAACCACTTGGGCCAGCGCCTGCACGTGGCCGATCATCCGATGCACGCGCTGGTCCTCGGCGCCGCGCATCTGCTGGTCACCGAGCCCGATCTCGACGACGAGGAGGACGACTATCCGGACTCGGGACATCCGGGTCAGGCAGTCGCCGCACAGGTCGGGTGGGGTGCCCAACCCACCGCACCGCCTGCCGCCCAGCCGCCCGGACCGGCCGGGTTCGTCGCCGGTCCGCCCACCGCGCAACCGCCGCAGCCGTCAGGTCCACCCGCTCGTGCGCCGCGGCATGCGCTCGAACACGACGATGCCGAGGACGACGACCGCCGCGGCAAACTGCTCGGCAAGGTGAAGAAGGGCTTCTTCGGCGCACCGGCCGTGGTCGGC
Organism: Nocardia sp. NPDC055165; assembly: GCF_053606985.1. Taxonomy (NCBI): domain Bacteria; kingdom Bacillati; phylum Actinomycetota; class Actinomycetes; order Mycobacteriales; family Nocardiaceae; genus Nocardia; species Nocardia sp. NPDC055165. The sequence goes on from NZ_JBSGSS010000012.1 coordinate 221,642, forward strand.
GCGCTGGCGCTGGTCGCGCTCCAGCCGGATCCCGCCGTCGCCGCGGCCGCCGAACCGGTGAGTTGCGCGTTCACCCCGTACGCGAACACGGTCCCGCGCGAGGGCATCGAGACCGCGCGTGGCCTGCTGGTCGACGACTCCGCCTGCGTCACCCCCGGCATCGATACTTTGCGCTACCTGATTCCCGGTCCCGCGCGTGCGACCGACCCGGGTCCGCCGGTCGTGATCTAGCCTCGCCCGATTACGGGTCGGTGATGCGTGGCTGGTATCGTTGCCCGTTGGCGTGTGGAACGTCGAACCGTTCGCGGATCGGCGTCTCCTCGATGTCCTGGGTCTCCACCGGCCGCCAGGACAGCCTCGATCCACACATCAGGGCCGGCAACACCGACGACAGACAGGGAACGACTGTGCCTACGTACAGCCCCAAGGCGGGTGACGTCACCCGCAAGTGGTACGTCATCGACGCCACTGACGTAGTCCTCGGCCGTCTCGCCGTGCAGGCCGCTGGCCTGCTGCGCGGCAAGGGCAAGCCGACCTACGCACCCCACGTCGATGGTGGCGACTTCGTCATCATCATCAACGCGGAAAAGGTTGCCATCTCCGGCAACAAGAAGCAGGACAAGCTCATCCACCACCACAGCGGACACCCGGGCGGCCTCAAGTCGCGCACTGTCGGCGAGGTGTTGGCGACCCGTCCCGATCGTCTCGTGGAGAAGGCCGTCAAGGGCATGATCCCGAAGAACAAGCTGGGTAACGCGATCGCGGGCAAGCTGAAGGTCTACGCAGGCCCGAACCACCCCCACGCCGCGCAGCAGCCGGTTCCGTTCGAGATCAAGCAGGTGGCCCAGTGACCGCTCCTGAAGAGTTCGCAGCCGAAGAGTTCGACGCCACCGATGAGGTCGTCGTCGAGATCGTCGAAGACGGCGAAGGCTACGCCGAAGGCGAGTACGTCGAAGAAGAGCTGGCTTTCGAGCCGCTCGGCCTCGACCGCCCGGTGCAGACCGTCGGCCGCCGTAAGGAAGCCGTCGTTCGCGTTCGCATGGTGCCCGGTTCGGGCAACTTCGAGCTCAACGGCCGCACCATCGAGGATTACTTCCCGAACAAGGTGCACCAGCAGCTCGTGAAGTCCCCGCTGGTTCTGGTCGAGCGTGTCGAGAACTTCGACATCTACGCTCGCCTGGTCGGTGGCGGCCCGTCGGGTCAGGCAGGCGCCCTGCGTCTGGCCATCGCCCGCGCGCTGATCGTGGTCACCCCGGACGACCGCCCCGCCCTCAAGCGGGCCGGCTTCCTGACGCGTGACCCGCGTGCCACCGAGCGTAAGAAGTACGGCCTGAAGAAGGCCCGTAAGGCGCCTCAGTACTCGAAGCGCTGATTTACGCACTGTCGACTCTCGGCTTTCGCATACGCTGGGTATGCTGCCCGCGCGAGTGGGGATGAGCCTGGTCGGCGGAGCGTGTGTGCAAGAGCAGGCTTCCAGCACCGCTGGTCGCCTGCTCTTGTGCTGTATTCGGGGACCTACTACTGGTAGAGGGTTTTTATGGGACGGCTATTCGGCACAGACGGTGTTCGCGGACTCGCCAACGAGTCGCTGAGCCCGGAACTGGCGATGCGCGTCGCCGCCGCGGCAGCGCAGGTGCTCTCGCGCGGCAAGAAGCGCCCGGTGGCGGTGCTCGGTCGCGATCCGCGCGCCAGCGGCGAGATGCTCGAGGCCGCGGTCACCGCGGGCCTGACCTCGGTCGGCGTCGATGTCCTCTCGGTGGGCGTGCTGCCCACTCCGGCCGTGGCCTACCTGACCGGCCTGTACGACGCGTGCTTCGGCGTGATGATCTCCGCCTCGCACAACCCCATGCCCGACAACGGCATCAAGATCTTCGCGGCGGGCGGGCACAAGCTCGACGACGTCATCGAGGCCCGGATCGAAGCCCTGATCGCCGAAGGCGTCACCGTGCGCCCGACCGGCGCGGGCATCGGCCGCGTGCGTGGCGACTACACCGTCGAGGGCACCCACGAGCGCTATGTCGAGCATCTGCTCGAATCCACCAGCCAGGACCTGTCCTCGCTGACCGTCGTCGTCGACTGCGCGCACGGTGCGGCCGCCGAGGTCGCTCCGCAGGTGTACCGGGAGGCGGGCGCGACGGTGATCGCGATCAACGCCGAACCCAACGGGCTCAACATCAATGACGGGTGCGGTTCCACGCACCTGGACACCGTGCGGCGCGCGGTCCTCGACCACGGCGCCGACCTGGGCATCGCGCTCGACGGTGATGCCGATCGTTGCCTCGCCGTCGATGCCGCGGGCGAGATCGTCGACGGTGACGCGATCATGGCGGTACTCGCGCTGGCGATGCGCGACGCGGGCGAACTGGTCGACGACACCCTCGTCGCCACCGTGATGAGCAACCTCGGCCTGCACATCGCGATGCGTGCCGCCGAGATCACCGTGATCACCGCCGCTGTCGGCGATCGGTACGTGCTCGAGGAGTTGCGTCGCGGCGGATACAGCCTGGGCGGGGAACAGTCCGGGCATGTGGTGTTCCCGCGGTTCGGTACCACCGGGGACGGGGTGCTCACCGGCCTGCGGTTGATGGCGCGGATGGCGCAGACCGGCCGCTCGCTGGCCTCGCTGGCTTCGGTGATGACCACGGTGCCGCAGGTGTTGATCAATGTCGCGGTGTCGGACAAGGGTGCTGTCGCTGTCGCTCCCGAGGTGCTGGAGGCTGTCGCGGAGGCCGAGCGGATCCTCGGGGACACCGGGCGGGTTCTGTTGCGGCCCAGCGGGACCGAGCAGTTGGTGCGGGTGATGGTGGAGGCCACCGATCCCGCGCAGGCGCGTCAGCTGGCCGATGATCTGGCCAAGCGGGTCGCCGCGGTCTAGTCGCCGGGACCCGGACGACGGGTCGGCGATCGGTGCTGTGGCGTGTTCCACCGGGCCCCACTAGTATCGGGATACGCCGTCTGGACCTGTGTGCCCCGTGGCGCGTGTGTGCTGCTCGGCGCAGGCGGTTATTTTGGCGCGCAGCACGATTCGAAGGGGGCCGATCATGGTTCCGCCGCTGCCTGCCCGCAACTACCAGGACCAGTACCCGTACGAGTACGGCGAAGCCGACCAGCCGCACCGCTGTGGTGGGGCCTGCGGGCGACCGGGGTGCCGCGAAGTGCCGCAAGGGTATTCGCACACTGTGCCGATCCGGGACGAAGGCTACGGGCAGTCCGCCTATGAGCCGGTCGCCGAGGCGCCACGCACCCGCGCGTTCGCGGCGCCGCGGGTGCCGCGCTCGCGATCGTTCATCGCCGTGGTCGCGGTGCTCGGTGTCACTTTCGGCGTCGGCCTGATCGGGGCCAAGCTCGGCTCCGACATCGACCTGTTCGGTGCGGCCGAGCCCGCTGTAGTGCAGTCGCTCTAGAACTGTCCGGCGACGAATCCGCTGAACAGCACCCCGAAACCACCGATCTCGCCCACGATCAGCCCGTACATCGACAGCCGTAGTTCGGCGGGAATCCTCCCGTCGAACTGATTGGTGGTGTCCCGGCGCAGCCCGTGCAGGGCGTAACTGGCGATCGCACCGGCGAAGAACGCGAGCACCACCAGATCGGCGGTCAGATTGACGATCGTCGGCCAGGCGCTGAGCTCGGTGAACACCGCGAGCAGGATCCCCGCGAAGGAGTACATCAGCGCGGCGCGGTGGGCGATGTCGACATAGACGTGCGCCGCGCCGTCAGTCCGGATTCCGTGGTACTTCCACACCCCGAGCAGCAACGCGCTCAGGAAGAGGAATCCGGTGACGAGCAGGGTGATTCGGGTGTCGATGCCCAATGCGTAGTCCATGCGTCATTCCTCGCTGAGAAGCCCGCCGGACATGTGCCAACGACGGGTCGCACGAACAGAATCCAGCATCCGGCGATCATGCGTCACCAGAATCAACGTGCCGGTGAAGGATTCGACGGCCTGTTCGAGCTGTTCGATGGCGGGCAGGTCGAGGTGGTTGGTCGGCTCGTCGAGAACCAGCAGGTTCACCCCGCGCGCCTGGAGCAGGGCCAGGGCCGCGCGGGTGCGTTCACCGGGGGACAGGGTGTCGCACGCACGCGTCACGTGCGGCCCGCGCAGGCCGAATTTGGCCAGTAGCGTGCGGACTTCGGCGTCGGGCCAGTCGGGCATCGCCGCGGCGAAGGTGTCGGCCAGCGCGTCGTCGCCACGGAACAGCCCGCGGGCCTGGTCGACCTCGCCGATCTCCACACCGGAACCCAGTGCGGCGGTACCGGAATCCGGGGCGATCTTGCCGAGCAGCAGGCCGAGCAGGGTCGACTTGCCCGAGCCGTTGGCGCCGGTGAGCACGATCCGGTCGGCCCAATCGATCTGGGTGGTGATCGGGCCCAGGGTGAATTCGCCGCGCGTGAGGGTGGCGTTGTTGGCGGTCGCGACCACCGCACCGCTGCGTGGGGCGGTGGCGATCTCCATCCGCAGCTCCCACTCCTTGCGCGGCTCGTCGACCACGTCGAGGCGTTCGATCCGGCGCTGGGTCTGACGGGCCTTGGCGGCCTGCTTCTCGGTGGATTCCGCACGGGTCTTGCGACCCATCTTGTCGGAGTCGTTCTTGCCCTTGCGGCGGGCGTTGCGCACCCCGTGCTCGAGCCAGTTGCGCTGCATCTGCGCGCGCGACTCCAAACCCGCTTTGGTGTCGGCGAATTCGTCGTAGGCCTCGCGGGCGTGCTTGCGGGCGATCTCGCGTTCGGCGAGGTAGGCGTCGTAGCCGCCGTCGTAGAAACCGGTTTGCTGCTGAGCCAGATCGAGTTCGAGGACGCTGTTCACGGTGCGCGCCAAGAACTCTCGATCGTGGCTGATCACCATCAGTGGTACGCGCACCCCGGTGACGAACCGTTCCAGCCGGTCGAGGCCGTCGAGATCGAGGTCGTTGGTCGGCTCGTCGAGCAGCAGAATGTCGAAGCGCGACAACAACACCGAGGCCAGCCCCGCGCGCGCCGCCTGGCCGCCGGACAGGCCCGTCATCGGGGTGTCGAGCCCACCGGCCAAGCCGTGGGTCAGCCCCAGATCCGCGGCGACCTCTTCGGCGCGCTGATCGAGATCCGCGCCACCCAACGCCAGCCAATGTTCCAGCGCGGGCGAGTAGTCGTCGTCGCCACCGTCGCCGAGGCGTTCGGCCGCCGCGTCCATCACCTGCTGGGCGTGTGCGACACCGGTTCGGCGCGAGAGGAATTCGAGCACCGTCTCGCCCTCGATGCGCTCCGGTTCCTGGGTCAGATAACCGACGGTCGCGTCGGGCGGGCTCAACGCGATGGTGCCCTCGCCCGGTTCCCGCTCGGCCAGCATCCGCAGCAGCGTCGACTTGCCCGCGCCGTTCACCCCGACCAGCCCGATCACATCGCCGGGGGCGAGAGTGAAATCGAGGTCGGCGAACAGGGTCCGTTCGGCGTGCCCCGCGGAGAGGCCACTGGCGTGCAATGTCGTGCTCACCTCGACGATTGTGCCCGTCTCGGGGTCTGACCCTGAGGTCGGGGCCTGTCGAAATCAGGGTGCGGATGGGTCTGTGGACCGATGCGGGCGGGCGTGCTCCGACGGCACAGTGGAGACATCACCGCTCCACAGGAAGGCAACACCATGACCGCCCCCGCCCGCCGCCTCACCCGTTCGACCAGCAACAAGTGGATCGCAGGCGTCTGCGGCGGCCTCGCCGAACGCTACGGCTGGAACCCCAACGTCGTCCGCCTGGTCTTCGTCGTGTCCTGCCTGCTGCCCGGTCCGCAGTTCCTGATCTACCTGGCGATGTGGATCCTCATCCCGAACAAGTAGCCCCGAACCCCCCGGCGCCCGCTCGCGGATGACAAGATGGTGGCAACCCCGCCACGTCGTCATCCGCGAGTTTTCCGTTGGAGGAGCAGTCATGGTCACCTCGGGTGAGTTCCCCGGCCTCGGCCTACCCGACATCGACGCCCACTCGTCCCTGGGCGGCCTCGGCCCCGTCGAGCTGAACAACCCATCCCTCGACCTCGACCACGACGGCGTCGTCGACTCCCTCTCCACCGGCGATGCCGACTCGACCAGCATCTGGTCCGACTACGACCACGACGGCCTCGCCGATCACGTCACCGTCGTCGAGGAAGACGGCGACTACGCCGCCTGGGAATACCACCGTCATCCCGACGGCACGTCGGAGTGGCGCAAGACCGACCAGGGGAACCTGGAGAAGTAGCGCACCAGGGTGCCGCTGTGATCGAATCCGAGCACAGCGGCATTCGTCGTGTGATCGTGGAACCGATCCGGGTCTTGGCGCGTCTAAGAAGACAAGGAGTCTTCCGGGACGGTGGGGGACGGCAACGGGATCCGGAACGGAGGGGACGCTATGGGGTACTCGAACACGCTGGGCGTGCAGACGGGTGAACTCGGGCAGTTGGGCAACGATTTGAAGATGTCGGGCGGTGCGGTCAAGGACACTGTGAAACGCATTTCCGACAACAAGTTCGGCTCGGGTGACGCGGGGAAGAACTACGCCGCCGAGGGAAAGACCGTCACGGCGGGCCTCGATGTCGCGATCGCGTGGCTGAACAACTGGAGTTCGGCCACCACGGCTATCGGCGATGCGATCGGCGCCTCATCGATTGCCTACTCCAACACCGATGCTGAAAACGCCAAGCAGACCAACAAGGCAGGGCAGGCGCTGTAGTGAGCGACGCAGGATATGTGGGAGCCGACCGATGACGGTGTTGAGCAGCCCCGTCGAGGGCATACGCGGACAGAACGTCGATTCGCTCCTCGACGACGGTGCACCGGGGCTGCAGTACTTCATCCAGTTGCTCCCCAGATACAACAAGGCCTTCGGTGACTGCAGTCATACCGAGGCCAAGATCTGCGCGGAGTACGACGAACAGCGCGGTATGAATCTGGACAAGCTGGCTGACACGGCCGAAGCGCTGTACAACGCGTTGCAGGTCTCCGATACGCAATGGGGTGTGCAGCAGGGGCTTTCGCAGAAGATGTCCACGGTGTGGAGCAGCGGCGCGGCGGCCGAGGCCGCAGCGACGATGCTCGGACAACAGCTGACGCTGGCTACCGAGGACCGCACGAAATTGACCACGGCAGTGGAAGCGTTCGCGACCGCGACGACCAAATTGCGTGGGCTGGTCACCAGCAAGAAGGATTGGGTCAAGGCGCTGGTCACCGGCAATCAGGTGTTGGTCGGCGGAAAGACCGTCGCCGACATCGACGAGATGATCGAGGAAACAGATGTCGTCGATGTCGGGACTATCGGCCTCGGCATCGTTGCGATGGCCGTCCCCGGCTTGGGTTCTGCCTATATCGGAAAGACGGCTTACGACAAGCAGCAATCCGAAGCGTGGCTGAGAGATGTCTTCAAACCGGACTTCGACGACAAGCTGGCGAACTTCCTCTCCCTGTGCTCCAACACCGACGACACCGTCAAGCTGGCATACGGGGTACTGACGACGGCGACCAACGCGCTCGACAGCGGGGCGTATCCGCGACCGGCAGGCACTGTCACCACCGATAACAAAGGTGACGGGACGACTCCCGCAGGGACCACACCGTCCGGGACGACCCCCGCCTCGACAACGCCGACGACGACAACGCCGTCCACGACAACACCGACGACAACAACGCCCACAACGACAACGCCGTCCACGACGACCGACGACACGCTCAGCGAGATCGTCAGCACAGTCACCGACGCCGCCACGGACCTGTTGACGACGGCTGCCAGCACTCTCAGCGAGAACATGGACACCATCACGTCCACGATCACCGAAGGCATCGAGAACGCGGTCGGGCAGATTGAATCTGTGTTCCAGGATGCCGACGGCGATGGGGTGCCGGATGTCATCGATGGCAAGTCCGCGGAGTTCGACGTTGCCGGAAACAATGTCAAGGTCGAGATGGGCGACGACGGCAACCTGAAGATGGTCGTCACCGGCGCCGACGGTCAGTCCACCGAATATGGCATGACGATCGGCGCCGACGGCCAGCCGGTCATCACGACCGAGAGCGGCGAACCCGTCGGCGAGGGCGAACCCACCGGTGAAGAGGCTGCGACCGAAGAAGGTGTCATCGGTGATGGCACGCCGAGCTCCGGCTCCGGAACCGCTGAAGAGGGTGGGACGCCCGCGTCGAGCACGCCGAGCATGCCGGGTGCCACCAAGCGCGAAGACGACGGTGAGCATTACTCGCAGCCGCTGCCTGCCGGTGATGCCGAAGAGCCGGTCGACACCGGCGCAGTCCTGGCTGAGGCAGGCCCGCTGTGATCGTCCACCCATCATGTGAGGAGCCCCGCTCATGAACTATGTCCTCGAGCTCGAGCAGATTTTCGACGAGCACGCTCGGCGCACGGCGATCCTGCATCAGGAACTCGACGCGATCAACCGTGCCACCGCCGACCGGGATCGAGACCATGCCGAACGTACTGCCGCCGGTCTGGAGCGGGTGCTCGCGCAGGCGGAGGAAGACGAGAAGGCGAGGGCGGCAGCCGAACAGCGCCAGGCCGAACTGAACCGCCTCGAAGCAGAGGCGCAGGAGCAGCGCGACGCCATCGCTCGCGCGGCGGCGGCGCGCCGTGCGAACGATGTCGTCGCGCCTTATGACGACGACGATCCTGAAGCCGAGTACTACCAGCGCAAGAGCTGGCTGGTCTGAATCACCGGCGCCAGGCCGAATGCGGAGGGTGATCGCGCCGGGCCGGCGTCGCTCTGACGGCCCGGGCGCTTCTAGCCGCGGATGAGTTTGGCGACTGTGCCGATGGACAACTTGGGCGCCTCGACCTCGACCTCGGCGTGGGGGTCGACGACCTTGGTGTGGGGGATCTCGGCTTCCGGGTCGGCGAAGATCGCGTACTTCTTGTCGGCGAGAAGGGTGGCGAGGAGGTAGCCGGTGACCAGGGCTCGGGTGGCCTTGTCGGTTTTGTGTTCGTAGCGGCCCGCGCCGAGGGCGGCGAAGAGGCGGCGGCCCTCGATGATGCCGTTGTGCGAGGCGCCGTCGAGGGTGCGCAGGATCGACGGGCCCGACCAGGCGGCGGCGAGGGCGCGGGCATTGGAGCTGACCGAGTCGAGGTCGTCGCCGGTCAGGATCAGGCCGGGCGCGTCGATGTCGGGGGCGATGTTCTCCGCGGCGGGGGAGGTAGGGGCCGGGAAGAGCGCTACGACGGCGGCTACCCGGCGTTGAGCCGCGGCGATCACCGCGGCGCCCGCCCCCATGCCGTGGCCGGCGAGGGCGAGGCGGTCGGGGTGGACGCTGATGGTGCCGTCACCGAGGCGGACCTTGCTCACGATGTCGAGCGTGGTGAGCAAGTCGGTGCCGAGGTCCAGATGTGACGGAATCGGGCCACGCTCGGTATCGGGCGCGGCGACCACGAAACCCCACGACGCGATGTGTTCGAGCAGGCTCTTGTAGTTCTCGGCGCTGGTCAGCCAGCCGTGCGCGAACGCGACAGCGGGCAGGTTCAGCCCGGACTCGGGCGTGTACACCACACCCGGCTGACCTGCGATCCCTAAGTTCCCACGCAGCACCCGGTGGGGGCCGCGCACGGACAGGGTGCTCACGAGCGATTTTGCAGACACCGACACGGCGAGAAGAGTATCCGATCAGTAGGGTGGGGGACCATGTGCGGAATCGTGGGGTACGTCGGATACCGGGATGCGCTGGGCGTTGTCGTCGACGCGCTGCGACGCATGGAGTATCGCGGATACGACTCCGCGGGGGTCGCGATCCTCGATGGAAACGGTGCTCTGGCGGTCGAACGTAAGGCCGGGCGGCTGGCCAATCTGGAAGCCGAACTGGGCGAGGCGGGGACCGAGCGTTTCGCCGGGTCGACCGGGATGGGGCACACCCGCTGGGCCACCCACGGCGCGCCGACCGACCGCAACGCGCACCCCCACCGCGACCTCTCCGGCAAGCTCGCCGTCGTCCACAACGGCATCATCGAGAACTTCGCGCCGCTGCGCCGCGAGCTCGAAGACGTGGGTGTGGAGCTGCTGAGCGACACCGATACCGAGGTCACGGTGCACCTGGTTTCGCGCGCGTACGCCGACGGCCCCACCGCGGGCGACTTCACCGCGAGTGTCCACGCCGTATTGCAGCGGCTCGAGGGTGCGTTCACGCTGGTGTTCACCCATGCGGACCATCCCGGCACGATCGTGGCGGCTCGCCGGTCGACGCCGCTGGTCGTCGGGGTCGGCGAGGGTGAGATGTTCATCGCCTCCGATGTCACCGCGTTCATCGAGCACACCCGCGAGGCGGTCGAGCTCGGGCAGAACCAGGCCGTGGTGATCACGAAGCACGGCTACAGCGTCACCGACTTCGCGGGCAACACCGACGGGGTGGTCAGCCGGCCGTTCACCATCGACTGGGACCTCGCCGCCGCGGAGAAGGGCGGCCACGACTACTTCATGCTCAAGGAGATCGAGGAGCAGCCCACCGCCGTCGCCGACACCCTGATGGGGCATTTCGTCGTCGACGAGAAGGGCGGCCGGATCGTCCTCGACGAACAGCGCCTCGCCGACCAGGAGCTGCGCGAGTTCGACAAGGTGTTCGTTGTGGCGTGCGGCAGTTCGTACCACGCGGGCCTGCTCGCCAAGTACGCGATCGAGCACTGGACCCGGGTGCCGGTGGAGGTGGAGCTCGCCAGCGAATTCCGTTACCGCGACCCGGTTCTCGACCGGTCGACGCTGGTGGTGGCGATCTCGCAGTCCGGTGAAACCGCCGACACACTCGAAGCGGTGCGCCACGCCAAGGAGCAGAAGGCGCGCGTGCTGGCCATCTGCAACACCAACGGGGCGCAGATTCCGCGCGAGTCCGACGCGGTGATCTACACGCGGACCGGGCCCGAGATCGGTGTCGCCTCGACCAAGGCGTTCCTGGCGCAGGTGGCTGCCAACTATCTGGTCGGTCTGGCCCTGGCGCAGGCGCGCGGGACCAAGTACCCCGACGAGGTGGCTCGCGAGTTCGCCGAACTGGAATCGATGCCGAAGCTGATCGCCCGGGTGCTCGAGACCGCGCCACAGGTGCGGGCCATCGCGCGCGAGCTGGCGCATGTGCCGACGGTGCTGTTCCTCGGTCGCCACGTGGGTTATCCGGTGGCGCTCGAAGGCGCGCTCAAGCTCAAGGAACTGGCCTACATGCACGCTGAGGGTTTCGCCGCGGGCGAGCTCAAGCACGGGCCGATCGCGCTGATCGAAGAGGGCCTGCCGGTGATCATCGTGATGCCGTCGCCGAAGGGTCGCGCGGTGCTGCATTCCAAGCTGCTCAGCAACATTCGCGAGATCCAGGCGCGCGGTGCTCGCACGATCGTGATCGCCGAAGAGGGCGATGACACCGTGCGCCCGTTCGCCGACGACCTGATCGAGATCCCGGCCGCCCCGACCCTGTACCAGCCGTTGCTGTCCACGGTGCCGCTGCAGATTTTCGCCGCCGAGGTGGCCCAGACCCTGGGCTACGACGTGGACAAGCCCCGCAACCTGGCCAAGTCGGTCACCGTCGAATAAAGGCCCGACCCACCCCCGCACATCCCGACCCCGAGGAGGGATCCGCCGCACAGCGGCGGGTTCGCGGCCGTCCCGTCGATCAGGCGCCCCGGGGGGGGGGGGGCGGGGCGGGGCCGCGCCGCGGCGGGAAGAGGGGGCCCCCGGGGGCGCGCGCCGCACCC
>NZ_JBSGSS010000012.1:233311-244458 GCF_053606985.1 Nocardia sp. NPDC055165
CAGATCAGGCGCCGTTGCGTAGGCGACGAAGGAGCAAGCAACGGTGCCTGATCGACGGGACACAAGGGGCCGCGAACTCGAGCGCGCCAGCGCTCCTAGGACACAGTGATGGATCCGCGCATGTCGGGGTGCAGGGTGCACATGTAGCGGTAGGTGCCGGGCTGGGTGAAGGTGTAGGACCATTCGCCCTTGTCGAAGATGGGGCTGTTGAGGCCCATCGCCTTGTCGCCGATGCCCTGCACGTTGTGCGGGACCTTGTCGGAGAACTTCCAGGTCACCGTCTCGCCGACCTTGATGGTCGCGTCGGCGGGGGCGTATTTCATGTTGCCGACCTCGACCGTGAGGTTGGTCGGCGCGTGCTGTTGGGTGGTCGTGGTGGTGACCGGGCGGGGTTTGCGGGTTGTGGTGGTGGCGGCGTTTCCCGAGTCGCCGGAACAGCCGGCGGACAACAGGGCGGCGGCCACGACTAATCCGGCGGCAAACCGGGCGGATGCGGCGCGGTGACGAACCATCGACATGGGTGTGGAGCGTAGTCTGCGAGCGACCCCGGGCCGGTTCGGCGGCCCGTTTTCGGGCGGCTGGGAGGCGACTATGTCGGATCGACGTGGCTACTACACCGTCGACGAGGTGCGGGCGGCGGAAGCCGAGCTGTTCACGCGGGTGCCCGTGGGAATGCCGATGCGGCGGGCCGCCTTCGGACTGGCCGGGGTGGTTGTCGACGAATTGCGGTCGCTGACCGGGGGCGTGGTCGGGCGAACCGTCGGACTGCTGGTGGGGTCGGGGGACAACGGCGGGGATGCGTTGTGGGCGGGGGCCTTCCTACGGCGTCGGGGCGTCCGGGTGTCGGCTGTTCTGCTGAATCCTGAACGGGCGCATCGGGAAGGGCTTGCTGCGTTGCGGGCAGCTGGGGGCCGGGTGGTCGATCGGCTCGATGGTGTCGATCTGGTGATCGATGGGATCGTGGGGATTTCCGGACGGGGGCCTTTGCGGCCCGGGGCGGCGGAAATAGTTGCTGCCTTGGATGTTCCGATTGTCTCGGCAGATCTGCCCAGTGGGGTCGATCCGGATACGGGGGCACTGGATGGGCCCGCGGTGACGGCGGATGTGACGGTGGCATTCGGTGCGTACAAGCCGGTACATGCGTTGGCTGTGCCCCAGTGTGGGCGAATTGTGTTGGTGCCGATCGGGTTACGTCTTCCAGAGGCTGGGCTGGTACAGCTCGATCCAGGAGCGGTGGGGGCCGGGTGGCCGGTGCCGGGGCCTGCTGACGACAAATACAGTCAGGGAGTGACGGGGGTTTGCGCGGGCAGTGCGAAGTATCCGGGGGCGGGGGTGTTGTGCACGGGCGCCGCGGTGGTGGCGACCTCGGGGATGGTTCGGTATGTGGGGTCCGATACCGAGGTATTGGGGAAGTTTCCCGAAGTTGTCGCCAGTTCGTCGATTTCGGAGACCGGGAGGGTGCAGGCCTGGGTGTTCGGGCCGGGGGGTGGCACTGATCCGGGGGCCCGGGATCGGTTGGCCGAGGTGCTGGGTACTGATCTGCCGGTGTTGGTGGACGCGGACGGGTTGACGATTCTTGCCGAGGAACCGGGGCTGGTTCGGGGGCGATCCGGGGTGACGGTGCTGACGCCGCATGCGGGGGAATTCGCTCGGCTGACCGGTGGTGCGGTGGGGGCGGATCGGGTGGGGGCGGTGCGAAGGCTGGCTGATGAGTGGGGTGTGACGGTTCTGCTCAAGGGCCGGGCGACGGTTGTCGCTTCGCCGGGGCAGCCGACGCTGGTCAATGACGCAGGTGGGGATTGGGCGGCTACGCCGGGGTCGGGGGATGTGCTGTCGGGGATTATCGGGGCGTTGCTCGCCGCGGGGTGTGCGGCGGGGTGGGCTGCGGCTGCGGGGGCTCGGGTGCATGCGTTGGCGGCGAATCTGGCTGCTCATGAGGGTCGGGCGGCGGGGGCTCCTATTTCCGCTACGCCGTTGCTGGGGCATGTTCGGGGGGCCGTGCGGGTGGTGCGGGAGGTCGGTGGGGGCGAGGGTCGGTAGTCCCGGGACGGAGCCCAGGTATGGCGGATTCGGCGGGTCCTGGCACGATCGGGGGTGTGAATGCGCAAGTGGAGACGGTCGTCGACTTGGATGCCATTGCTCACAATGTGCGGGTGTTGCGGGAGTACGCGCACGGGGCTGCTGTGATGGTGGTGGTCAAGGCTGACGGGTACAACCATGGGGCGGTGGAGGTGGCTCGGGCCGCGTTGGGGGCGGGTGCTCGGGAGCTGGGCGTGACCACCGTGGGCGAGGGGCTGGCCTTGCGGGCGGCGGGGATCACGGCTCCTGTGCTGTGCTGGCTCAATACTGTCGACGCTGATTACGCGGGTGCTGTGGCGGGCGATCTCGAGATCGGGGTGTCGTCGCTGGCGCAGTTGCGGGCGGTGGAGCGGGCCGCGGTGGCGGCGGGGCAGACCGCGACGGTGACGTTGAAGGTGGATACGGGGCTCAACCGCAACGGGGTGTCGGTGACCGAGTATCCGCAGGTCCTGCGGGCTGTGCGGGGGCTCGTCGACGCGCAGGTGGTGCGGTTGCGGGCGATCTTCTCCCATCTGGCGCACGCCGATGAGCCAGGGCATCCGATGGTGGATCGGCAGCGGGATCGGTTCGTCGAGGCGATCGCGCTGGCCAAAGAGCACGGTCTCGAACCCGAACTCGTTCATCTGTCGAATTCGGCGGCCACCTTGACCAGACCAGATCTGCGGTTCGACATGGTCCGGCCGGGTATTTCGGTGTACGGGCTTTCGCCCATTCCGGAGCTCGGACAATTCGGTCTGAAGCCCGCGATGACATTCCAAGCGGAGGTCGCGTTGGTGAAACAGGTGGCGGCAGGGGAAGGCGTGTCGTACGGGCACCGGTGGATCGCACCGCGCGACACCACGATCGCGCTGGTGCCCGCGGGATATGCCGACGGCGTATTCCGTTCGCTCAGTGGACGTTTCGAGGTGTGGTTGGGCGGGGCCCGGCACCGTAATGTCGGGCGGGTGTGCATGGACCAGTTCATGGTCGACCTCGGCGACAACGCGGGCGGCGTGCGGGAGGGCGACCGCGCGGTGCTGTTCGGCGGCGGCGCGGGACAGCCACACGCGCTCGACTGGGCGCGGGCGCTGGACACGATCGATTACGAGGTCGTCTGCGCGCCGCGCGGCCGGGTGGTCCGCCGCTACGTGGGTACCGGCCGATGACCCGGCGCACGGTGATCCGCCGCGGTGGCCTGGCGACCGCGGGCCTGCTCGCGGGCCTCGCCATCGCCCATACGTTGCGCCAGATCGGCGCGCGGGTGATGTGGCCCGCCGAACGCGACGAATACCGCGACGAGAACTTCGCCCTGATCGACGAGGACGAACCGGGCATGGTGCTCGCCGACGATGGTGTGTCGCTGGCCACCCGCACTTTCGGCGACGACTCCGCCGAGGTCACGATCGTTTTCGTGCACGGCTTCTGCAACAGCATGGAGTCCTTCCACTTCCAGCGCCGCGATCTCGCGCAGCAGTGGGGGTCGCGGGTGCGGATGGTGTTCTTCGATCTGCGCGGACACGGACGCTCCGGCACACCGAGTACCGAGAGCTGCACGGTCGCCCAGCTCGGCCGCGACCTCGCCACGGTGATCCGTGAGTGCGCGCCGACAGGACCGGTGGTGCTGGTCGGGCATTCGCTCGGCGGAATGGCCGTGCTCGCGGCGGCCGCGCAGTTCCCTGAACTGTTCGCCACGCGGGTGCGCGCGGTCGGGCTGCTGAGCACCGCCGCCGCGGAGGTGACCGCGACCGGGATCTCGCAACTGGTTCGGCATCCCGCGGTCGACGGCTTCCGGCTGGCGGTGCGGACCGCGCCGACACTGGTGCAGTTCAGCCGCAGCGCGAGCAAGCACGTGGTGACGCCGATCCTGCACGTGAGCTCGTTCCACGGCCCCGTGAGTCCGACGCTGTCGCGATTCACCACGATGATGATCGACCGCACGCCCGTCGGCACCATCGAAAAGTTTCTGAAAGCGATTGAGTTGCACGACGAGTCAGCCGCATTGCCAGTCCTGGGCGAGCTGCCGGTTTTGATTCTGGGTGGTGCGCACGACGTGGTGATCCCGTTCCGCAATTCCCGCGAACTGGCGGCGGAACTACCGGGCAGCGAACTGGTCCGGGTGCGTGAGGCGGCGCACATGCCGCACCTGCAGTTCCCCGAGGTGAGCCTGGCCGCACTCGACCGGCTGCTCGCGCGGGCGGGAATCATCGGCAGCCGCGGCGAGGAGGCCGTCGGTGGCTGACCCACACCAGCGCGTTCTCGACACTGTCGAGGACACCGAAGCATTCGGCCGCGAACTGGCGGCCACCCTGCGCCCGGGTGACCTGGTCGTGCTCGACGGCCCGCTCGGCGCCGGTAAAACCGCGTTGACCAGAGGAATCGCCGCCGGACTCGGTGTCGCGGGCCGGGTCAGTTCGCCGACGTTCATCATCGCGCGGGCGCACAAGGCCGGAGTGCGGCCGGACGGCACGCCCGGGGTGGCGATGGTGCATGTCGACGCCTACCGCCTCGCGGGCGATCTCGACGAACTGGACTCGCTCGACCTCGACACCGACCTGCACCACGCGGTCGTCGTCGTGGAATGGGGCAAGGGGGTCGTCGAACACCTCGCTGACCGGCACCTGCGAGTGCAACTCGCCCGGGAGCCGGAATCCGATGTGCGCACGGCGATCTGGGAATGGATCGAATAACGCGCGATCATGCGCGCACCGGTGCGCGCCGAGCGCCGATACCACCCGGTATTGTTGAGACAATCATGCTCGTACTAGCAGTCGACACCGCGACACCCGCCGTTACAGCGGGATTGGTGCACCTGTCACCTGCCGGTGAACCCGGCACCCGCCCCGCCGTGGCGACGCTCGCTGCCCGCGTGAAGGTCGACGCCCGCGCGCACGCCGAGGTCCTCACCCCGCAGATCCTGGAGTGTCTAGCCGCGGCGGGGGTGCGCCGCGACGAGCTCGACGCGGTCGTCGTCGGGCTCGGACCCGGACCGTTCACCGGGCTACGCGTGGGAATGGCCACCGCGGCCGCCTTCGGTGACGCGCTCGGGTTACCCGTGCACGGGGTGTGCAGTCTCGACGCCATCGCCGCCGACACCATCGGTGAGAAGCGAGATCCCGGCGAGCTGTTGGTGGTCACCGACGCGCGCAGGCGCGAGGTGTACTGGGCCAAGTATCTGAACGGGGCGCGGGTCGCCGGTCCCGAGGTGAACAAGGCTGTCGACGTGCCGGTGGGTGACGCCGCGGCGATCGCCGGGTCGGCCGCGCACGTGGACTTCTTCGATCTGCCGGTGCTGCCCAGCGAGACGCCCTCGCCTGCCGGGCTGGTCACCGTCGCGGCGCCGGCGTTGCTGGCGGGACAGACACCGCAAGCGCTGGTGCCGTTGTATCTGCGTAGGCCCGATGCGGTGGAGAACAGCTTCCGAACCCTCGACCGGACCGGGGCGTGAGTGCCGTGACCGAGTACCTGATCGCTCCCATGACGCTGCCCGACATCGACCGCTGCGTCGAACTCGAGCACCTACTGTTTCCCGAGGACGACCCGTGGCAGGCGGTGTCGTTCCGGTCCGAGCTGGCCGGCGGGCACAACCGCTACATCACCGCGCGCACCGCCGACGGCGTGATGGTCGGCTACGCGGGCATCGCGCTGCTCGGTGACGACGCCCATCCCGAGGCCGAGGTGCACACGATCGGCGTCGACCCGGATTGTCACCGGGGCGGCATCGGCACGCTGCTGCTCGAAGCGCTGCTGGCGACGGCGGCCGAACGCGGCGGGCCGGTGTTCCTCGAGGTGCGCACGGACAACGCGCCCGCCATCGCGATGTACGCCAAGCACGGGTTTCACATCATCGGGCTGCGCAAGAACTACTACCACCCCAGCGGAGCCGACGCGTACACCATGCGCCGTCCGGAACTCACCGCCGCGGCCGATGAATGGGCCGCGCGCGGCCGGCAGGACGAGGTGTTGTCGTGATCGTCATGGGGATCGAAAGCTCGTGCGACGAAACGGGAGTCGGCATCGTGCGCCGTCATTCCGATGGCTCCGTCGAGCTGCTCGCCGATGAGGTGGCCTCGAGCGTCGATCAGCACGCCCGCTTCGGCGGCGTGGTGCCCGAGATCGCCTCGCGTGCACATCTCGAGGCGATCGTGCCCGCGATGCGTCGTGCGCTGGCTACCGCGGGGATCAGCAAGCCGGACGCGCTCGCCGTCACCATCGGGCCGGGGCTGGCCGGTGCGCTGCTGGTGGGGGTGGCCGCGGCCAAAGCCTATGCGGCGGCGTGGGATGTGCCGTTCTACGCGCTCAACCACCTCGGTGGGCACGTGGCGGTCGATACGCTCGAGCACGGGCCGATGCCGCCCGCGGTGGCGCTGCTCGTGTCCGGTGGGCATACGCACCTGTTGCAGGTCACGGATCTGGGTGAGCCGATTACCGAACTCGGCAGCACCGTCGACGATGCCGCCGGGGAGGCGTTCGACAAGGTCGCGCGGCTGCTCGGTCTCGGCTATCCCGGTGGGCCCGCCCTCGACGCTGCCGCCGGCTCCGGTGACGCGCGGGCGATCGCCTTTCCTCGCGGGATGACCGGGCCCCGTGACGCGCGCTACGACTTCTCCTTCTCCGGTCTCAAGACCGCGGTGGCCCGCTATGTCGAGGCCGCGCAGCGTCAGGGCATCACGCCCGACCAGCTGCCGATTCCCGATATCGCCGCGTCCTTTCAGGAGGCGGTGGCGGATGTGCTGACGATGAAGGCTGTCCGGGCGGCGACCGACGTCGGCGTCGACACGATCGTTCTCGGCGGCGGCGCCACCGCGAACTCGCGGATTCGATCACTGGCCGAAGAGCGGTGTGCTGCGGCGGGTTTGACGCTTCGGGTGCCCAAGCCGCGGCTGTGCACGGACAACGGTGTGATGATCGCCGCGCTGGGCGCGCATGTGATCGCGGCGGGCGCGCAGCCTGCGGAACTGACTGTCGCCACCGATCCCGGGCTGCCGGTCTCGGTGAGCGCCCTGCGCGGCTAGCGCCCGTCCTGCCTGGTCGCACGGCACCCTGAAGAACCCGCCACCGGTCCACCCGGCGCGGTGCGCGCGTTAATCGGCTGGCGGTAGCGGGATTTCGTCGGTCGTGGTGGCCGACGGAATCGGGAGGGTGCTGTTGGCGGGGGCCTGCGTCGGCGAGGTGTTGGGGGTGGAGGGACGCTGTCTGCCGCCACCGGAGGAGCCGCTGTCCAGGGGGCCGAGCGGAGACTCGGGGTAGGGAATCTGCGGGAGGTTCGGATCGGGGCGCAGGGTCGGGGCCGTTGTCGAGGTGGGCGCGGAGGGCGTGGCGGCGCTCGTGCTCGGCGCCCCGGTGGTGGCATTCGGTGCTTCGGTCGCGGGCGGTGCCACGGTGGCTCCGGTGCGTTCGGTGCTCTCGCGATTGGCGGGGGTGGGTGCCGGGGAGAGCACCGGCGGTAACGGGGATTGACGCACGGTGCTGCTCGTGCCGGCGGGAGTCACATCGGGGGCGTCGGGCGACACTGCTTGCACGCCGTAGCCGATCACCAAGCCGACCACCACGACCGCGCCGACGAGGGTGCCGACGACCTTGGCGAAGGTGCCACTCGGTGCGTCGGCGTGCCCACCGCCCGGCAGTCCGGACGGTGCCGCGGCGTCGGCGACCAGCGCCGCGCCCTTGGCGATGACGGCCTCCGGGTCGGGCACGGTGAGCACGGGGACGTCGAGGCGGGATTCGAGAATGTCGATGACACACGGGATATTGGCGCAACCGCCGATCACGGCGACGGCGTCGGGGTACTTCGGCGCGCGGGTGAACACCGACGACGAGAACAGCGCGATATTGCGCAGGAGGCCGTCGATGAGCTCCTCGAAATCGGGACGGGTGAGCTCCAATCCCTGTCCCGCTACATGATCGATGGTGACGACGGGTGCCAGCGACAGGTGTTCCTTGGCCGCGCGGCCGCGGTTGGTCAGTGTGGTGCGGTTGGGCCGGGTGCCGCGTCGGGCGTAGTGCAGGTCGACCAGGTGGTGGTAGATCAGCTCGTCGATCGCGTTGCCGCTCAGCGTCGGCGTGCGTTCGGTGTGCAGCACCACGTTGTCGGTGTAATCGGCCACGGTGACGGTGAGTCCGGTCGCGCCCAGGTCGATCACGGCGACGGTGGGGTAGCGGTCGAGCAGTCCGGTGTGGCGCAGATAGGCGAGGGCGGCGGCGCCCTCGGTGACGAGCCGCAGATCACGGTGGCGCGTGGTGGCGGCCCGAATGGCTTGTGCCTGTTCTTTGTTGCGGTAGGCGACGGCGACGCTGGTCGGTGGACGTGATCGCGCCGAGTCGGCGCGACGGTGGCCGCCGGAGTAGCGCCCGAGCGGTTCGCCTGCCATCGCCACCTGTGACACCGGCAGCTGGGTGGTCATCAATTCGATCGAGGACGACACGAGATCGCCGAGGTCGGAATGTGCCTCATCTGCGGAAACGACCCGGTAGTCGAAAGTCTGCTCGCCCGCGGGCCCCGTCGCGACCAATGCCGAGCACACCACCTCGTTCCCGGCCGAGATGCCGAGGGATGTTCGCATGTTCACCTCCCTTCAAGCCGATGGTGCTCTCCGAGCGGATGGCGCCTTCCTGTGCTATGTCACAGCCTGTTATGCGAACGTTACAGATTGTGGCAGGCGATGTGAAGATCACTGGCCAGTGTGGGCGTGTCGAAAATGCGACATCGGCAGAACCCGACCTTGAGTGCTGGCACTCTCGCGTATAGAGTGCTAGTCGGCACGTACTAGATGGGCATTGCGTAGCTGTACTAGTGCCAAGTCGACTTCTGGGCTTCGGCTCCGGCACCCGCGACGACGGGGCTGTGCGCAGGGTCGCGAGCTGACCGAAACCCGGTCCGGGACACCAGTTCCGGACAACCGAATTTCCCCTGAAAGTGGAGGGCTCAACGTGGCGAGCGTGAACATCAAGCCGCTCGAGGACAAGATCCTCGTCCAGGCCAACGAGGCCGAGACGACGACGGCCTCCGGCCTGGTCATCCCGGACACGGCCAAGGAGAAGCCGCAGGAGGGCACCGTCATTGCCGTCGGAGCGGGCCGCGTCACCGATAAGGGTGACCGCATCCCGGTCGACGTCAAGGAAGGCGACGTCGTCATCTACAGCAAGTACGGCGGCACCGAGATCAAGTACCAGGGTGGGGAATACCTCATCCTCTCGGCGCGCGACATCCTGGCCGTCGTCACCAAGTAAGGCCAACGCCGCATCAGCGTTCCGCCCCGGCGTCTTCACAGGCCCGGGGCGGATTGCGTTCACAAACAGGAGCTGAATCCTCTTATGCCCAAGCAGATCGAGTTCGACGAAAAGGCTCGCCGGGCTCTGGAACGCGGTGTCGACAAGCTGGCCGACGCCGTCAAGGTGACCCTCGGCCCCCGCGGCCGGCATGTGGTGCTGGCCAAGGCTTTCGGTGGCCCCACCGTGACCAACGACGGTGTCACCATCGCGCGTGAGATCGACCTCGAGGACCCCTTCGAGAACCTCGGCGCACAGCTCGTCAAGAGCGTCGCCACCAAGACCAACGATGTCGCGGGCGACGGTACGACCACCGCCACCGTGCTGGCGCAGGCGTTCGTGCGCGGCGGCCTGAAGAACGTCGCCGCGGGTGCCAACCCGATCACCCTCGGCCAGGGCATCGCCGCTGCCGCCGAGAAGGTGTCGGAGGTGCTGCTCGCGCTGGCCACTCCCGTCTCCGGCGAGAAGGCCATCGCCCAGGTCGCCACCGTTTCCTCACGTGACGAGGAAATCGGCGAGATGGTCGGCAAGGCGCTCACCACGGTCGGCAAGGACGGCGTCGTGACGGTCGAGGAGTCCTCGACCACGAACACCGAACTCGTCATCACCGAAGGCGTGCAGTTCGACAAGGGCTACCTCTCGCCCTACTTCCAGACCGATCCCGAGACCCAGCAGGCCGTGCTCGAGGACACCTACGTCCTGCTGCACCGCGACAAGATCAGCTCGCTGCCCGATCTGCTGCCGCTGCTCGAGAAGATCGCCGAGTCCGGCAAGGCCGTGCTGATCGTGGCCGAGGACGTCGACGGCGAAGCGCTGTCCACCCTGGTGGTCAACTCGATCCGCAAGACCATCAAGGCCGTCGCCGTGAAGGCGCCGTTCTTCGGTGACCGTCGCAAGGCGTTCCTCGACGACCTGGCCGTCGTCACCGGTGGCACCGTGATCAACCCCGATCTCGGCGTCACCCTGCGCGAGGCCACCATCGAGCAGCTGGGTCAGGCGCGTCGCGTCGTCGTCACCAAGGACGAGACCGTGCTGATCGACGGCGCGGGCTCCGACGAGGACATCAAGGGCCGCAGCGCGCAGCTGCGTCGCGAGATCGAGGCCTCGGACTCCGACTGGGATCGCGAGAAGCTCGAAGAGCGGCTGGCGAAGCTGGCCGGTGGCGTCGCGGTGATCAAGGTCGGCGCTGCCACCGAGACCGCGCTCAAGGAGCGCAAGTACCGCGTCGACGACGCGGTCGCCGCTGCCAAGGCCGCGGTCGAGGAGGGCATCGTCCCCGGTGGTGGTTCGGCGCTCGTGATCGCCGCTGCCGCACTGGGCGAGCTGCGTGACTCGTTCGCCGGCGACAAGGCCGTCGGTGTCGAGGTGGTTCGTAAGGGCCTCGAGGCGCCGCTGTACTGGATCGCCACCAACGCCGGCCTCGACGGTGCCGTCGTGGTCGCGAAGGTCTCCGAGGGCAAGGAAGGCTTCAACGCCGCCACCCTGACCTACGGCGACCTGCTCGCCGACGGTGTCGTCGACCCGGTCAAGGTGACCCGCTCCGCCGTGGTGAACGCCGCCTCGGTCGCGCGGATGATCCTGACCACCGAGAGCGCCATCGTGGAGAAGCCGGCCGAGGCCGACGACGACCACGGCCACGGTCACTCGCACTGATCGGGTAAACGGAAGGCCCGCTGCTGATCATGTGATCGGCGGCGGGCCCTTCTTGTTCGAGTAGTCCCAGTTGGTTTGACGCTGTGTTTTTGGAGCGCTGGCGCGCTCGAGTCGCGGCCCTGAGGGGCCGCCGGTTAGCCACCGGGGCTTGCTCCTTCGTCGCCTACGCC
>NZ_JBSGSS010000013.1:0-231778 GCF_053606985.1 Nocardia sp. NPDC055165
CCGCGGAATCGCTCCTTCGTCGCATCTCCGCGGCGCCTGACCGGCGACCCGGCCGCGGACCGGCCACTTCGTGGCCGTCCCTCCCTAGGGGTCGGGAGTGCGGTTGCTGGGTTGGGTGGGTTGTTGAAGAGGGGGACGGGCTGGGTTTGCGGTGTGGTTGGTGGGGAGGGGGACTGGCTGGGTGTGTGCGGTGTGGTTGTTGACGAGGAGGACTGGCTGGTGTGTGCGCAGTGGTTTTGACGAGGGGACTGGCTGGGGTGCGCGCGGTGGTTGTTCAAGACGGGGGGTTGGGTGGACCGTGTGGTTGGGAGTGCGGTCGGGGGAAGGCTTGGTTGATCAGGTGGTGATGGCGGCGTGTCTGGTGAAGGCGGCTTCGGCGGCGGGGGTGGCGGCTTCGCGGTCGGTGGGGACCAGGCCGATGCGGGTGCGGCGGTCCAGGAGGTCGTCGACGGTGAGGGCGGCCTCGTGGGTGATGGCGAAGTCGAATTCGGCGGCGGTGACGTCGATTCCGGGGGCGACCGGTTCGGCGAGGGTGGGATCGGCCAGCCAGGCGGACACGATCTGGCTCGCCTCGCTGCCGTAGCGCTCGATGAGGACCGGTGGGGCATCGATCCGGTCGCGGGCGGCACCGGCGACCGCGCCGACCAGGGGGATCCGGGTGGTGCGGCAAGGGCCTGCCGTGAGCGCGGCCTGGGCGACCGCGGCGTCGACGGCGTCCTGGGCCATCTGGCGGTAGGTGGTGAGCTTGCCGCCGACGACGGTGATCAGGCCGTCGGGAGCGGTGAGGACCGCGTGTTCGCGGGAGATGTCGGCGGTGCTGTCGTCGGCGGTCTTCAGCAGCGGGCGCAGGCCGGCGAACCGGCCGCGGATATCGGCGCGGGTCAACGGTTCGCGCAGCGCGGTGTTGATGGTGTCGAGCAGGAAGTCGATCTCGGCCTCGGTGGGCTGTGGCTCGTCGGGGATCGGGCCCGGCGCGTCCTCGTCGGTGAGACCGAGGTAGACGCGGCCGTGCGCGGCGGGCAGCGCGAAGACGAACCGGCTGATGCTGCCGGGTACCGGCACCGTCAACGCGGCGCTGAGGCCACCGAACGCCGCGGCGTCGAAGACGAGGTGGGTGCCGCGGCTGGGCCGCAGTTCGATGCTGTGGTCGACCTCGCCCGCCCAGACTCCGGTCGCGTTCACGACCGCGCGCGCCCGAACCGTCAAGGTCTCGCCGGTCAGGCTGTCGCGCAGCTGGACCGAATCACCCTTCGCGGCAACCGCCTCCATGCGCGTGAGCACCGTCGCGCCGTGCGCGGCCGCCGTGCGAGCCAGCGCGACGACCAGGCGGGCGTCGTCGACGAGTTGACCGTCCCAGGCCTGCAATCCACCGCGCAGCCCGTCGCGCCGCACGGTCGGTGCCAGGCGCAGGGCCTCGGCGGCGGCCACCCGGCGCGAGCGTGGCAACGTGTCGACCGAGGTGTGCGCGGCGATCCGGAGCGCGTCACCGGCGGCGAAGCCCGCGCGGATGAGTGAGCTCTGGCCCAGCTTGATGCCGGGCAGCAAGGGAACGAGTTGGGGGAGTGGGTGCACCAGATGTGGTGCGGTGGTGCGCAACAGGATGCCGCGTTCGACCGCGCTCTCGTGCGCGATCCCGACCCGTCCGCTCGCCAGATATCGCAGCCCACCGTGCACCAGCTTCGAACTCCAGCGGCTGGTGCCGAAGGCGAAGTCGTTGCGCTCCACCAGGATTGTGCGCAGTCCGCGCGCGGCGGCGTCGAGGGCGACGCCGGTTCCGGTCACACCGGCGCCGATCACCACCACGTCGACCTCGGGGTTCTCGCCCAGTGCGGTGAGGTCGGTGGTGCGGCGCGCGGCGTTCAGGGTGGCACCGGAAATGGGGAAGTCAGCAGGCATCAGGAGTCCTTCTCGGGTGGCGGGAGCAGATAACCCTCGATAGCCCTGGACAATTCGGCGTCGAACTCCGCACCGGCCAGCAGCGACTCCACCGTGCCCGCCGACTGCACCGCCGACTGGGTGATGAGCAGCAGCATGGTGGCCATGTGCTCGGCATCACCCGACCGGATCGACCCGTCTCGGTGCCCGAGCTCGATCACGGTCGCGAACAGCCCGATCAGCGTGCGCTGATTGCGGCCGAGCCGGCCGAACACATAGGTGAGCATCAGGTCGGTGTCGGTGCGGAAGATCTTGGCGAACACCGCGTTCGACCGAATCGCCGCCGAGCCCGTCACGATGCCGTGGACCAGCCGATCCCGGCCGAGGCCGGTGTCGGGCATGGTTTCGGCGACGATCGTGCGCAGTTCACGCACCAGCAGTTCGGCGATCAGCGATCCGGTGTCGGGCCAGCGGCGGTAGACCGTCGGCCTGCTCACCCCGGCCCGGCGCGCCACCTCGGTGAGCGTGGTTCGGCGAACCCCGAAGTCGACGACGCAGGCCCGCGTGGCATCGAGAATCGCCACGTCGGTGGGCGAAAGCTGGTCAGCGTGGGTCGCGAGATCGATCATCGTGCTTCACCGCCGGTGGGTTCGGTGGCGCCGGGACAGCTGCGCCGTGGTCGGGCTGGAACCGCCCAAGGGTATCGAGCGGACCAGCGGGGTTTCCGTCGCGAAGGGTCGGTAGTGACATCCGACAGCGGTACGGATGTCGACTCTGGGACATATCGTTGGTTACTGCTTGACACTATATGTCATTATGTAACGCATGGTCGAGACGCAACACGAACAAACCGGGTCCGCCACCGTGGCACCGAGCATGGTGTGGGACGCCTGGGGCGTAGCCGCCGGTCACCAGCCGCTGTCGGCGCAGATCCGTGGCCTGCTCGCGCAGGTGTTCGGGATCTCGGGTGAGCCGGTCGTACGCCGCGACGAGAACGATGTGCCGCTGATCCCCACCACGCTCACGGCCGCCGATCGGGCAGGCCTGGCGGCGATCGTCGGTGACGAACATCTCACTACCGCCGATCTCGACCGGCTGCGGCACGCGGGCGGCAAGAGCACCCCAGACCTGCTGCGCCGACGCGCGAACACCCCGCAGGACGCCCCCGACGCCGTCGTCTTCCCCGCCGATCACCCGCAGGTCCTGGCGCTGCTGGAGTACTGCGCCGAACACGGCGTCGCCGTCGTACCGTTCGGTGGCGGAACCAGCGTGGTCGGTGGCGTCGATCCCGTGCGTGGGCAGTTCGGCACCGTGATCGCACTCGATCTGCGCAGGCTCGACACGCTCACCGCGGTAGATCCGGCCAGCGGCACTGCCACCCTCGGCGCCGGACTCACCGGCCCGCAGGCCGAGGAGTTGCTCGGTGCGCACGGACTCTCGCTCGGGCACTTTCCGCAAAGTTTCGAATTCGCCAGCATCGGCGGGTTCGCCGCGACCAGGTCGTCGGGTCAGGCGTCGGCGGGCTACGGCCGGTTCGACGACATGGTCGAACGCCTGGTGATCGCCACCCCGCAGGGCACCCTCGACCTCGGGCGCGCGCCCGCGTCGGCAGCCGGTCCAGACCTGCGCGAGTTGTTCGTCGGATCCGAAGGCGCGCTCGGCATCATCACCTCGGTCACCCTGCGGGTGCATCCCGTGCCGGAAACCGTGGGCTACCAAGCCTGGTCGTTCCCGGACTTCGCCACCGGCGCCGCGGCACTGCGCAGTGTGGTGCAGGCCGGCGCCGCGCCGACGGTGATGCGGCTGTCCGACGAGGCCGAAACGGGTCTGAACCTGGCGCGCTCCGCCGACGTCGGCGGCAATCCGGTATCGGGCTGTCTCGCCATCACCACCTTCGAAGGCAGCCGGGCCCATGTCGCGGCCCGATCCGCCGAGGCGAGCGAACTGCTCGCTGCCGCGGGCGGCACCGCACTCGGCGAGGCACCTGCCCAGCAGTGGGAGCACGGTCGGTTCGCCGCGCCGTACATGCGTGACGCGCTGCTCGATGTCGGCGTGCTGTGCGAGACGCTCGAAACCGCTACCAGCTGGGCCAATCTGGCGAATCTCAAAGTGAAGGTCACCGGCGCGCTGATGGACGCGCTCGGTGCGCAGGGCACGCCCGCACTGGTCATGTGCCACATCTCGCACACCTATCCAACCGGGGCATCGCTGTATTTCACCGTCGTCGCCAAGCAGCTCGATGATCCGATCGCGCAGTGGCGCATCGCCAAATCCGCCGCGAGCGACGCGATGGTCGCCGCGGGCGGCACCATCACCCACCACCACGCCGTGGGCGCCGACCACCGGCCGTGGATGGGCGCTGAAATCGGTGACCTGGGGGTTCGGGTGTTGCGTGCGGTGAAGCGCGAACTCGACCCCACCGGAGTGCTCAACCCTGGGAAGCTGGTGCCGTGAGCGAACATTCGATGCGGCGCGTTGTCGTCGTCACGAACCCGCGTTCCGGGTCGGGCCGGGGCGACGACGTCGCCGAGGCAGTGCTGGCCGAACTGCTGGCGCGCGGTGTCGAGGTGGTCGAGGTGCGAGCCCCGAGCGCGGACGAGTCGGTGACACAGGTCAGGACGCTCGTGGCCGGCGAGGACCGGCCGGATGCGGTGATCTGCGTCGGCGGTGACGGGCTGATGAACGTGCTGCTGGCCGCTGTCGCGCACAGCGGGGTGCCGCTCGGGCTGGTGCCCGCGGGCACCGGCAACGACCTGGCGCGCGAATTCGGGATACCGACCGGTGACCCCCGGGCTGCCGTCGAGATCGTGCTGGGCGGTCGAGCCCGGACCATCGATCTGGGGCGGATCGAATCGGCGGACGCCGCACCCACCTGGTTCGCGACCGTGGTCGGCACCGGCTTCGACGCGCGAGTCACGCTGCGCGCCAACAAGATGCGCTATCCCCGCGGCCCGCTGCGCTACACCGCTGCCGCGGTCGTCGAGCTGATGCGTGGCTACACACTGCCGTTCCGGATCGAGCTGTCCGGCCTCGCGCCCGGTGCGCTGGACAATCCGCCCGACTCCCACGTGGTGATCCTGACCGACGCGGTGATGGCGCCGATCGGCAACACCCGCACCTACGGCGGCGGCATGCTGGTGTGTCCGGAAGCGCTCGCCGACGACGGGTACCTCGACATCACGGTGGTCGGCGCGGTGTCACGGCTGGAGATGGCGCGGCTGCTGCCCGCGTTGTCGGCGGGCAAACGGATCGACCATCCGGCGACCAAGCGTTATCGGGCGCGGCGGATCACGGTCGGTGCCGAGGGCGGATACGCCACGGCCGATGGTGAGCCTGCGGGGATGTTGCCGGTGACGGTGCAGGCGATGCCGGGCGCGTTGAGCGTGCTGGTGCCCTGATCAAGCCGGGTCGAAGGCGATCCGGGACACCGCGTGCAGTGTCGGGCGGTCGATGATCACCACCGAGGTCGAGGACAGCGGTTGCGGGTCCGGTGCGAGGGCGGTGCCGCGGGCTCCCAGGGAGTCCATCATCGTTTCCCAGCGGCGGCAGTGTCCCGTGAAGGCCAGGCTGTTGACGCTTCTGCCTCGGCTGATCTGACCCGATCTGGCCTGCTCGGCGGGCACATCGATGAGCACCATGTGCAGTTCGCGGCGGCCCTGCTCGGTCCAGCGGGCGATCAGGCGACGGCTCCAGCGGAAGGTGGCGCAGTCGTGGATGGCGACCGGTCCGTCGCTGTCGCGGACCGCGTCGCGGATCGCGCGGTAGTGCGCGAGGTGGACCAGCGGGCGCCACAGGGAATACGGCGCCCAGCCCAACCGGTGACGCAGGCGATTGCGGGTGTGATTCGAGTCGAGGACGAGGGCGCCGGACGCGGTCCGCACCGGTTGCTCGGCATCGGGTCCCGAGCCGAAGAAGCGGTGTAGTGCGGTGGACTTTCCCGCGCCGGGGACACCGGCGAAGACCAGAACGGTGGTGCTCGGGTAGCGCAGTTCTTGGACCTCGCTCGCGCGCAGGTCCAGCAGGGCGATCGGGGTGATGATCCTCGGTGCCGACGCGGGAACGGGAGACGAGGAATCGAGCGGGGGCGTCACCCTCTCCAGGGTCCGGTAAAACGGACAAAACGGCAATCGGGGGTTGCCCGGATATTTCGGCTGGAGGGTTGGGAGACAACGGTTTCCGCGTGTCGTCGTGGCGCGTCACAGACCATGCTGACCAGCACCGGGTAGAAGCTGAGAATTCCATATGGATTCTGCTGAGTGGGGTCGATCGCCGGTAGTATCAGAGCTGTAGACGGAGTCTTCGGTGTCCCTCATCCACCGAAGATTCCGTCTTTTTTTGTGCTCGGGTAGGCGGGGAAAAAGCTGGTTGCCGCTCCCCTTAGGATTGGGACGTGACCAGCGCAGCCCCTGACAACTCGCGTAATCGTGCCGATGCCCTGCCCAAGAGCTGGAACCCCGGCGAGGTAGAGGCCGACCTGTACGAGGGCTGGGTCAACGCCGGGTACTTCGCCGCCGACGCCTCCTCGAGCAAGCCGCCGTACTCGATCGTGCTGCCGCCGCCCAACGTCACCGGCACCTTGCACATGGGCCACGCGCTCGACCACACGATCATGGACCTGCTCACCCGCCGCAAGCGGATGCAGGGCTATGAGGTGCTGTGGCTGCCGGGCATGGACCATGCGGGTATCGCCACGCAGACGGTGGTGGAGAAGCAGCTCGCCGTCGACGGGAAGTCCAAAGAGGACTTCGGACGTGAGCTGTTCATCGACAAGGTGTGGGACTGGAAGCAGGAGTCCGGCGGGCAGATCCAGGGCCAGATGCGTCGCCTCGGCGACGGCGTCGACTGGAGCCGCGACCGCTTCACCATGGACGACGGCCTCTCGCGTGCCGTGCAGACGATCTTCAAGCGGCTCTACGACTCGGGGCTGATCTACCGCGCCGAGCGCCTGGTGAACTGGTCGCCGGTGCTGCAGACCGGCATCTCCGACCTCGAGGTCGACCACAAGGAGGTCGACGGCGAGCTCGTGAGCATGCGGTTCGGCTCGCTGAACGACGACGAACCGCACGTGATCGTGGCCACCACCCGCGTGGAGACGATGCTCGGTGACACCGCCGTCGCGGTGCACCCGGACGACGAGCGGTACAAGGCGCTGATCGGCACCACGCTGTACCACCCGATCACCGGCCGTCAGATCCCGATCGTCGCCGACGACTACGTCGACCCCGAATTCGGTTCCGGCGCAGTGAAGATCACCCCGGCGCACGACCCCAACGACTTCGAGCTCGGCCTGCGCCACGGCCTGCCGATGCCGACGATCATGGACAAGACCGGCCGGATCGCCGACAGCGGCACCGAATTCGACGGCATGGACCGCTTCGAGGCCCGCGTGAAGATCCGCGAGCGGCTCGAGGCCGAAGGCCGCATCGTCGGCCGCAAGTTCCCCTACAAGCACCAGGTCGGTCACTCGGAGCGCTCCGGCGAGCCGATCGAGCCGCGCCTGTCGATGCAGTGGTGGGTCAAGGTCGACACCCTGGCCAAGGCCGCGGGCGACGCCGTGCGTGAAGGCGACGTGAAGATCCACCCGGCCAGCCAGGAACCGCGCTGGTTCGACTGGGTCGACAACATGCACGACTGGTGCATCTCGCGTCAGCTGTGGTGGGGCCACCGCATCCCGATCTGGTACGGCCCCGAAGGCGAGATCGTGTGCCTCGGCCCCGGCGAGGAAGCGCCCGAGGGCTGGGTGCAGGACCCGGACGTGCTCGACACCTGGTTCTCCTCGGGTCTGTGGCCGTTCTCCACGATGGGTTGGCCCGACTCGACCCCCGAGCTGTCGAAGTTCTATCCGACCAGCGTGCTCGTCACCGGGTACGACATCCTGTTCTTCTGGGTGGCCCGGATGATGATGTTCGGCATGTACGTGAGCGACGATCCGGTGCTCACCGCCGGTAAGGGCGGCCGGAAGCAGGTCCCGTTCGAAGACGTGTTCCTGCACGGCCTCATCCGCGACCAGCACGGCAAGAAGATGTCGAAGTCGCGCGGCAACGGCATCGATCCGCTCGACTGGATCAACTCCTACGGCGCCGACGCGCTGCGCTTCACCCTGGCCCGCGGCGCCCAGCCCGGCGGCGATCTGTCCGTTGGCGATGCGCACGCACTGGCTTCGCGCAGCTTCGTCACCAAGCTGTTCAACGCCACCAAGTTCGCCCTGATGAACGGTGCGCGCACCGGTGAGCTGCCCCCGCGCGAGACCCTCACCGACGCCGACCGCTGGATCGTCGACCGGCTCGACGCGGTCCGCGCCGAGGTCGACACCGCCTTCGACGCCTACGAATTCGGCAAGGCCTGTGAGGCGCTCTACCACTTCGCGTGGGACGAGCTGTGCGACTGGTACCTGGAGCTGTCCAAGGTGCAGTTCGCCGAATCCGACGCGCGCGCCGAGAGCACCGCGGTCGTGCTCGGCAGTGTGCTCGACGCGGTGCTGCGCCTGCTGCACCCGGTGATCCCGTTCGTCACCGAGACCCTGTGGCAGGCGCTCACCGGCGGTGAATCGGTGGTGATCGCCGCGTGGCCGCAGGCCAGTGGCGTGGCGACCGACGAACTCGCCGCGCAGCGCGTGGCCGATACGCAGCGGTTGATCACCGAGATCCGCCGGTTCCGCGGCGATCAGGGCCTGGCCGACAAGCAGAAGGTGAAGGCCACGCTCGTCGGGATCGAGGAGGTCGGGCTCGGCGGGTTCGCCGACTCGGTGGCCAATCTGGCCCGGCTCACCGAACCGGGCGAGGACTTCGCCACCACCGCCGAGGTGGAGGTGCGGCTGTCCGGCGGCACCGTCACCGTGCAGCTCGACACCTCCGGCGCGATCGACCTCGACGCCGAGCGTCGCCGGTTGGAGAAGGATCTCGCGGCCGCGCAGAAGGACCTCGACACCACCACGGCCAAGCTCGGCAACGAGGCCTTCCTGGCCAAGGCGCCGCAGCCGGTCGTCGACAAGATCACCGGTCGACGTGATGTGGCCGCGGCCGAAGTCACCCGCATCGGCGCCCGCCTGGCGGAGCTGAGCGCCAAGTGAGCGACATGGGCCCCGGTGACCTCGACCCCGAAGACGCCGACTTCGGCGGCAGCGACTACAGCGCGGCCCAGCTCAGCACCGGGCCGTCGCCGGTCGACCTCGCCGAGATGGCGCTGGTCGAGGCCGAGCTCGACAAGCGCTGGCCCGAAACCAAGATCGAACCCTCGCTCACCAGGATCGCCACCCTGATGGATCTGCTGGGCAACCCGCAGAACAACTATCCGGCGATCCACGTCGCGGGCACCAACGGCAAGACCTCGGTGACCCGGATGATCGACGCCCTGCTCACCGCCCTGCATCGGCGCACCGGCCGGATCACCAGCCCTCACCTGCAGCTGGCGACCGAGCGGATCAGCATCGACAACGCACCGATCTCCCCGGCCGGCTATGTGGCGACCTATCACGAGCTCGCGCCCTATATCGGCATGATCGACCAGCGCTCCGCCGAATCCGACGGCCCGGCGATGAGCAAGTTCGAGGTGCTCACCGGCATGGCCTACGCCGCGTTCGCCGAGGCGCCGGTCGATGTGGCCGTCGTGGAAACCGGGATGGGCGGCACCTGGGACGCCACCAATGTGATCCACGCGCAGGTCGCGGTGATCACCCCGATCGGCCTCGACCACACCGAGTACCTCGGTCCCGACCTCGAGTCGATCGCCAAGGAGAAGGCGGGGATCATCAAGCGCGCACCCGAGGCGCTGATCCCGACCGACACCGTCGCGGTGATCGCCGAGCAGGAACCCGAGGTGATGGACGTGCTGCTGCGCCGGGCCGTCGCCGAGGATGCCGCGGTGGCCCGCGAGGGCGCGGAGTTCCGGGTGCTGGAACGGGGCGTCGCCGTCGGCGGGCAGCTGCTCACCCTGCAGGGGCTCGGCGGCGTCTACGACGAGATCTTCCTGCCGCTGCACGGCGAGCACCAGGCCCGCAACGCGGCTCTGGCGCTGGCCGCGGTGGAGGCGTTCTTCGGGGCGGGCGCGGATCGTCAGCTCGATATCGAGGCCGTGCGCACCGGTTTCGCGACGGTGGCCAGCCCGGGGCGGATGGAACGGATGCGCAACGCGCCGACCATCTTCGTCGACGCCGCCCACAACCCGGCGGGTGCGCAGGCGCTGGCCGCGACGCTCACCGGCGAGTTCGACTTCCGCAAGCTGGTCGGGGTGGTCGCGGTGCTCGCCGACAAGGACGCGGCCGGGATCCTCGACGCGCTCGAACCGGTCTTCGACGAAATCGTCGTCACCAGCAACGGCTCGCCGCGGGCCATGGACGTGGACTCGCTGGCCGACTTGGCCGTGCAGCGGTTCGGCGATGAACGCGTGATCACCGCCGAGACCCTGCCCGACGCGCTGGAGTCGGCGATCGCGCTGGCCGAGCAGGCGGGCGATGAGGGCGACGTGATCTCCGGCGCCGGCGTGGTGGTCACCGGGTCGGTCGTCACCGCGGGCGCGGCGCGCGCCCTGTTCGGAAAGGCTCCGGCGTGAGTGAAGAACAAGTGCCCCCTCCCGCCAATGATCCGTGGAAGGGTCTGCGCGGCGTCATGGCGGGGACGTTGATCCTCGAGGCGATCGTGGTGTTGCTGGCTTTGCCGGTGGTCGCCGACGTGGGCGGCGGTGTCACGTGGTTCTCCGGAACCTATCTCGTGGTGCTCTCGGTGCTGATGATCCTGGGCGCGGGTGTACAGCGGAAGCCGTGGGCGATCCCGTTCAACCTGGGCCTGCAGGTGCTGCTGCTCGCGGGCGCCTTCATCCACCTGTCGATCGGCGTGATCGCGGTGGTGTTCATCGCGGTCTGGGCGTTCATCCTCGTCCTGCGCTCGGATGTCCAGCGCCGAATGGACGCGGGACTGCTCCCCAGCCAGCGAATGGGCACCAAGTCCTGACCGCTCGAGGGCCCGATCGGCGTCCTGACACGGCCGACGCTAGGGTTACCCCGTGACTGAGCAGACGTTGGTACTCATCAAGCCGGACGGTGTCTCCCGGGGCCTCACCGGCGAGATCCTCGCGCGCATCGAGCGCAAGGGCCTCACTTTCCAGGCCTTGGAGCTGAAGAACGTGTCCGCGGAACTCGCGGCCGAGCACTACGCCGAACATGCCGAGCGGCCCTTCTTCGGCTCGCTCATCGAATTCATCACCTCCGGCCCGGTCGTCGCGGCCGTGCTCGAAGGCCCGCGCGCGATCGCGGCGTTCCGTCAGCTCGCCGGTGGCACCGACCCGGTAGAGAAGGCCGTGCCCGGCACCATCCGCGGCGACTTCGGCCTGGAGACCCAGTTCAATCTGGTCCACGGATCCGACTCGCCCGAGTCCGCCAAGCGCGAGATCGCCCTCTGGTTCCCCGAATTTCCCGCTTGACCGGCAGCGGTCGATAGCGCAGCAAAGGTAGAAGGACACCCGGTCAGGCGGTATCGAACTCCGCTCGGCCGGGGCGCCCTCGCTTGCCGGATCCACCGGGTGATACCACCGCCGTGAGCGGGGCGGAGTTCGCGTGAGTTGCGCCGATGGCGATCCCCGCGCGAACCGTATGGGATACTGATTACGGATGTGTTCGACGCCGACCTGTCGCGCAGGTACGTGACGCGGTGTCGGACATGACCGGATGACACCGCGGTTGATGCCGATCATCGCTGCCACGGATGGCCCTGTTGCTGGGGCCGCCCGCGCAGGCACGCTGGATGAGCGCTCGAAAGCGCGGTGCCACGCCGTACAGCCAGGCGCCGTGTGACCGGTTGGCCCGCCAGATGATCGATCAAGGTGCGACCGGACACGCGGGGCGAGACCAGATGACCCTCGTACCATCGGGTACGAGGTGCACGGACGATGCCCCCGCGTCGGCCGCGTCACTCCCGTACCGGGGAAGGACGCGCCCGGGGGCCCGAGGAGACTTCGTGGCCGAAAAAGAGCCGCTGGACACAACACAACAGGATGCCGATCAATTGCCGGAGCGAATTCGAGTTCATGCACTGGCCAAGCGGTTGGGAGTGACCAGCAAACGCATCCTGGCCAAACTGGCCGAGTTGGGCGCCGAGGCGCGCAGCGTTCAATCCAATGTCGACCGTTCGGTCGCCGAAACGGTGCGCGACGCGATCGCCGCCGCTGACGCCGAACCCGGCGAACCTTCAGCACCCGCACCCACGACGCGCGCGAAGAAGAGTGCCGCGTCCACCCCCGTCGCCGAGCAGCCGGCCGACACGTCCGCGGCGCCCGCGTCGCTGTTCTCCGCGCCCCACGTCGCGCGCACCGACGAGGTGTTCGCCGCGATGCGCGAGGACGCGCACACGGATCTGTTCACCCACCGGGCGTCGGAATCCCCCGTGCGGGCCGAGCCGGTGACCTTCGAGGCGCCCGCCTCGGTGGATATGCCGTTGTTCCTCCCGCCGGACGCCACCGCCGCCGAGGAGACCCGCAAACGCCGTCGGGCCGAACGGGCTCCCAAGAAGATCGAAGAGCCCACCGCGCCGCCGGTGGAGGAAACCGTCGCGCCCAAGGCCGAGGAGCTCGACGCCGAGGCCGAGGACGAGTCCGCCGATCAGTCCGGTGACAACGACGCCGACGGCCAGCCGCGCCGCCGCCGTCGTGGCCGTCGTGGCCGGGGTCGTGGTCGTGGCGAGCAGTCCGCCGACGGCGAGGACACCGACTCCGACGGCGATGACGACGACACCGACGAGGCCGAGCAGCCGGCCGAGCAGGTCACCGCCGAAGCCGAGCAGGCCGAGGACACCGAATCCGACACCGATGACGAAGACGGCTCCTCCGATGGCGCGAGCCGTCGTCGCCGTCGTCGCCGTCGTCGCAAGGTCGGTGGTGAGTCCGCCGACGCCGAGTCGGCGACCGAAGACGATCCGCCGAACACCGTGGTGCACGAGCGCGAGCCCCGCAACAAGAGCCGCGGCCGTTCCAGCGCGAGCAACCCCGACGAAGTGCAGGGCATCTCCGGCTCCACCCGGCTGGAAGCGAAGCGTCAGCGTCGCCGTGACGGCCGGGAAGCCGGGCGTCGTCGTCCGCCGATCCTGACCGAGTCGGAGTTCCTGGCTCGCCGCGAGGCGGTCGACCGGGTGATGGTCGTGCGCGAGAAGGCGTTCGACCCCGCCGAGCACGCGCCCGGTCACCAGACCACCACCCAGGTGGCGGTCCTCGAGGACAACATCCTCGTCGAGCACTTCGTCACCAGTTCCGGTCAGGCGTCGATGGTGGGCAATGTCTACCTCGGCAAGGTCCAGAACGTGCTGCCCAGCATGGAGGCGGCGTTCATCGACATCGGCCGCGGCCGCAACGGTGTGCTCTACGCCGGTGAGGTGAACTGGGAAGCCGCCGGTCTCGGCGGTCGCGAGCGCAAGATCGAGCAGGCGCTCAAGCCCGGCGATCAGGTGCTGGTGCAGGTGTCCAAGGACCCGGTGGGTCACAAGGGCGCCCGTCTCACCACCCAGATCTCCCTCGCGGGTCGCTTCCTGGTGTACGTGCCCGGTGGCACGTCCACCGGGATCAGTCGCAAGCTGCCCGATACCGAGCGCAAGCGGCTCAAGGAGATCCTGCGCGAGATCGTTCCGTCCGACGCCGGGGTGATCATCCGGACCGCGTCCGAGGGTGTCAGCGAGCCCGAACTGGCTCGCGACGTCGAGCGGCTGCAGGCCGCTTGGCGCACCATCGAAGAGGCCGCCGCCAAGGAGACCAACGCACCGAAGGCCCTCTACGAAGAGCCCGACATGCTGGTCAAGGTCATCCGCGACCTGTTCAACGAGGACTTCGCCAAGCTGGTCATCGAAGGTGACCGCGCGTGGAGCACCGTCGAAACCTATGTCCGCACGGTGGCGCCCGACCTGCTGCCGCGGGTCAACCGGCACGAGAACAACGGTGTCGACGTGTTCGACGCCTTCCGGATCGACGAGCAGCTGGCCAAGGCGCTCGATCGCAAGGTGTGGCTGCCCTCGGGCGGCACCCTGGTGATCGACCGCACCGAGGCGATGACCGTCGTCGACGTCAACACCGGCAAGTTCACCGGTTCGGGCTCGTCGAACCTCGAAGAGACCGTCACCAAGAACAACCTGGAAGCGGCCGAGGAGATCGTGCGCCAGATGCGGCTGCGCGATATCGGCGGCATGATCGTCGTCGACTTCATCGACATGGTCCTCGAATCCAACCGTGACCTGGTGCTCCGTCGTCTCACCGAGGCGCTCGGACGCGACCGCACCCGCCACCAGGTATCGGAGGTCACCTCGCTGGGCCTGGTCCAGATGACCCGCAAGAAGCTGGGCACCGGACTGGTCGAGGCGTTCTCCACCACCTGTGAGCACTGCCACGGTCGCGGCATTCTCGTGCACTCCTACCCGGTGGATTCCGGGTCCGGGGTCGAGGAGCCGCGGTCGAAGGAGGGCGGTTCGCGTCGTCGTCGCGGTAAGGATCGCGACAAGCCCGCGGCCGCCGCGGCGCCCGCGACCAACGGCACCGCACCGGCCGCCGAGCACGCCGAAGAGGACATCGCGGTCAAGCGGGCCCACCCGGTGGTACTCGCGATGGCAGGTCATCACGACGACGAGTCCAGCGACGAGCACACCGAGGTCGTCGAGGAAGCGCCCGCCGAGCCCACCAGGTCGCGGTCGCGTTCGCGGTCGCGCCGGTCGGGTCGTGGTGCCGCCGCGGCGAATACCGAGCAGAGCACCGAGGGGCCGCTCACCGGGGTCATCTCCGGCGAGGCGGAACCCGAGGCACCCGAGGCCGAGGAGGAAGCGGTGATCTCGGCAGCTGCCGATACCGCCGCTGTCGCCGAGACCCCGGTCGTCGAGACCTCGCAGCCCGAACCGGCCGCGGTCGAGACCGCGCAGCCGGCCCCGGTCGCTGAGCCCGAACCGGCTGCCGCCGCCGCGGAACCCGCACCGCGGGCACCGCGTAGGCGTCGCGTAGCCCGGTCGACGGCAGCGCCCGCGCCGGACAGCGCGGGAGCCGTATTCGTCCTGTCGGCGAACGAGCAGCCGCCCGCGGCGGCCGTCGTGGACTTCGCGGCGGAGCCGGTGGTCGTCCCGGAGCGCAAGCCGCGTCGTCGCGCCGTGGGTCGTCCCGCGGGCGCGCCGGCCGCCGAATCGAAGTAACCCGATGCTTGCGTGCGCGGATCGCTCCGCGCACGCAAGCCCCGATTCGGCCCCTGACCGGCCGAATTGGGGGAGTGGATACCATTCTGGTAACCTAGGTCGGTCGCTGCCCAGTGATTGAGCATCCAGCCGAGCAGGCCGGGTGATACCGCAGGCAGCAAACGTTCTTCCCCCGCTCGTGCGGGGATGAGCCCAGGAATACGCGTCGCAGCTGCGGCGTGGACATGTGCAGGACCAATGTGAGTGGAGGAAGCCGACCGATGGCAGCGTACGCAATCGTCAAGACCGGCGGAAAGCAGTACAAGGTCGCGGTCGGTGACCTGGTGAAGGTCGAGAAGATCGAGGGCGCGGTCGGCACCGCCGTGGCGCTGACCCCGGTTCTCGTCGTCGACGGCACCGATCTGACCACCGACGCCGACAAGCTGGCCAAGATCTCCGTGGCCGCTGAGGTCATCGACCAGACCAAGGGCCCGAAGATCCGGATCCACAAGTTCAAGAACAAGACCGGCTACCACAAGCGCCAGGGTCACCGTCAGCCGCTGACGGTCATCAAGGTCACCGGCATCAAGTAAGAATTTTCCCGAGGAGACGAAGCAATGGCACATAAGAAGGGCGCATCCAGCTCCCGGAACGGCCGCGATTCGAACGCCCAGCGCCTCGGCGTGAAGCGTTTCGGCGGCCAGAAGGTCAGCGCGGGCGAGATCCTGGTCCGTCAGCGTGGAACTCACTTCCACCCGGGCGTGAACGTCGGCCGTGGTGGCGACGACACGCTGTTCGCCCTCGAGGCGGGCGCGGTCGAGTTCGGCACCAAGCGTGGCCGCAAGACCGTCAACATCGTCGTTCCGGAGCCGGTCCAGGCCTGACCGCCTGGAGCTTCGCTCCCCACAGACACCAGAGCGGGTCAGGGTTGATTCCCTGACCCGCTCTGTCGTGTTCTCCCCACCCCTTACCGCAAACGACTAGTCAGAAGGAGGAGGATCAACCCATGTCCAAATTCATCGACCGCGTCGTGCTGCATGTTCGTGCCGGTAGAGGTGGACACGGTTGCGCCTCGGTGCATCGTGAGAAGTTCAAGCCGCTCGGTGGGCCCGACGGCGGCAACGGCGGCAGTGGCGGCGACGTGATCCTCGAGGTCGACGCCAACGTCCACACCCTGCTCGATTTCCATTTCCACCCCAACGCCAAGGCCGGCAACGGCAAGCCGGGTGAGGGCAGCAACCGAGAGGGCAAGAACGGCGCCGATCTGGTGCTGCAGGTCCCCGACGGAACGGTCGTCGTCGATGACGACGGCAAGGTGGTCTGCGACCTCGTCGGCGCGGGCAACCGGTTCATCATCGCCCGTGGCGGCCGCGGTGGCCTCGGCAACGCCTCGCTGGCGTCCAAGGCACGCAAGGCGCCCGGTTTCGCGCTGCTCGGCGAAGAGGGCGACGAGGTCGACGTCGTACTCGAGCTGAAGTCGGTCGCCGACGTCGGACTCGTCGGCTTTCCGTCCGCGGGCAAGTCGTCGCTGGTCTCGGTGCTGTCCGCGGCCAAGCCGAAGATCGCCGATTACCCGTTCACCACGCTGGTCCCCAACTTGGGCGTCGTGCTGTCCGGTGACACGACCTTCACCATCGCCGACGTGCCCGGCCTGATCCCCGGTGCCAGCGAAGGCCGCGGCCTCGGCCTGGACTTTCTGCGCCACATCGAACGCTGCGCGGTGCTTGCCCACGTCGTCGACTGCGCGACCCTGGAACCCGGCCGCGACCCGGTCTCCGACGTCGATGCACTCGAGGCCGAGCTCGCCGCCTACAAGCCCGCCTTGTCAGGTGACGCCAGCCTCGGTGATCTGGCCGACCGCCCGCGCGTGGTCATCCTCAACAAGACCGACGTGCCCGATGCGGCCGAGCTGGCCGAAATGGTGTCCGCCGAGTTCGCCGAGCGTGGCTGGCCGGTGTTCGAGATCTCCGCCGTGAGCCGCGCGGGCCTGCGCCCGTTGACGTTCGCGCTGGCCGACATGGTTCGTCAGTATCGCGAGGATCACCCCAAGGCCGCGCCCAAGCGCACCATCATCCGCCCGATCGCGACCGACGAGACCGGCTTCAGCGTCATCGCCGACCCGGAGGAGGCGGGTGGTTTCATCGTGCGCGGCACTCGCCCCGAGCGCTGGATTCGCCAGACCGACTTCAACAACGACGAGGCCGTCGGCTACCTGGCCGACCGGTTGGCTCGCCTGGGTGTCGAAGCCGCGCTGGTCAAACAGGGTGCGCAACCGGGCTGCCCGGTCACCATCGCCGGTGTGACGTTCGAATGGGAGCCGATGATCTCGGCGGGTGTCGATATGCAGCCGACCGGCCGCGGAACCGACCTCCGGCTCGAGACCAACGACCGTATCGGTGCGGCCGAGCGCAAGCTCGCCTCGCAGGCGCGACGTGGTCTGCTCGACGAAAACGGCGAACGCAAAGAGTGAGGTGGGTCGCGCCCGGCGAAAATCGCTGTCGGGCGCGGCCATTGGATCGGCATACTGCGATGGTTGACGAGGTAGCTCGGTGATCGTGGTGCAGGGAGTTGAACGATGCAGGTGGGTTCGGAGCTGAGTCAGGGACGCGCGGCGATCGTGTCGGCGCGCACCGTGGTGGTGAAGATCGGCTCGTCGGCGTTGACCAGCCTCGAAGGTGGCCTCGACACCGCCCGCCTCGATCTGCTGGCCGACGCGGTCGAGGCGCGGATGCGGGCCGGTTCGGATGTGGTGGTCGTGTCCTCGGGCGCGATCGGCGCGGGACTCGCTCCGCTCGGTCTGTCGAAACGGCCCAAGGATCTCGCGACCAAGCAGGCCGCGGCCAGCGTCGGACAGCTGGCTCTCGCCCACGCGTGGGGCACATCGTTCGCCCGCTATGACCGCACCGTCGGCCAGATCCTGCTCTCCGCCGACGATTTCGCCCGCCGGGAGCATCACCGCAACGCCCAGCGCACGCTGGACCGGTTGCGGTCGCTCGGCGCGATCGCGGTGGTGAACGAGAACGACACGGTCGCCACCGAGGAGATCCGCTTCGGCGACAACGACCGGCTCGCCGCCCTGGTGGCGCACCTGGTGGGCGCCGACGCCCTGATCCTGCTGTCGGACGTGGCGGGGCTCTACGACGGCGACCCGCGTAAGGGCGCCGCCAACTTCATTCCCGAGGTGCGCAGCAGTGCCGACCTCGACGGCGTGATCGCGGGTAGCGGTGGCGCGCTCGGGACCGGCGGGATGGCCTCCAAGCTCTCCGCTGCCCGCCTCGCCGCCGATGCGGGCATTCCTGTCCTGCTGGCTTCGGCCGCTGATGCTGCGGTTGCTCTCACCGGCGGCACCGTGGGTACGGCGTTCGCTGCTCGCCCGATCCGGCTCTCCGGTCGTAAGTTCTGGGTTCGCCATGCCGCTGATCCGCGGGGCGCGGTTCTGCTCGATGCGGGGGCGGTTGATGCGGTGGCTCAACGACACTCGTTGTTGGCGGCGGGTATCACCGGGATTCGTGGTCGCTTCTTCGGGGGGGATGTGGTGGATCTGGTCAGCCCTGATGACGCGGTTGTGGCTCGGGGGGTTATCGAATACGACAGTGCCGAGCTCGTCTCTATGCTCGGCCGGTCTACGACTGATCTCCCCGACACGATGCAACGTCCGGTGATTCACGCGGACGATCTGGTGAAGGTCTGAACGGAGACCTTCGTTCGGGGTGTTCACGCGGCTGCGGGGCGTGATGACCTGGGGTTCGAGGTGGGCACTCCGACGAAAGGGCCGTGGACGTATCGCGGTCGATGATCTACCGCGGCGGGACTACTCCTGGCTGATCGGTCTCGGGCGGTGGCGCCTTGGGTGTGGCGGGCTGTGACGGGGACACGTCGGATCCGGGAACCGGGCCGGTGACGCCGGGCTGACCGCCCGGGTCGGACATGTCGGGCATGCCCGGCAGCGGAAGTGGTTGTGGCGCTTGGCGACCGGGTGGTGCCGGGGAGGCCGGTTGTTCCGAGGTCGGTGCGGGCGCTTCGGTCGGCCGCGGGGTTTCCGTGGACGGGGGCCTCGGTGCCGGTGGATTCGAATCCTGCTGTGTCGGTAGCTGATTCGGCTGCGTTGGCGGGGGAGCGGGCGCCTCGCTGGGCGAACTCGTCGGCGGAACGGTCGGGCTCTGGCTCTGTGGAGCGGGTTGTTCGGTGGACGGCACGGGCGCTTCGGTGGTGGGTGTGGGCGTTTCGGTAGGCGGCGCGGGTACGGCGGTAGGCGGCGCGGGCGCTTCGGTGGTGGGTGCGGGCGCTTCGGAGGACGGCACGGGCGCTTCGGTAGGCGGTGCGGGTGGCGCGGGCGCTTCGGTGGTGGGTGCGGGCGCTTCGGAAGACGGCACGGGCGCTTCGGTAGGCGGTGCGGGTGGCGCGGGCGGTTCGGTGGTGGGAGCGGGCGCTTCGGAAGACGGCGCGGGCGCTTCGGTAGTAGGTGCGGGCGCTTCGGAAGACGGTGCGGGCGCTTCGGTGGTGGGCGAGGGGGTCTCGGATGCCGGAGACTGTGGGGTAGAGCTCTGACCTTGGGGTGCAGGGTTTTCCGACGGTGCGGGGGCTTCGCCTGGCGTCACGGTGGCGCTGGGTGCGGGGGCTTCACCGGGCGCCGCGCCGGATTCTGGTTCCTGAGTCGATTCCGCCGAATTGCCTTGTGGTGCGGAGGGACTCGGAGTCGACCCGTTGCCCGGCGAGGGTGAACCACCTCGGCCCGACGGCGTTTCTGTCTCCCCTGGTGCGGTGGGCAGTGCTGGGACACCGGTTCCGGCAAGCGAATACGCCGGCTTGTAGATCATGTTCATCGCCAGCACAGCTTCTTGGCGTAGCGCCTCGGCCGCCATCTGCGCGTCGATCACCTGCGCACTCTCCAGCAGGCGGGCGATCGCCCCGATCGGGCCTGAACCGCCCGGCGCCACCACGGCCAGCTTCACGGCTTCGGCGGCCGCGGCGACACCGCCCAGGCGGGCGCCGACTTCGGCCATCACCGTGGCCAGTTCGTCGATAGAGGCGGCGAAGCTGCGGGTGCTCGCGGCGGCGGCATCGGCGGCGGCGCCGGACCAGCCGGTGTCGTTGATCACCCGCTCGGCGCCGGATTTGGTCAGCGGCATCGAGGTGGAGAGGGTGGCGGCGGTCTCCAGCCAGGTCATCGACGCGCCGAGAACGGCACCGGCGTCGATCTGCTGGGCGCGCGTGTAGATCTGTTCGTGCGGCATGGATTCGAAATGTTCCATCGCACTGATGTAGGTGGGGTCGGTGCTCATCCGCGCACCCGCGTATCGACGGCGCGCAGGGCGGCGGCCGCGGCGGCGTCGGCTTCCTCGTAGAGGCCCGCGCTGAGCAGGAACGCCTCTTTCATCCGGTAGGCCGCCTCGATGTAGCGATCGAGCAGTTCGGCGGCGTCGCGTGCCTTGTGCGCGAAGCCCGCCTGCAACTGCTGGGCGGAGACGAAGCCGCCGAATCCCGCTGCCTCGGCAGCGTTCTCGAGCCCCTGTCGCAGCTGGGCGAGATGCTCGGCCTGCTGTTCGTAGAGGTCGGCGCATCGGCGCGCGGCATCGGGGTCGAATGTCAGTGTCCCCGCCACGGCGGCGCTGCGGAACCGGGAGATCTCGGCTCTGCTGCTCTCGATCGTCATCGCGTCTCCCCTCCAGATGATGCGGTGGAGTCCAGGTTAGCCGGACCTTCTGCTGTGCGAACTGTGCGCCGGCACCAATCTGCGCTGCAATTGCGCGGCCAGTTGCCCAGTGGACGCGGGCACCACGTGCACGGTTTCGCCCGCTCGCAGCAGGTAGCGGCCGTCGTTGGCCACGTCGATCCAGCTGTAGTGCACCGGTGGGTTCGGCACCGGACGGTCGAGCCCGGTTTCGATGCGGATGTGGCCCTCGGCGGTGTGCGGCCTGCGTAATAGTCGCTGGATGCGGGGCACGGCGGGATGGGTCGCGAGCACAGTTTCCTCGTCGCGCACCGCCTCGGTCGCGGCCTCGCGCGCGGGTTCGCGTCCGGGTGGGGTATCGGGCAGGCAGGCGGTGACGCGCGCGCCGATCCCCGCGGTGTGCCCGATCGAAACACGCACGCT
Organism: Nocardia sp. NPDC055165; assembly: GCF_053606985.1. Lineage (NCBI taxonomy): Bacteria > Bacillati > Actinomycetota > Actinomycetes > Mycobacteriales > Nocardiaceae > Nocardia > Nocardia sp. NPDC055165. Next base: position 21,091 of record NZ_JBSGSS010000013.1, read on the forward strand.
GCCACCGTAATCGGGCCGGGTACTCGGTTCCTGCCTTACCAGCACCGCATGGTCGTAGACCGCGCAGGCCAGCAGCCGGATTTCGCTGCCTGGGGTATGGGCGCCGCCGACCAGCACGATCCTGGCGTGTGGTTCGGCGATGATCCGCAGACAGGCGGCGAGGTCGGGGTCACCCCCGCGTAGTCGGTCGTCGAGTCCCGCGCGTAGCCGCGCCGCGTCGTTCTCGGTGTGCGGCGACTCGAGCACGCGCAACGGAAACGGCATGCGATCCTGACCCGATTCCCGCCAGACGTGCGCGAATTCGTCAGCGGTGAAGGTCCATCCCATTGCCGATCCCATCCTTACCGAACCAGGACGGGGACAGCCTAACCCGCGTTGTCCGATTCCGGCGTGCCGATCGAGCCTCATATCTCCGAACGGAATCTTTTCCCGCTCTGAGTACCTCAGCTGACTGTTCCGGCGGACGCTGAGGTCGGCCGACGTTTTTACGATCGCAGTCCGGGTCAGCGGCCGGACCTCTCAGTAACCGCGCGCAGTGTCGATGATCGCGTCCAACGGCTCGCCCGCGACGAACCGTGCCACATTCGCGCCGACATGATCGGCGAACGCCGCCAACCGCAACTGCGGTGGGTTCGAATCGTGCGGGGTGATGATCGCGTTCGGCAATGTCCACAGCGGGTGCCCGTCGGGCAGCGGTTCCGGGTCGGTGACGTCGAGTCCGGCGCCGCCGATCACCCCGCCGGTCAGCGCGTCCACCAGCGCGTCGGTGTCGATCAGGCTGCCACGGGCCACATTGATCACCCACGACGACGGCTTGAGCCTGGACAGTTCGTCGGCGCCGATGAGGTGGCGCGTCTGCGCCGTCGCGGGTGCCGCGACCACCACATGATCGGTGTGCGACCACACCCGCGCGAGCTGATCGGTCGGCACCGTCTCGACATCGGCGGGAATACCGGTGCCGGTCACCGGACGTCCCGACCGGTTTACCGCGATCACATGGGCGCCCAGCGGCGCCAGCATCGGGATCAGCGCGCGACCGATCCCGCCGGCACCGACGATCGTCACGGTCTTGCCGCGCAGCGATCCGACGTGCGGGAAGAACTCCCGCTGCTGCCACGACGTCGCCCGTAACTGTTCGGGCAGGTACCGCACCCCGGCCAGCAACAGCATCAGCGCGTGTTCGGCGACACTGTGCGAGAACGCCCCTGCCGCGGAGGTGAACACCACGTCCGGATGCGCGGTGAACACGCCCGCGTCGAAGAAGTCCTCGATCCCCGCGGCGGGCAACTGCGCCCAGCGCACCGACGACGGCAGGGTCGCCGGAAAATCGCTGGGTTTGCCGGTCCAGATCAGTGCGTCGGCCTCCGCCACCTCACCCACCCGAGCGCCCGCTCCGACGACCGCTTTCTCGAGCAAGCGCGGCGCCGGCTGATCCGGGGCGATCGCGATCGTGGTCGCGGATTCCTGCACAGAGACCTCCTGGGTCGATCGGCTGCCGGTGCCGCACTGCGGCTCGAGCGCTGTCCTGGGCACCGCACGCGGTACCGGACCCTGATTCTTCCTCGTCGCTGTCGACGGCGCCTCCGCACCCTCCCGGTCTCGCGAAGTGGTCCGGGACTGCTCACTGTTCGTCGAGGTCGACGAGTTCCTCGACGCCGTGCCGGTCGGCCAGTTCCAGCAGGGGCGCGATGTCGAAGACGGCGTTGTCCATGTCGGCCTGTAGGTCGCCGAGTTCGGCATAACGGGCAGGCACGGTCTGGATGGTGAAGTCGCGGGGCACGATGTCGTCGATCTCGGTCCAGCGAACCGGCGTCGACACGGTGGCCTCCGGCACGCCACGCACGGAGTAGGCGGCGGCGATGGTGTGGTCGCGCGCGTTCTGGTTGTAGTCGACGAACAGCTGCGCGGGATCGCGGTCCTTGCGCCACCAGGCCGTGGTGACATCCTCGGGCGCACGCCGTTCGATCTCCTGCGCGAACGCGAGCGCGGCCCGGCGAACCTCCTGAAACCCGTACTCCGGCGCGATCCGCACGTACACGTGCAGTCCGGACCCACCGGAGGTCTTCGGCCAGCCGACCGCGCCGAGCTCGTCGAGCACCTCGTGCACCACCCCGGCCACCCGCTGCACCCGCGACCACGGGCAGTCGGGCATCGGATCGAGGTCGATGCGCCATTCGTCGGGCGACTCGGTATCGGAGGCCCGCGAATTCCAGGGATGGAACTCCACGGTGGACATCTGCACAGCCCAGATCACCTCGGCGAGCTCGTGCACGCACAGCTCGTCGGCATGCCTGCCGTAGCGCGGAAAATACACGCGCACGGTCGGTATCCAGTCCGGCGCACCCGCAGGCACCCGCTTCTGGTGCACCTTTCCGCCCGGCAGTCCCTTGGGGAATCGGTGCAGCATGCAGGGCCGATCCCGCAGGGCGTTGACGATCCCGTCCCCGACGCTCAGGTAGTACTGCGCGAGGTCGAGCTTGGTCACGCCGAGCTCGGGAAAATACACCCGGTCGGGATTGCTGACCCGCACGGTGTGCTCACCCACCGGTAGTTCGACCGCAGGCGCCGCAGACTTGGCCACCCGCCCAACGATAGACGAGCAGGCCCGCCCCCGTGGGGGAGCGAGCCTGCGTCGGTGTGGCCGTTACCAGCGGCTGTGCTCCGTCGGCGGGGTGTAGTAGCTCTCGGCGTAGGAGTGCTCTGCCCAGCGGGACTTCGCGTCCGCGTCGCTGTCACCACCGTGTCCGGGCCACCACGCGCGCCGCCCGAGCAGCGCGGTCACCGCGGGGGTGAAGAACAGCGCCATCACGAACGCGGCGATCGCGATGCCCACCGAGATGGCGAAGCCCATCTGCGACAGGGTGCTGTTGCCCGCCAGCATCATCGAGGCGAAGGTGCCCGCCAGGATCAGTCCGGCTGCCGCGACGGTCGGCCCGGTGTGCCGCACGGCCAGCGCCGCCGCTTCGCGTGGCGTGTGCCCCTCGCGGGCTTCCTCGCGCAGCCGGGCGACCATCAGGATGTTGTAGTCGGTGCCCAGCGCGACGACGAACAGGTACATGATCACCGGCAGCGTGAAGATCAGGCCGTTCTCGCCCTGGATCTGCTGGAACACCAGCACCGTGGCACCCAAGGTCGCGGCGAAGCCGAGGAACACCGAGGCCATCAGGTACCACGGTGCGACGAGACTGCGCAGCAGCAGCGCCAGCACGAGCATGATCAGGATCGCGGCTACCGGGAAAACGATCGCGTAGTCGTGGTTCATGGCGTCCTTGAAGTCCACGAACACCGCGGTCATGCCGCCGACCGCTGCCGTGGCCCCCGCGGGCGCCGCTTGATGCGCGACCGTACGCAGCGGACCGGCCACCGTGTCGAGCGCCGCATCGGATTCCGGTGCGTCGGCGAGCGTCACCTGGAAGTCGGCGATCGTGCGGTCCGGTGACAATTGCACCTGCCCGACCTGCCCGACGCCTTCGACCTGGGTCAACGCCGTTCGGTAGGTCGTGAGCTGGTCTTCGCTCAGCGGTCCGCCGGGCGAGTGCAGCAGCACGTCGGAGGGCTGGGTGGCGCCCGCGGGCATTCCCTTGAGCAGCTCGGTGGTGAAGACCACCGACTCGGAGGCGTCGGAGGTGGAACCCGAGCTCAGATCGAAGGTCGGGTTGAAGCCGACCGCGAACACCCCGAGCGCCACCAGCACTCCGCCGGAGGCGACAGCGAATACGCCCGGCCGCCTGCCCATCGCCGCGCCGATCGCGCCGAACCGCGCGCCTCTCGGTTCGACCTGCCATGCCTTCGAGGGCCAGAACACCTTGGTGCCCAGCAGGGAGACGATCGCGGGTACCAGCGTGAGACCGGCCAGCAGCGCCACCGCGACGGCGATCGCCAGCGCGGGGCCCATCGCCCGGAACATGCCGAGGCTCGACAGGGTCAGCGCCATGAACGCGATGATCACGGCGGCTGCCGCCGAGGTGATGGCCTCACCGACGCGGGCCACGGCGTTGATCATCGCGGTCTTGGGATCGTCGCCCGCTCGCAGCCGTTCCCGGTAGCGGAACATCAGGAACAGGATGTAGTCGGTGCCGACGCCGAACAGTACGACCAGCAGGATGGCGCTGATCGAGGTGTCGATATCGAGGTCGAATGCCTTGGCCGCCATGGCGATCAGGCCGCTGACCGTGCTCGAGATCGCGCCGATGGTGATCACCGGCAGCAAGGCGATGACCGGGCTGCGGAAGATGATCAGCAGCAGCACCAGGATCAGCACGATCGTGGCGATGCCGATGATCGCCATGCCCTTCTCGCCCTCCTCGGTCTGATCGAGGGTCTGTGCCGCGGTGCCGGTGATGCCTGCCTTCAACCCGGTGTCACGCACCTGTTCCTTCAGCTGTTCGCGCAGGCTCTTCACCGCCTCGCCCTGCGTCTTGTCGGCGGCGTCGGTGAGCTTGGTCATCTGCACCGCGACGACCTGAACCAGGCGATTCTCCGACGGTGGTGTCACCTGAATGCCGGTGACCCCCTTGATATTGCGTGCAGTCAACGCTGCCGCTGCCGCGTCGACCGTAGTCGAGTCGTCGTCGGTGAGCGCCGCGCCGTCCGCGCGGACCATCACGATGAGCGCGGCGGGCGCGGAATGGTGCGGAAATGCCTGCTCCTGCAACTTCATCGCCTGGATCGACTCGTAATGCGAAGGCAGGAACTCGGATTGGTCGGTCGTCGCGGTGAGCGTCGGCGCCGTCGACAACACGGCGACGATCGCGAGCACCCACAGCCCGATCACTTTCCAGGGATGGTGGACGACGACGCGTCCCAGTCTGGCGAACATAGTGGTAGGTCCTTTCCCGGCCCGGCTGGTCAGATGTCGAGGTCGTGGTTGCGCGGGTGCTGGACGCGGTCGACGATCATCAGGTGCACCTTCGGGGAGACCAGTGGGCGCACAGCGTCGAGCGAATCGACGACCTCGGTGGTGTAGTCGCCCCAGCTCTGCTCGCCCTTGCCGAGGATCGAGCGCCAGTTCTTCCAGTCCACGGTCCAGTCGCCGAGCTCGTTGTAGTCCGACCATGCGGAGGTCTGCTTGTGCACCAGGAAGTTGCCCTTGCGGGTCAGGTAGACCCGGACTGTTTCGATGGCCTTGCGGGTTACCCGGCGTGACCGGCCGACCTCGCGGCCGGTGAAGCGCTGGGTGCGGCCGCCACCTGGACCGACCTTGACGAGCACCGGGGCGAACCCGTCGTTGTCGGTGTTCGGCTCGGTGGTGTCTACGGCAGTGTCGTATGCGGGTTCGATGGTCATCGATTGCTCCGATTTGATAAGGCAGTGCGCATGTGGGCATGGGTATACGAGCGGCGTGCCCTGCGTTCCGGGCCGTCGTCGTGGGTCTGTGTTCAGTTGTGCGGTAGCGGTACTCGTTCCGTCCGACTCACTATAAGTAGATGTATACGTATAGGGCAAGAGGCAAAAAAAGTCCGCACGGATCGACTCCGTGCGGACCGCTCCGTGCGGGGCGAGCTACAGCTCGTACACGCCGAACGCCCGATTCTGGATGCACATCGGCATCACGTGGACCCGGTCGGTCCATTCGAATCTCGCTGCCGCCTCGACGGTTTCGCGTTCGGCGACGCACACGCTCGCGGTGCCCGGCATCGTCAACGGATTGAGCACCGCCAGGGGGATACCGGCGTGGACGCCGCTGTAGAGCCCGCCGCTGAAGCACAGCGGCGTGATGGCGATGCCGCGGATCGCGCTCTCACGGTCGGCGGCGGCCTGGGCGCCGGGGACGCCGGCGCAGTCGAGCGGGTTCTCGTTCGACGCCTGGGCGGGAACGGTCAAGAGGGTGAATCCGGCCGCACAGCCCGCGGCAACGGCCATCAGGGTTCGAGCAAATGTGGTCCTGGTCATAGGCGCATTCAAGCACTGGTGGTGATGGGTGCCCACAATCGGGGCGGCGTGTTGGGCTGTGTTTTCGGCGCGCCGGGGCACACGTGTTCGCGGTTCCGAGGGGCGACCCGGCCGCCCCTCGGGGTCGGGGAGCTCGGGCTGGGTCAGGTCGGGGTAGCCAGGGCGAAGGGGAGGACGGCGTCGGCGCCGCTGGTGCGCAGGGCATGGGCGGCGACGGTCATGGTCCAGCCGGTGTCGGTGAGGGTGTCGACGAGCAGGATCGGTCCGTCGACCCCGGAGAGGTCGGGGATCTCCCAGGAGTCGAACAGCCCGGCGACCCGATGGGCGGAGTTCGCCGCCGAGACCGGGGGACGGTCGGGTCTGGTGCGGAGGGTGCCGAGGTTGTCGAGTCGGCCGATCTGGGCCAGGCGTTCGGCGAGACTGGCGGTGAGCTGGGGATATCGGGGGGATTCGAGAGCCAGCACCAAGGTGGGACGGGTGGTCCAGGTCCAGTCACGCAGTACCGCGACGCAGGCGTCGAAGACCGCGTCGGGGACCGGTGCGTCGGTGGCGTCGAGCAGGGCGCGCAGCCGCATTCCCCAGCCCAGGTCGGTGAGTCGGCCGAGGACACGGCCGGTCTCGGCACCGCCGGAGATCTTGCCCGACAACGGGATTCCCAATTTCGCCATGCCGCTGGGCCACTGTTTGCGGGGGGCGAGGTCGAGGCCGGGACGGTCGAGGCGGGCTCGGGTCGCGGCGATCGCGGCGTCGTCGACGGTGGTGTCGGCACGGGTGCCGGTGCAGTTGTCGCAGCGGCCGCAATCCAGCTGCGCTGTCGCGAGCCCGCCCAGACCGGGGTCGTCGAGTTGGCGGCGCAGGAAGGTCATCCGGCACGACGCCGTCGACTGATAATCGATCATCGCCTGTTGTTCGGCGTCGCGTGCCGCGGCCAGGCCCTCGTAGCGCTCGGTGTCGTAGGTCCAGTCCTGGCCGGTCGAGAGCCACCCGCCGCGCACCCGGCGCACGGCGCCGTCGACGTCGAGCACCTTCAGCACCATCTCGAGACGCGATCGGTTCAGCTCGACGAGCGGTTCGAGCGCCACCGTCGACATCGCCCGGTCGGTGTCCAGCGCGGCGAGCACCGAGCGCACGATGTGTTCACGCGGGAAGGCGACGGAGGCGAAGTAGCTCCAGATCCGCGCGTCCTCGGGGCCGGGCAGCAGGACCACCTCGGCGCGTTCGGTACCGCGCCCCGCGCGACCGACCTGCTGGTAGTAGGCGATCGGCGAGGACGGCGCACCGACGTGCACGACGAATCCGAGATCCGGCTTGTCGAAACCCATGCCCAGTGCCGACGTCGCGATCAACGCCTTCACCTCGTTGTTCAGTAGCGCGGCCTCGAGCACCTCGCGTTCGGCCGGGTCGGTCTGGCCGGTATAGGCGGCGACGGTGTGGCCGTGTGAATTCAGCAGGTCGGCCAGATCGTTGGCCGCCGCGACCGTGAGGCAGTAGATGATGCCCGAGCCCGGCATCCGATGTAGCTGTTCGCCGAGCCACGCCGTGCGCTGCACCGCGTCGTCGAACCGCACCACCGACAGGTGCAGTGATTCGCGATCCAAAGTGCCGCGCAGCACCAACGTATCGGTGCCGATCTGTCCGGCCACGTCGGTGACCACCCGGTCGTTGGCGGTCGCGGTGGTCGCCAGGACCGGCACCTCCGACCCGAGGTCGGCGATCAACGTGCGGATGCGGCGGTAGTCGGGCCGGAAATCGTGGCCCCAGTCCGATACACAATGCGCTTCGTCGATGACGACCAGCCCGGCGTCGGCAGCAAGGCGCGGCAGCACATGATCGCGAAAGTCGGGGTTGTTCAACCGTTCCGGGCTCACCAGCAGCACGTCGACCGCACCGTCGGCCACCTGCTGATGGATCTCGTCCCACTCGGTGACGTTGCCCGAGTTGATCGTGGCCGCCACCACCCCGGCGCGCTCGGCGGCCGCCACCTGGTTGCGCATCAACGCCAGCAACGGCGACACGATCACCGTCGGCCCACGCCCCGCTCCGCGCAGCAACTTGGCCGCGATGAAGTACACCGCCGACTTACCCCACCCGGTCCGTTGCACGACCAGCGCCCGCCTGCGCTGCACCACCAGCGCTTCGATCGCGATCCACTGATCTTCCCGCAGCCGCGCATCGGGTCCGGCGAGCTCACGAAGCAGCTGTTCGGCTCGTTCGCGCAGGTCAGGAGCCGTCAGGTCGAGCACATCGTTGCCTGCGGGTGAGGTCATGCGCCTATCGTGCCGTACACCTCCGACAGGTTCGATGGGCAACACAGATAGCCGACCATGAATCAGCCCTTCACGCACAGCACCTGCCGCAGCGTCGCCACCACCTCGACCAGATCGGCCTGTGCCGCGATCACCTGATCGATGTCCTTGTACGCGGCCGGGATCTCATCGACCACGCCCGCGTCCTTACGCGATTCCACACCCTCGGTCTGCGCGACCAGATCCGCGACCGTGAACTGCCGCTTGGCCGCCGACCGGCTCAACCGCCGCCCCGCACCGTGCGAGGCCGACTGGAACGACGCCGGATTCCCCTTGCCCCGCACCACATACGACCGCGTCCCCATCGAACCCGGAATCAACGCGAGTTCACCGGATCCGGCCCGCACCGCGCCCTTACGGGTCACCAGCATCGGCTCACCGTCGATGATCTCCTCGGCCACATAGTTGTGATGGCAGGAAATGGGCTCGTCGAAACGCACCTCGCGCCCGGCGAATTCATCGCGCACCGCACGGCACACCAGCGACAGCATCACCGCACGATTACGCGCGGCGTATTCCTGCGCCCAGGTGAGGTCGCGCCGGTAAGCGTCCATTTCCGCTGTCCCGGAGACGAAGACGGCCAGATCGCGATCCGGCAGCGACTGGTTGTGCGGCAGCGCGCGGGCCACCGCCATGTGCCGCTCGGCGAGCTCCTTGCCGATATTGCGCGAACCGGAGTGCAGCAGAATCCAGACGGCATCGTCCTGGTCGAGGCAGACCTCGATGAAGTGATTGCCCGACCCGAGCGATCCGATCTGCTTGTGCGCCTTGGACTCCAGCTGGGAGACCCCGGGATGCAGCTCGCCGAACGAACGCCAGAACCGCTCCCAGCTGTTGGCCCGCAACGCGGCCTGCCCATGCGACGCCGCGAACTCCGCACCCAGCTTCGTGACGTTCACCGCGTCCTTGTGCGCCTGGAAGCCGACCGGTACCGCGCTCTCGATCCGGCTGCGCAACGAGCGCAGGTCATCCGGCAGGTCGGCGGCGGTGAGATCGGTCTTCACGCTCTCCATCCCGCATCCGATATCCACCCCGACCGCGGCAGGCGCCACCGCATCACGCATCGCGATCACGGACCCGACCGTCGCCCCTTTGCCCAGGTGCACATCGGGCATCACGCGCAGTCCGTGCACCCATTCCAGGTTCGCGATATTGCGAAGCTGGCGCAGCGCTGACTGCTCGATCTCGTGCTCGTCGGCCCACATGAGCGTCTGCGCTCGCGTACCGCGCAGCTCGACGGGAAACATGGTCGGTCCTCTCCTTGATGAAGGACCAACGGTAGGGATGGGGTGGAGGCGGCGCACCTGATTTTCGCCGCGCCCGACAGGTCAGTCGGCGGTGAGGGCCGCCGCGATCCGGTCGCTTCCGGGGATCGCCGAGCTCGCGCCGAGCCGGGTGGTCGTCAGAGCTCCGGCGGTGTTCGCCCAGTTCAGCGCGGTAGACACGCCCTGATTCCAGGTTGCGACCAGTGCGCCGGTGAACGCGTCGCCCGCGCCCGTCGTGTCGAGGACGTCGACGGTGCGACCGCCGACGGATCGCTCGTTTCCGTCGGCGTCGCGATAAACGGCGCCGTCCCCACCGAGCGTGCGCACGAGATGCGCGACGTGCGTCAGCTCGTCCGAATACTGCTCGGACTCCAGGGAATTCACGATCGCGACATCGACGGCCGCCCATAATTCGTCGGGCAGCGGCTGAACCGGGGACGGATTGAGCGCGACGACGGTGCCCGACGCGCGGGCGTGCTGTGCCGCGGCGAGCACCGTGTGGATCGGAATCTCCAACTGGCACAACAGGATGTCGGCACGCGCGATCGCGGCGAGTTCGGCTGCCGTCAGATCGGTTACCCGCCCGTTGGCCCCCGCCACCACGATGATGCTGTTCTCGCCTGCCTCGTCGACCACGATCGAGGCGATCCCGCTGGCGCCGTCGACCCTGCGGAGCAAAGTGATGTCGACGCCGGCCCCCGACAACGTGGCCGCCAGGTCCGTCCCGAACGCGTCGTCGCCGATCGCCCCGAGAAATCGCACCCGCGCCCCGGATCGCGCGGCCGCGATCGCCTGGTTCGCCCCCTTACCGCCGGGCACGGTCGCGAAGTCGCTCCCGAGCACCGTCTCACCTGGCGCGGGCCTGCGTGGGACCGTCGTGACCAGGTCCATATTGACGCTGCCGAGCACGACGACGGTCGGCGAACCGGTGCGATCCATGACGCCGAATCTAGCGGCGACGGCGTTGCTGTGGACAACTTTGTCGACGGCGTCGCCGAACCTGTGCACAACTCGGTCCCGGTGCCGGTCGGAGGGCTATTCCGGGTCCCGGGTGGCGTCGAGCGCGCGAGGCGGCCTGCGTAGGCTGATATCCATGACGGTAGAAGTGACCCCCGAGCTGGACATCCGCGCAGCGGTGCACGACGCCGCCCGCAGGGCTCGCGTCGCGTCCCGTGTGCTGGCTCAGCTGACCACGGCGCAGAAGAACGACGCCCTGCACGCGGCGGCCGACGCCCTGCTCGCCGCCGCCGATCGCGTACTCGCGGCCAACGCCGAGGACATCGCGACCGCGCAGGCCGCCGGTACCGAGGAGAATCTGCTCGATCGGCTGCGGCTCACCAAGGCCCGCATCGACGGCATCGCCTCGGGGCTGCGGCAGGTCGCCACTCTGCCCGACCCGGTGGGTGTCATCGTGCGCGGTTCCACGCTGCCCAACGGCCTCGAGATCCGCCAGACCCGCGTCCCCCTCGGTGTGGTCGGCATGGTCTACGAGGCGCGGCCCAATGTCACCGTCGACGCGTTCGGTCTCGCTCTCAAATCGGGCAACGCGGCGCTGCTGCGCGGGTCGTCCTCGGCGGCGAACTCCAATGCCGCACTGGTCGAGGTCTTGCGCGAGGCCCTTGTCGCCCAGGATGTTCCGGCCGACGCCGTGCAACTGCTGCCGAGCAACGACCGCTCCAGCGTCACCCACCTGATCCAGGCCCGCGGCCTCGTCGACGTGGTGATCCCGCGCGGCGGTGCGGGCCTGATCAACGCCGTCGTCCGCGACGCGCAGGTGCCCACCATCGAGACCGGCACCGGCAACTGCCACGTCTACGTGCACTCGGCCGCCGATCTGGACATGGCCGAGGCCATCGTGCTCAATGCCAAGACCCGCCGACCCAGCGTCTGCAACGCCGCCGAGACCGTACTCATCGACGCCGCCGTCGCCGAGACCGCGCTGCCGCGGCTCAGCAAGGCGCTCGACGACGCGGGCGTCACCATCCACGGCGACCTGCCCGGCCAGGTCCCGGCCACCGACGCCGACTGGGGTGAGGAGTACCTCACCCTCGATATCGCGCTGAAGGTGGTCGACGACCTCGATGCCGCCGTCGACCACATCAACACCTGGGGGACCGGCCACACCGAGGCCATCGTCACCGCCGATCTGGCCGCCGCTCGCGAGTTCACGGCCCGCGTGGACGCCGCCGCGGTGATGGTGAACGCGTCCACCGCGTTCACCGACGGTGAGCAGTTCGGGTTCGGCGCCGAGATCGGCATCTCCACCCAGAAACTGCACGCCCGCGGCCCGATGGCACTGCCCGAACTCACCTCCACGAAGTGGATCGTGTGGGGCGACGGCCAGACTCGGCCGGTGTGATCGTGACTCTCGTACAGGAACCGATCTTCACGTCGGTAGACGATGTCATCTCCCGCCTCGCCACCACCGGCTACCTGGCCGACAAAGCAACGGCCACTTCGGTCTTCCTTGCCGACCGGCTGGGCAAACCGCTGCTCATCGAGGGCCCGGCCGGTGTCGGCAAGACCGAACTCTCGCGGGCGGTATCCCAGGTCGCCGATGCCGAACTGGTCCGCCTGCAGTGCTACGAAGGCGTCGACGAGGCTCGCGCGCTCTACGAGTGGAATCACGCCAAGCAGATCCTGCGGATCCAGGCGTCGAGTGAAAATGATTGGGCCGAAACCAAAGCCGACGTCTTCACCGAGGAGTTCCTGCTCTCGCGCCCGTTGCTCACCGCCATCCGCCGCACCGAGCCGACGGTGCTGCTGATCGACGAGACCGACAAGGCCGACGTCGAGATCGAGGGTCTGCTGCTCGAAGTGCTCAGCGATTTCGCGGTGACCGTGCCCGAGCTGGGCACCATCACCGCCACGCGCAAGCCGTTCGTGGTGCTCACCTCGAACGCCACCAGGGAACTGTCGGAGGCGCTCAAACGCCGCTGCCTGTACCTGCACCTCGACTTCCCCGACGAAGATCTCGAGCGCCGCATCCTGGCCAGCCGTGTGCCGGAACTCCCGAGCACCGTGGCCGAGCAACTGGTGCGGGTCGTGCACGTGTTGCGCGGTATGCAACTCAAGAAGCTGCCCTCGGTCGCCGAAACGATCGACTGGGGCAACACCTTGCTCGCGTTGGGCGCCGCCGACCTCGACGACGCGACCGTGCGCGCCACGCTCGGCGTGGTGCTCAAGCACCGCAGCGATCACCAGCGCGCGCTGGCCGAGCTGAAACTGGCCTGATCGTGACCGCGCCAGCACCCCACGGAATCGGCGGCCACGTCGCCGGTTTCGTCGGTGCGCTCCGTGCCCGTGGCGTGCCGGTGGGACCCTCGGAAACCGTCGATGCGGGCCGGGTACTGACCGTGCTGGATCTGCTCGATCGCGAAGCGGTGCGCGAAGGGCTGGCCTGTGCGCTGCTGCGCAGGCCTACCCACCGCGCCACCTTCGACGGCCTGTTCGATCTGTGGTTCCCCGTTGCCGTGGGTGATCGCACCGCTGAGACTCCGGACCTGCCACGCACCCCCGACGGCCAGATCGACCTGGCCGCCCTCCGTGAGCAGCTCGCCGAAATGCTCGCCGCCGACGGCGGTGGCGAGCAGTTGCAGATGCTGGCCGGACAGGTGGTCGAACAGCTGGGGCAGTACCAGTCCGCGCGTGGACCGTCGTTCTCCGCGTACCAGGCTCTCAAAGATCTCGCGCCCCAGTCGTTGCTGGCCAAGGTGCTCGCGGGTCTCGCTCTGCCGCCGGACGCGAGCGAGCGCGACACCGAGGTTGCCCGCCGCGTCGCACGGGAACGCATCGCGGGGTTTCGGGCCAGCGTGGAAGCCGAGACCAATCGGCGCGTGGCAGAGCAGATCGGGCGCGAACGCGTCGCGACCTACGGTGTCGCGCGCCAGGCCGAGGACGCCGACTTCCTGCGCGCGTCCGAACGCGAGCTCACCGAACTGCGGCGCGGCACCCAGCGACTGGCTCGGATCCTGGCCTCCCGGCTGGCGGTGCGGCGCAAACGAGCGCGGCGCGGCGAAATCGATCTGCGCAAGACCCTGCGTGCCTCGATGTCCACCGGCGGGGTGCCGATCGATCTGGTGAACCGCAAGCCGCGCCCCGGTCGACCGGAACTGGTGCTGCTGTGCGATATCTCGGGCTCGGTGGCCGGGTTCAGCAACTTCACACTGCTGCTGGTGAGCGCGCTGCGGGAGCAGTTCTCCCGGGTGCGGATCTTCGCGTTCGTCGACCGCACCGATGAGGTGACGAGCTTCTTCGAGCCGTACGCGGGTCTCGACGATGTGATGACCCGGATCTTCACCGAGTCGCGCATCATCGACGCCGACGGGCACTCCGACTACGGCTACGCGCTGACCAGCTTCGCCGAGAACTTCGGTGAGGCCGTCACCAGCCGCAGCTCGCTGCTGGTTCTCGGCGACGGCCGCACCAACTACCGCAACCCGCAGCTGGATACCCTGCGCGAACTGGTCGGCACCGCCCGGCACGCGCACTGGCTGAATCCGGAACCCCAGAACCTCTGGGGGACAGGCGATTCAGCGGCACGCGACTACGGTTCGGTGATCGAGATGCACGAATGCCGATCAGCTCGGCAGCTGACCGAGGTGGTCTCCCGACTGTTGCCCGTCTGAAGGAGCTGACGATGAGTGTCGACGTCCTGGCTTACTGCCTGGCCAAACCGGGCGCCTGGGAGGACGAGCCGTGGGAGGGCGACACCGTCGCCAAGGTCGGCGACAAAGTCTTCGCGTTCCTCGGCGCGGGCACGTCGATCGGGCTCAAGTGCGGGCGTGACCGCACCGAAGCCGACGAGCTGGTCGACATCTACCCCGATGACGTCACCGTGTCGGCCTACATCGGCCGCTACGGCTGGAACAGCATCCGCGTCGGCGGCGCGGTGCCGGACGACGAACTACGCGAACTGATCGACGCCTCCTACGACGCGGTCGTCGCCAAGCTCCCGAAGTCGAAGCGCCCCACCGCCTGAGTACTTCAGCCGACGTTAAGCGGCTCACATGGCACGGCTACCAAGATCACGCCCATGCTGGCAGGGGCGTCGCGCGACGACGAGCGATCCGATCGACGGATATCGGATGCAGTGGTGGTTCTGCCGGGCTGTGCGCTCGCGCGGTCGGCGAGCTCCGCCCGGTGAACGATGCGTTCGCGAACGAGAACGATTCGCTTCGAGAAGAAGAACCTCACCTTCCGCCTGCCGGTGGCCTCGAGGTGGGTTCGGTCGGCGCAGGGCAGGCCACGGTGCTCGCGGCAGGTTCGTTCGGTGCGGATGCCGGTCCGCTGGCGCCGGGTTCAGGGGCTCGGGCGGCGCGGCGACTGGCCGGTATCGCCGCCGCTCGGCTGGCAGACGCTCCCGCGGCAGCGGAGGAGCAGCTGCGTCGGGCGCTGGTTGTCGGCGCGGGTGAGCTGGCCGGGCGCGAACTCGCCGCGATGCGCACGCAGCTGGTGACCGCGGTCGCCGCCCAGCCGGGCCGTGACCGCGACGTAGCCCGCGCCGCCGCCTCGGCCGCTGCCTGTTGGCAGCCGATCTCGTGTGCGGACGCGGTCCACCTGTGGCTGGTCGCGGGTCGTGCCTGGCATCGTGCGGGTCGGCACGGCGAAGCGGTGGTCGCCTTCGACCGCCCACTGCTCACCGGCCCTGTCGGCTACCCACCTGCCGAGCTCGCGCTGGTACGTGCCCAGTTCGCCGAATCGCTGAACCACGTCGGTCGCTACCGCCAGGCCGCCTGGCAGTTCACCGAGGCGGCACGGCTGATCGGCGGTATGCCCTCGTTGCGCCGCCGCCATGCCGATCTGGTCTGGTCGGCCGCGGTCGCCCGGGAGTGCTGTGGACAGGAGACCGAGGCGCTCGGCGGCTACCTGCGCGCCGCGGGCCTGTGGGGCGAACAGGACAAGATCGTGCCGCGGGCCCGCTGCCTGCGTGCCGCCGCCTGGTTGCAACTGCGCGGACCGCAGGGGCGTGTGCGTGGGCCTTGGTGGGTAACGATCGACGTGTTGTTGACCGAGTTGGACCGCCGGGTAGCCGCCGAGCCGGCCGCACACCTCGTCGAGGAGCTGAAACGCACCCGTGCCCAGTTCGCGCAGATGTGCGCGCAGGCGTCGGGACCTCGCGAGCGTCGCGATGGCGCGGAGTAGTCCGGTCCGCCTCGATCTCATGGGCCGGATTAAGCTCAGACCTCATGCACGAAACAGCTCGGCCGCGCCGCAAGCTCGGCGTCATGGGCGGCACCTTCGACCCGATCCACCACGGCCACCTGGTCGCGGCGAGCGAGGTCGCGAACCGGTTCGAGCTCGACGAAGTGATCTTCGTGCCGACCGGCCAGCCGTGGCAGAAGGTCAACAAGCAGGTCAGCCCCGCCGAGGATCGCTATTTGATGACGGTCATCGCCACCGCGTCCAACCCGAGGTTTTCCGTCAGCCGGGCCGACATCGAACGCAACAAGGTCACCTACACGGTGGACACCCTGCGCGAGATGCAAAACGCGCATCCCGACGCGGAGCTGTACTTCATCACCGGTGCGGACGCGCTGGCCAACATCCTGACATGGCAGGATTGGACCGAACTGTTCGAACTGGCGAAGTTCGTCGGGGTGAGCCGACCGGGTTACGAACTGAACACCGATCATCTCGAGGAGCATTTGCGGGACCTTCCCGCCGACGCCGTGACGATGGTCGAGATCCCCGCGCTGGCCATCTCGTCGAGCGAATGCCGCCGCCGCGCCGCGGAGGGTCGGCCGGTCTGGTACCTCGTCCCCGACGGCGTGGTGCAGTACATATCGAAGCGGCACCTCTACGTGCCCGCAGGAACGGAAGGTAGCTGACGTTGAGCCACATGAGCGAGGGTCTGACCCCGCAGGAGGAGACCGTATGAGTGCCTCTACCGAAGCGATCGAGATGGCCACGGTCGCCGCACTCGCCGCCGACGACAAGCTGGCCACCGATGTCGTCGTCCTCGACGTCTCCGAGCAGCTGGTGATCACCGACTGCTTCGTCATCGCGTCGGCGCCCAACGAGCGCCAGGTCAACGCGATCGTCGACAACATCGAGGACAAGCTGCGCGAAGCCGGCCACAAGCCGGTCCGTCGCGAAGGCACCCGTGAGGGTCGCTGGGCGCTGCTCGACTACGTCGATATCGTCGTGCACGTCCAGCACAACGACGAGCGCAACTTCTACGCACTCGAGCGCCTGTGGCGTGACTGCCCGGCGGTTCCCGTCGAAGGCATCGCCGCACTCCCGACTCCGGCCGCGGACGACGACGCGCAGGTAGAGGGAATCAACGAGTGAGCAAGTACGCCCATGTGCGCAACCTGATCCTGTTGCGGCACGGGCAGACCGAATGGAACGCGGCCGACCGGATGCAGGGTCAGATCGACACCGATCTCACCGAACTCGGTCGCCAGCAGGCCAAAGAGGCCGCGCGCGAACTGGGTTCACGCAACGCCATCGCGATCCACGCCTCCGATCTGCGTCGCGCCAAGGAAACCGCGCAGGCACTCGGTGACATCAGCGATCTGCCTGTCATCACCGATCCGCGACTGCGCGAAACCAACCTGGGTGACTGGGAAGGCCTGACCCACCTCGAAGTCGACGCCGATTACCCCGGCGCGCGCGTGCAGTGGCGTCTCGATGCGACCTACACACCGCCCGGCGGCGAGAGCAAGCTCGAGGTGGGTGCCCGGTCCCTGCCTGTGGTGCGCGAACTGTACAACGAGCGGCAGGATTGGCCCGGTCGGACTATCATCCTGGTTGCGCACGGCGGGCTGATCGCTGCTCTGACGGCCGCGTTGCTGGAACTGCCACCGGAGAACTGGCCTGCCCTGGGTGGGCTGGCCAATACCAGCTGGGTGCAGCTTTCCAGCCACGGCCCGGACATCGATCGACCCGGCTGGCGCCTCGATGTGTGGAACGCAGCGGCGAAGGTAGCTCCCGATGTCCAATGAAGAGCCCGACCGATCAGTACCTGATGAGATGTTCCAGCAGGTGACGGCCAAAGCCGGACGGCAATTGCCGGACGCGCTATTCGGTCCGCCACCCGCTCGGCCCGCGCGCGCAGAGCGTGAGGAGCCGATCCGTTCGGTACCGGATGAGCTCTTCAAGCAGGTCACCGCACGCAGCGCGCGATCGCTGCCCGATGCCCTGTTCGGCCCGGTGCCCCCGCCGGTCGTCGCGGAACCCGAGCCGGTCGACTCGGCGGCAGACGTCGTCGAGTCCGGCTCGGGGACAGCGGATTCCGGGTCCCCGACCGCCGATGTTTCCCCAGACGGCAGTGTCGACGGCGACAGTGCGGTGACCTCGATCGGTGACGATGCCGAGGCCGCACGCGGCGCTGTCGACGTCGCATCCAGTTCCGCTGTGCAGGAAGCAGACAGCGAGACTTCCGGTGCCACGGCATCGGTGGATGTTGTCGCAGATGACGGTTCGACAGACGAACTCGGTGATGCGGATTCCGGTGCTGCACAGACCGATACCGCCCAGTCCACTGCGGATATCGCCGCTGCTGCGGATACGGTATCGGCTGCCGGCAGTGAGAAGTCCACGGAGCAGTCCGTCGATGACCCGGCAGTCGCCGAGTCGATCGTGGATGCCGCCGGATCTACGGATACGGCTGCGCCGCAACCACTCCGGCCGGAGGCGAGCGATCCGGTTCGGGTCGATGCCGCTACCTCGTCCGAAGTTTCTTCGGCTGAGGTGGCGACCGCCGTCGAAACCGGTTCTGCTGATGCGCAGGTCGATCCTCCCGCCGCACTTCCGGACGTGGACCTCGATATCGCGGACAGCTTGCCGACATCCTCGGCAACCCCTGTCGCGGATCCCGCGGTCGAGGTGTCCGCGAAACCTGCTGTCTCGCCCGGTGAATCGGGCGCTGCGGAGATCTCCGGTTCGCTGCTCGTCGAGGAAGCTGTGTCGCCCAGGCCGGTCGAGTCGGCCGCACCGCGTCCAGTGCTGCTCGTGATCGCCGACTCGCTCGCCTACTACGGGCCGAAGGGCGGGCTGCCTGCCGATGATCCACGGATCTGGCCGAATATGGTTGCCGCGGAACTGGATTGGGATGTCGAACTGATCGCTCGGATCGGCTGGACCTGTCGCGATGCCTACTGGGCGCTGATCGGAGATCCGCGCGTGTGGGCCGCGGTGCCGCGCGCCGGGGCGGTCGTATTCGCCGTCGGCGGCATGGACACGTTGCCGTCCCCGCTGCCCACCGCGCTGCGGGAGATGATTCGCTATATCCGTCCGCCGCGTCTGCGCCGTGGCGTGCGGGCGTCCTACAACTGGTTGCAGCCGAAGCTGTCGAAACTCGGTCGCCCGGTTGCCCTTCCGCCCAAGGTGAGCGTGGACTACCTGGAGCAGTCGCGGACCGCGCTGAATCATCTGCGTCCGGAGCTGCCTGTCGTGGCGGTGCTGCCGTCGGTCCACAAGTGCGACGCCTACGGGCGGGTCCACCGGGGCAGGGCGCGGGCGGTCAAGGCATTGCAGGCGTGGTCGGGCCGTACGTCGGTGCCGCTCGTCGACCTCGGCGAGGCCGTGCGCGACGACATCGAGTCGGGATCGGCGAACCCGGATGGCATCCACTGGGGCTGGGCCGGGCACGCGGCGGTGGCGACGGCGATGACGAAGGCGCTGCAGGAGGTCCGGTAGTCCGTGGCCGTTGTGGTGGTCACCGATTCGGCGGCGGGGTTGTCCGCCGATCTCGTCGCCGAGCTCGGTATCGAAGTGGTGCCGTTGCATGTGCTCGTCGGTGAGCACGAGATCCGGGAAGGCGTCGACCCGATCGAGATCGACTACACCGCCGACTCGGTCACCACGTCGGCCGCCTCGCCCGGAGAACTGCGCGAAGCCTACGAACGAGCGCTGAGCCTCAGCGACGGCGACGGTGTGGTGGCCGTCCATCTGTCGCGCCGATTGTCGGCGACGTGGGAGTCGGGCCGCCAGGCGGTGCGCGACATGGGCGCCGAAGATCGTGTGCGCGTTGTCGATTCGCTCGGGGCCGGCCTGGCGACCGGCCTGCCCGTGCTGGCCGCCGCGCGTAAGGCGAGGGCAGGCGAGGCGTTGAACGATGTCTACGAGCGCGCAGTGTCGGCCGCGACCCGTTCGCGCACGTTCATCCTGGTCAACCGCACCGAGCAACTCCGCAAGGGTGGCAGGCTGAGCAGCGCCGCAGCGTTCTTCGGCAGTGAACTGGTGACGAAACCACTGCTGCAGCTGGTGGAGGGCAAGCTCGAAATGCGCGAGAAGGTGCGAACCAGATCGCGTGCCTACGCCAAGCTGGTGGCTGCCGCGGTGGAGGCGGCCGCATCCGATGGTGCGGCGCTCGGCATCCAGCATCTCGGTGCCCCCGAGGCCGCCGAAAACATCGCGGCGCAATTGCGTGAGCAGCTGCCGGAGGTGCAAGAGCTCTACGTTGCCGAGTTCGGCCCCGCACTCGGTGTGCACCTCGGTGTCGGCGCACTCGGTGTCGCGGTGTTGCCCGGCGGATGCGTCTGATCGCTGCCGGTTCAGAATCTCGCTGAGGGCAAACAGTCCGGTGACGATGATCCGGTGCCTACCGTGGTTGTCATGGTTGGCCACACTTCCCCACAGACCGACGTTTCGCCACGAGTGCTCGTGGTCGACTGGGACGACCCGGATGCCGAGTCGCTGCGCGCGGAGATGTCGGCCGAGGTCCGTCCCCGCTACGCCCACCTCGAGCTCGCCCTGCGCGGTCCCTCGCCGATCGCGGTCGATCACGCGACCGTGCACCAGACGTTCGTCGCGTACGTGGGCGCGGAGCCTGTCGGGCACGCCGCGGTGCGCTGGAACGCCGGTGACCTCGAACTCAAGCGGATGTTCGTGCGTCCCGCCTACCGTGGCACCGGAACCGCGACCGCGCTCTTGCACGCCGCCGAAGCATCCGTGCGCGCGGCCGGCCGGCCCCGGATGATCCTGCAGACCGGGCATCTGCAGCCGGAAGCGGTGCGCTTCTACGAGCGCAGTGGCTATCACCGGATTCCGCTGTTCGCGCCGTATCACGTCCTGCCGCAGTCGAACTGTTTCGCGAGGAACCTGGACTGAAGTGATGATCGCGGGAGGATCTACGATTCCCCGATGACCGGATACGACGACTTCGACCACCTCGACGCCGCGAGCCTGCCTCCCCGCAGACAACACATCCTCGCCGTGATCAGGGATTCGGTGCTCGCCCACGGCTACGCGCCGAGCACGCGGGAGATCGCCGACGCGGTGGGCCTGCGCTCCACATCCACGGTCTCCCAACACCTGAAGGCATTGGAGGAGGACGGGTTCCTGCGCCGTGCCGCCACCATGACCCGCCCCATCGACGTGCGCCTGTTCCTGCGTGGCGCGTCCGTCGCCGACTCCGACGCCTCGGTGTCGGTGCCCGTCGTCGGCGACATCGCGGCGGGCACTCCGATCCTGGCCGAGCACAACCCCGACGACGTCATGACCCTCCCGCGTGAACTGGTCGGCCGCGGTGAGGTTTTCGGCTTGCGGGTGCGTGGCGACTCCATGATCGATGCCGCGATCTGCGACGGCGACCTCGTGGTGGTCCGTAGTCAGCGCGAGGCCAACTCCGGCGATATCGTCGCGGCGATGATCGGCGAGGAAGCCACGGTCAAGGTGTACCGCCGCCGCAACGGGCACGTGCAGCTCGAACCGCGCAACCCCGCCTACTCCGTGATCGACGGTGACGAAGCCGTCGTCCTGGGCCGCGTCGTGTCGGTGATGCGCCGACTCTGAGGTCGCTACGCCGGGCCGAACCAGTCCAGCGACTGGCCGTGCGGCCCGGCGAAAGCCAACGGCTCGTCGTCGAGGGCGAGCACCAATCGGGCCGCTGTGCTCTCGCGCGGGGGCAACCGGTCGGCCAGCGTGCTGAGAACCCCGGTGCCCTCTTGCGACACCCAGTGGCAGGGCAGGTCCCGCACCGTCGCCCGGAAGTCCGCCCGCGCCTGAGGGGAGAGGTAGCTCAGTACAGCACTGTGGAAAACCACTACGGTGCTGGCGCGTGGCGCCGCGAGTACCAGCTCGGTGACCTGCTCGTTCAGGTCGCCGGTGACGATGGCCGGTGGTTCCGCCGCCGCGATCGCGCAGGCCGAACGCAAGCGCGACAGCCGCTCGTCCTGTCCCGGCCAGACCAGCGCGGACAGCCACTGCCGGTCGTCGCTGTTGCCGGCATCGAGCGGGTTCAGATCTACTCCTGCCCGATGGACGACCCGGGGGAGCCGGTCCGGGATCGGCACCGCTCCGGTTGTCCTGCAGGCCAACACAACCGATGACGGACCGTCTGCCGGATCCAGCGCGGCGGTGTTGTAGCGATAACTGAAACGGTCCGGGTACAGGCACAGTCCGGCCGATGCTCCGACCTCGATGAGCGACAGGGGTCCGGGCAGGCGGGCCAGCACCGGCAGCAGGGTGGCCGCCCGGCCCGCCTCGTTCGTCTGTGTACGTCTGCGCAGCGTAGTCGCGGAGATCGCCGACCAGTTCTCGCGCAGTTGGTCGCGGAACTCGTGATAGGGAACCGCGGTCGCGCCGTGCACTCGCGCGGCGGCCAGGATCAGGTTGGGTTGCTGTTTGTCCGTAGGCAATTGGGCGATCAGCGCCAGTACCTCCGCGTCCACGCTGATATCCAGCGCTCGCCGGTGATAGAGCGGGGAATTTCCGCGCGCTTCGAGAAGTGCGAAGTCGCGGAATCGTTGTGCGAGTTCCATGGGTTCCTGGGTACGTCGAATCGGCCATGAGCGCACGGTATCCACTCGGGCAGACGAGATTCCGGGTGCGAAGCCACGCTGACCGGTGAGTTGTCCACAGGTTCGGAGTTATCCACAGATTTCCTCGAAGCCCAGGTCGGCAGGGGTTCGTCAGGTCGGCGTCGGCCTAGCGTCGCTGCCATGTCACGACACGAAGAGCACGAGCGAGTACGGCAGCGGCTGGGCGGGCTGGCGGTCCGCGAGCGAGCGCGACCGAGTAGTCAGCCGCTACGCGCGTCCGGGATGGAGGCCGGGAACAGTGCTGCGCGCTCTGGCGACGGCGAAGGACAGTGGGACGATGACGAACTCGCGCCGTCGGCCGGACCGGCAGGCCCAGTGGGGACACCCGGATGGCTCGACGATGGTGGATCGGGCAGGCGAAACCGCCTGGTGCCAGCGCGCTTCCAAAACGCACGGCTGGATCCGGGGCGTCGCGGCGCGCTGGTACTCGGGCTGGTCGGGGTCATCGCTGTGGTGCTCACCGGTGTGATGGTGCTACGCGATCAGCCGGTGGCGCGGGCGGTTCCGCCGGTACCTGTACTGCGGGCGGAAAGCGTTGCAGTACAGCCCGGCCCGACCACGGTGGTCTCGGCCATGTCCGGTCCAGGTCCGACCTCGAGTGCCGATGTCGTCGTCAGCGTGGTCGGTTTGGTCGAACGAGCCGGGCTGCACCGATTGCCGGACGGTTCCCGGATCGCCGACGCCTTGGAGAAGGCAGGAGGGATTCGTGACGGTGCCGACCTGGCAGGCCTGAACCTGGCTCAACGACTGGTGGACGGGGACCAGGTCATAGTCGGAGCCACGGATCCTCAAACCGGTCAACCACGCCTCGGCAGCATCACGATCGGTGCTGGTCGCGCACCTGTGACCCCGCCCGGCACCGGCGGCTCGAACACCGCGAGCTCGAAACCAGGAGGTTCGAGCACCGCAGGTTCGAGCACTGCCGGTCTCAGTGGCGGTGTCTCGTCCGGCAATTCGCGCATCGATCTGAACACCGCAACCGAAGCCGAGTTGGACGCACTGCCCGGCGTAGGACCGGTCACCGCCAAGGCAATTCTCGCGTGGCGCACCACCAACGGACGCTTCACCGATGTCGCTCAACTCGGCGAGGTAGACGGCATCGGTCCCGCCCGGCTGGCTCGACTCCGCGACCTGGTGACGGCATGATCCATGCGAAGACACCCCGCGCGGAGGTGATCGCGTGACCTGCCCGGTGTGGCCCTGCGCACGGCTCGGAACCAGGCCCGCCACAGATCAGCCCATCGAAACAGTGGAGGACGGCGCGCCGGGATCAGGCGATCTCAGTCGCCTCGCATGTCCACTCGGATCGGGCGAGAACTCTCGTTCTGCGAACGATGTGGTTGACCTGGGCATCGGTACGCCCCGACCTGACGACACGGCAGGCGGATGAGACACGAGCCGGGCGAGGGAGCGGTTCGGGAGGAACCGCGCCGGCGACCGAGAGCCGTACAGCACGGGAGAACGATTCCGGGAGATTCGGACCGGCGTGGGCGGCTGGGAACGGCTGAACGCGAGGGCGCTTCGCAGGAAAGGTCGGGTCGACGTCGGTGGACGCGAGCAGCAGAGCTCTGGGAGTCGGCGGGGCGGGGGCCGGGACGCCGGGTACGCGTGGGACAACAAACGGGCAAAGGGGAGCCGGAGCTACAGGTACTCGATATGCGATTGGTTCCTGCGGCGTTCGGGTGCTGGGTGGCGACGATTGTCGCGGTGACTGTGGGGTGGGTCGCGGGATTGGTGCTGGCTGCTGCGTCGGTCGTGGTCGCGATCGGGTTGTGGGTGGTGCTGCTGTGGGCGATGGCGCATCGGCGGGAGCGGTGGCGGGTTGTCGCGGTGACCGGGTTGGCGACGATGCTGCTCGGTGCGGGGTTCGCGGCGGCCGGTGCTTGGCAGGAGCACCATGTCCAGGCACATCCGTTGCGAGAATCGTTCGGCCGGTCGGTGAACGTGCTCGCGGTGGTCACCGATGACGCGAAGCCCCTGCGCGCCGGTGGGTTCGGCGGTGAGCGGCGGTGGATTGTTCGTGCGGGTCTGCGCGAGTTCGGTCATGGCCCGGCATGGACGCAGGCAGGCGGTTCGATTGTGGTGCTCGCGCAGGGTAGTGAGTGGGCTGAGCTGTCGCCTGGGCAAGTGGTGCGATTCCGGGCTGAGGTCAGCGAGCCGAACCGCGCCGATCTGACGGTTGCCACCCTGCACGCCGCCGACGCACCGAAGCGGATCGGTGAGCCGCCGTGGTGGCAGCGGGTCGCGGCGAGCGTGCGAACGGATCTGGTGGACGCGTCCGCCAAGGCACTGCCACCTGCTGCGGCGGGGTTGCTGCCCGCGCTCGTTGTCGGTGACACTGTCGCGCTGCCGGAACAAGTGCGTGACGCATTCGAAATTGCTGGATTGCAGCACCTCTGTGTGGTCAGTGGAGCCAATTTCACAATCCTGCTGACGGCCCTGTTGGCACTCACCCGCCTGCTCACGGCCGGCCCGCGGACCAGTGCTGCCGCGGCGGCGGGGGCTGTCGCACTGTTCGTCGTGATCGCCCGCCCCGACCCGAGTGTGCTGCGCGCGGCAGCGATGGGCTCGGTGACAGTGCTCGCCCTGCTTACCGGCAGACGCAAGCAGGCGCTGCCGGCGTTGTGTGCGGCAGTGATCGGATTGCTGGCCGTTGCACCGCAATTGGCGGTGAGCGCGGGATTCGCGCTGTCGGTGCTCGCGACCGCGGGGCTGATCTTGCTCGCGCCCAGCTGGGCGGACTGGTTGCGGGCGCATGGTTGGTGGCGCGCGCCCGCGGAGATCGTCGCGGTATCGGCAGCCGCGTTCGTGGTCACCGTGCCGATGATGGTTGCGCTGTCGGGGCGGATGAGCCTGGTGGCGATCGTGGCCAACGCGCTCGTCGCACCGGTGGTCGGGCTGATCACGGTGATCGGCGCGGTGGGCGCGGTCGTGGCCTGCGTATGGGGTGATGCCGCGGTATGGGTGCTGTGGTGTGCGCGGCCACCGATGTGGTGGTTGCTCGGCGTCGCGGATCGCGCGGCCGCGGTGCCGGGCGCCACGATCACGGTGCCTGGCGGCGTGGTCGCAGGATCGGTCGCGGCGGTGATCGTCGTCGTGGTCGTGGCGGCACTGCGCTGGTCGCACACCCGCAGACTCCTCGCGGTAGTGGTGCTGGGAGTGTCGATTGTGCTGCTCCCAGTGCGCTTCTTGCAGCCAGGATGGCCACCATCGGGCTGGGTGCTCGCGATGTGTGACGTTGGGCAGGGCGACGGCCTGGCTCTGTCTGTTGCTCCCGGTGCCGCGGTCGTCGTAGACGTCGGCCCGGACCCACGCCCGATCCGGGCCTGCCTGGATCGCCTGAAAATCACCCACATCCCGCTACTGGTCCTCACTCACCCCCATGCCGATCACATCAACGGACTCGCCGGCGCTCTCCGAGGCCGCACTGTCGACGCTATAGCTACCGCCCCGGGGGAACTCCGCTCAGCGATCGCCGAAACCTGTGCCGCCGCAGACCGCACCACTGCGCCGACGCCGAGCACTGCGCCGACGCCGAGCACTGCGCCGACACCGCCGAACCTCACCCCGTCGACCGGAACTCCCTCGCATCCCACAGAAATCGAGAGATACCCATCGCGAACAGCGGAATCGTCACCACCTGCGCAGGGGGTAGTCGCCGTGCGGGTGCCCTCTGTGGATTCGGCTGTCCCACCGTTGCATCCGGACGACTCGGGCGGACCGCCGTCGCGCTCGGCGACGCCGACCATGCCAGGGCGACCGCAGCCGACCGCAACCTCACATCCGAAGGAGCGAGCGTCGACGGTGGGCACCGCGGTGCGGCCGACGGGAGACGATCATGTCGTGTGCCCGCGTGGGACGCCGGGGGAGAGGCCGGCGACAAGTGGTCGCCGTTCCGCGGAACAGACTGTTTCCCAACGAGAATCGCATGGCCACGGTGGCGACACCGAGGGAGTGGAGCGGGTGACGGAACTGGCTGGTGCGGCTGATATTCCGTTGATGGAACTGCACGCGGGGCACGAAATGACCTTCGGCGCAGTCGGATTGCGTGTGCTGGCACCGAGCCGGGACCTGCCGACGTCGCTGTCGGCCGATGCGGCCAACGATCGGTCACTGGTGATGCGAGCACGTACACCGGCCGGAACGATCCTGTTCACCGGCGACATCGAGGCCGAGGCACAGGCCCGGATCATGCGCGGTGAGGATGTCCGGGCGGACGTCCTCAAGGTGCCCCATCACGGATCACGCACCACCACACCGGCATTCCTGCGTGCGGTCGGACCACGCCTGGCGTTGGTCAGTGCCGGGTCGGACAACACCTTCGGGCATCCGCACCCCACGGTGACCTCGACCCTCGCCGCGCTCGGCGCAACCGTCGCTCGGACCGACCTCGAGGGTGACGTCGTGATCGTGGGTACCGCCGCCGATCTGCGGACCGTCACGTCTCGTCGACGAGCACCGCAGACGCGGCACGGCCCCACGTCTGGATGGCGTCGAGGATCTCGATCCGGTCGGTGGGCACGTTGATACCCGTCACGACTGACGTCTCGGACCGATGCTCGAAGGTCACCGTGAAGAACGAGCAGCACGTCGATTCCCGGTGGTCGAGTCGCCTCCGGCCGCCTCGGGAGCTGGTCGAACTCGGCCAGGCGCAGCGGGACGACGGTGCTCGGCAACATGCCCGAGGTCGGCGCCAAGGGATGTCGGTGGGCGTACGTAGGATCGCCTGGTGAGCGAACGCCCTGCCTCGGTGCATCTGGTCCTCGGCGACGAGGAACTGCTGGTCGAACGTGCGGTTGCGATGGTGACCGCGCAGGTGCGGGCCTGTGCGCCCGATCCGGATTCGGTACCCGTCGACCGATTGCGCGCCGGTGACGCCAGCACGGCGGAACTGGCCGAGTTGCTCAGCCCCTCGCTGTTCGCCGAAGACCGGGTGATCGTGCTTGAGTCGGCAGCGGAAGCGGGCAAGGACGCGGTCGCGGTGATCACCGAGGCTGCGGCCGATCCGCCCGACGGTGTGGTGCTCATGGTTCTGCACTCGGGCGGCGGACGGGCCAAAGCGCTGGCACCCGCACTGCAGAAGAAGGGCGCGACGGTCCACGAGTGCACCAAACTCAACAAAGGCGCCGAGCGCGTGGAGTTCGTGCGAGGCGAGTTCCGGGCCCTCGGGGTCAAGGTCTCGACCGAAGTCGTGCAAGCCTTGCTCGAATCGGTCGGTTCGGAGCTGCGTGAATTGGCCGCCGCCTGTTCACAATTGGTGTCCGATACCGGTGGCAAGGTCGACGCGAACGCGGTCCGCCGCTACTACTCCGGCCGGGCCGAGGTCACCGGCTTCGACGTCGCCGACCTCGCGGTCGCCGGCGACCGTCCCGGCGCGATGGAAGCCCTGCGCTGGGCCACCGACCGCGGCGTTCCCCACGTTTTGCTCGCCGACGCCCTCGCCGACTCGGTCCACACCATCGCCAAAGTCGGCTCGGCAGGCCGCGGCGACCCGTTCGCCCTCGCCCAGAAGCTGGGTATGCCCCCCTGGAAGATCAAGAAAGCCCAAGCCCAAGCCCGCGGCTGGAACCCCACCACCATCGGCACCGCCCTACAGGTGGTAGCCACCCTCAATGCCGACGTCAAAGGCGGCGCCGCCGACGCCACCTACGCGGTGGAACACGCCCTCGCCCGCATCCTCGACCTCCGCGCCACTGGCTGACCAGCGCGGCTGAGCAGGCGCGCCGCACCGCCATCCAATCGGGATCCAATCGCGATGTCCGGTCGCTCTCGCGGCTGGCACAGTTGATCATGAGATGGTTGAGCCGAGTGGTAGCCGGGATGGACGAGGCGGGCGCGGTCGACGCGGTCGGGGATCGGCGGGGCGGGTAGCTCGGCGGGTGGTGCAGGTGGTCGCGGCGGTGTTGTCGGCCACGGTGGTGGTGGTCACGGCATATGGGTGGTCGACGGCGGGGAGTTTCGATGCGGGGTTCCTGCGGTCGCGGGCGATCGGTGACGACGCCCCGCACTCACTCGGGGGCGATCTCAACATCCTGCTGATCGGGTTGGATACCCGCCGTGATCAGAACGGCAACGAGCTACCGGCCGAGGTCCTCGAGCAACTGCACGCCGGTGACGGTGACGAAGGCGGATACAACGCCAATACCCTGATCCTGGTGCATATTCCGGCGTCGATGGACAAGATCGTCGCGGTGTCGATACCACGCGACGACTATGTGCCGGTCACCGGGATCCCGGGCTACACCCACGCCAAGATCAAGGAGGCGTACGGGTTGAAGAAGGCGGCCGTGCAGGACCGGCTGATCGCGCAGGGCATCACCGATCAGCGGAAGCTGGAACAGGCGGGCAGGGAGGCGGGGCGGGCCGCTACCGTGGCCGCGGTCCGGGATCTGACAGGCGTGCCGATCGACAGGTTCGCCGAGGTGACCCTGGCGGGCTTCTACGAGCTGGCCGCCGCGCTGGGCGGCGTGGAAGTGTGTTTGAACAAGCCGGTCCAGGACTCCGAGTTCTCCGGCGCCGATTTTCCCGCCGGCCGCCAGCAGCTGAATCCCGCACAGGCGCTGGCTTTCGTCCGGCAGCGGCACGGGCTGGAGAACGGCGATCTGGACCGAACCCACCGCCAGCAGGCGTTCCTGACCTCGGTGGCCCGCCAGCTTCGCAGCGCGGGCACCCTCACCGACCCGCGCAAGCTCTCGGCACTGATGGATGTGGCGCATCGCAATATCGTGCTGTCGGACGGCTGGAACATGACCGAATTCGTCCGCACCCTGGGCGCCGCCGACGATCCCGAGGTCGAGTTCCGTACCTTGCCGGTGCTGCGCTACGACGTGATCAACGGCCAGGACGTGAACATCGTCGACCGGTCGGCGATCCGCCGCGAGATGGCCGCGGCTTTCGGTATGCCGGTCCCGGCCTCCACCACGGCCAGGCGCACCGGACAACGCACCGAACCGCCTGCCGCCTGGTCGTCGGAGTCGACAGCGGGCGCTTGGCAGACCAGCACGACCACGTCGGCGCCACAGACTCCCGACGCGGGCAGGCCGGTCCGCAGCGACATCACCTCGGGTCAGGTGCCCTGCGTGAACTGACTACTCGCCGGCGACGACCAGCGAGACGTCCACATCCTCGTCGTCGTCGAGGTCGTCGTAGCGTCCCTCCCACTCGTCGTAGAGGGGAACCTCGTCCTCACGGGTGACGATCCACGCGGCGCCGTAGCCACCGTCCTCGTCGGGCACCATCACATTTTCGACCTTGAGACCGATACCCAGGATCTCCGCCGCGCGGATCACCTCGGCCAGGTCATCGCCTCGTACCACCGTCTGATTCGCGTACACCGTCAGCATGGCGCGAATGGTAGCCGGTGGAAGGGAACGACAAAAGCCGCCGTGGTCATCGAGGCCACGGCGGCTGCGTCTTGCGAAGTATTGCCAGCGAGCACCAGGCTCGCCGTCGATCAGATCTTGTTCAGAGCCAGCGCGAGCGCGGACTTCTTGTTGGCCGCCTGGTTGGCGTGGATGACGCCCTTGGACGCAGCCTTGTCGAGCTTGCGGCTCGCGAACTGCAGCTGCTCAGCAGCCTTTTCCTTGTCACCGCTGGAGGCAGCTTCACGGAAGTTGCGGATCGCGGTGCGCAGCGCGGACTTGACCGACTGGTTGCGCTTGCGCGCTTCCTCGTTGGTACGGATCCGCTTCATCTGGGACTTGATGTTGGCCACGCCTGTATCCTCTGGTTTCCTGTCGCTGGGTGGTATTCCTTGAAAGCTCGTCGGGCGCGCGCCCACGATGCAGCAGATGGTGCTGAACTACGGGTAACACCGCGCCGAAGATCGAGGTTACCAGCTCGCCACCCCCCGGCGAAATCGGCCCTCATCCGGTCGACCGGGGAGACAACGCCGATTTCACCCGTTTCAGGTGATGCAAAGAATTTACCTGTGTCACACACGACCCTGCTGCCGGGTGATGCACAGTTTTTGTCATGACCTCCACCACTGCGCCGAGTACGGCTCGATCTGCATCACCGGCGATGGTGAGAACGAACGGCCATCCGGCAGCCACCCACACCGGATTGTTCGAGGGATATGGCCCCGGCCGCTTCGCCGACGCGTTCGACGAGATGTTCGACGCATCGGGGAAGGTACGGGCGCCTTACAAGGGCATCCACGCCGCGATGGCCGCCAATGATGTCGATGACCTGGCCAAACGATCGGACGCGCTGGACCGTGCGTTCATCGACCAGGGCATCACCTTCTCGCTGTCGGGCCAGGAGCGCCCGTTCCCGCTGGATCTGGTGCCGCGGGTGATCGCCGCCGCGGAGTGGGCCAAGCTCGAACGCGGCATCAAACAGCGGGTCACCGCGATGGAACTGTTCCTGGCCGACGTCTACGGCGAGCAGAACATCCTGCGTGATCAGGTGATCCCGAAGCGTCTGGTCACCTCGTGCGAGCACTTCCACCGCGAGGCCGCCGGGCTGGTCCCGCCCAACGGCGTGCGCATCCACGTCTCGGGCATCGACCTGGTCCGCGACGAAAAGGGCGACTTCCGGGTGCTGGAGGACAATCTGCGCTCGCCGTCGGGGGTGTCCTATGTGATGGAGAACCGGCGCACGATGGCCCGGGTCTTCCCCGATCTGTTCTCCTCGCATCGGGTGCGCGCGGTGGGCGACTATCCGGGCCACCTGCTGCGCGCGCTGCGGGCCTCCGCGGCGCCCAACGAGGTCGACCCGACCGTGGTGGTGCTCACGCCGGGCGTGCACAACTCCGCCTACTTCGAGCATTCGCTGCTGGCCCGGCAGATGGGTGTGGAGCTGGTGGAGGGTCGCGACCTGTTCTGCCGCGACAATGTCGTCTACATGCGCACGACGGCGGGGGAGCGTCAGGTCGACGTGATCTACCGGCGCATCGACGACACCTTCCTCGACCCGATGCACTTCCGCCCCGATTCCGTGCTCGGCGTCGCCGGCGTGCTCAACGCCGCCCGCGCGGGCAATGTGGTGATCTCGAGCGCGGTGGGCAACGGTGTCGGCGACGACAAGCTCATCTACACCTACGTGCCCAAGATCATCGAGTACTACCTCGGCGAGAAGCCGATCCTGCCCAATGTCGACACCTTCCGCTGCTGGCTGGACGACGAACGCGAGGAGGTGCTCGACCGGGTCGGCGAACTGGTGGTCAAACCGGTCGAGGGTTCCGGTGGC
Organism: Nocardia sp. NPDC055165; assembly: GCF_053606985.1. Lineage (NCBI taxonomy): Bacteria > Bacillati > Actinomycetota > Actinomycetes > Mycobacteriales > Nocardiaceae > Nocardia > Nocardia sp. NPDC055165. The sequence goes on from NZ_JBSGSS010000013.1 coordinate 52,516, forward strand.
TACGGCATCGTGATCGGGCCCGATGCCTCGCCGCGCGAGCTGGAGACGATCAAGCGCAAGATCAAGGCCGACCCGCGTGGCTGGATCGCCCAGCCGGTGGTGCAGCTCTCGACGGTGCCGACCAAGATCGGTGACGATCTCGCGCCCCGGCACGTGGACCTGCGCCCGTTCGCGGTCAACGACGGGGACGACATCTGGGTGCTGCCCGGCGGACTCACCCGGGTCGCGCTGCCGGAGGGCTCGCTGGTGGTGAACTCGAGTCAGGGCGGCGGCAGCAAGGACACCTGGGTGCTGGCCGGGCGCTCGGGGACCGAAGACCGGGAACTGGCCGGACCCGAGCTCGTCAGCGAACCGCCGCAAGCGGATTCGTTCGAGCTGGGTCGCGAACTCAGCACCCCGCAGGCCAATCAGCAACAGCAGCAACAACAGCAGACACAGCGGTTGATCGGGGAATAGAGACATGCTTGCTCGAAACGCCGAATCCCTCTACTGGATCGGCCGATACGTCGAGCGCGCCGACGACACAGCGCGCATCCTGGACGTGGCGGTGCACCAACTGCTCGAAGACGCCACCGTCGACGCGGACCGCACGTCTCGCGTGCTGCTGAAGGTGCTCGGGATCGAACCACCCGAGGGCCTTCGCCTCGACGTGTGGTCGGTCACCGATCTCGTCGCCTACAGCCACGACCACGGCGTCTCGATCAGTGACTCCATCACCAAAGCCCGCGAGAACGCCCGCGGCGCACGCGAAGTCACCTCGAGTGAGATGTGGGAGTGCCTCAATGCCACCTACAACGGCATGGCCGCGGCGGAGCGGGCGGCGCGTGGCCTCGGTCCGCACGAGTTCTTCTCCTACATCAAGGGCAGGGCGGCGATGTTCACCGGACTGACCGACTCGACCCTGAGTCGTGACGACGGCTACCGCTTCCTGCTGCTCGGGCGTTCCATCGAACGCGTGGACATGATGGTGCGCCTGCTGCTCTCACGCGCCGGTGACAAGACCTCCTCGCCCGCCTGGGTGACGGTGCTGCGCTCGGCGGGCGCGCACGACACCTACCTGCGCACCCATCGCGGCGCCCTCGACGCGGCCAGAGTCGCCGAGTTCATCCTGATCGACCGCCTGTTCCCGCGTTCGGTGTTCCACACGCTGCGCGTCGCCGAGGCCTGCCTGACCGAGCTCGATCAGCGGCCGGGCAGTCGCGTCGGCGCGCGGCACGAGGCGCAACGGGTGCTCGGACGCGCGCGCAGCGAACTCGAGTTCCTGCCGCCGGGAGTGTTGTTGGAAGATCTGCAGAGCCGCCTGCTCGCCCTGCAGAAATCGTGCCGTGAGCTCAGTGAAGCCGTGTCACGCCAGTACTTCCATGCCGCCCCGTGGGTGGCGTGGACCGACGTGCGCAGCAAGCAGGACAGCCGCGTGCAGGTAGAGGGAGAGCTATGAGTTGGCGGATCAGGGTGGTGCACACCACCGGTTATGTCTACGACGCGCCCGTGACGCGGTCGTTCAACGAGGCCAGGCTCACCCCGCGCGCCGACAGCAGGCAGAACGTAATCCTCAATCGCGTCGAAACCGTGCCCGCCACCAGGGCTTATCGCTACACCGACTACTGGGGCACCGCCGTCACGGCCTTCGACCTGCACGCACCGCACACCGAACTCGAGGTGACCGGGTCCTCGGTGGTCGAGACCGAACCGTTCGCCGAACCCACCGAGGAACTGAGCTGGGACGAACTGCAGGGCGGGCGGGTCGTCGACCGGTTCGACGAAATGCTCAGTCCCACCGCCTATGTGCCGCGCGATCGCAAACTGTCGACGGTGGCGCGTCAGCTCTCGCGCGGTGAGGAGCCGGCCAAGGCGGTGGTGCGCGCGGCCGAGTGGGTGCACAAGGAGATGGACTACATCGCGGGCACGACCTCGGTGCACACCTCGGCGTTGCAGGCCTTCGCCGAACGTCGCGGCGTGTGCCAGGACTACGCCCACCTGACGCTGGTGTTGTTGCGCAGCATGGGAATTCCCAGTCGCTACGTGTCCGGGTACCTGCATCCGAAGCCGGGTGCGGCGATCGGCGAAACGGTGGCGGGCCAGTCGCACGCGTGGATCGAGGCGTGGACCGGGCAGTGGTGGGGCTACGACCCGACCAACAATCTCGCCGTCAACGAGCAGCACGTGTCGGTCGGCGTCGGTCGTGACTACGCCGATGTGCCGCCGTTGAAAGGCGTGTTCTCCGGCGGCGGCTCGACAGACCTGGAGGTCGTTGTGGAGGTCACCCGGCTCGCGTAGTGTCCGAGAGGCTCGTGCGGACCCCGCTCGCCGCGGGGTTTATTCCTCCCGGAGAGGTGGCGGCCGATGTCTCCCACTGCACAGGAACTCGTCGAAATCGAAGTCGTCCCGGAGCCGAAGAAGTGGGTGGCCGAGGCGCTCGGCACCTTCGTCCTCGTGGTCTGTGGCGTCGGCACGATGGTGCTGGCGGGTGATCGGGTGGGCCCGCTCGGTGTCGCCTTCGCCTTCGGACTGTCGCTGCTGTTCCTGGTCTACGCGATCGGGCCGATCTCGGGCTGCCATGTCAACCCGGCTGTCACGCTCGGGCACATGTTGCTCGGGCGGATCAGTGTGATCGGCGCGGTCGGCTATGTGATCGCCCAGGTGGTCGGCGCGTTCCTCGCCGGACTGGTGGTGTTCGCGTTGGCCAACAATCTGCCCGCCTACGACCGGCCGGTCGACGGTCTGGGCGCCAACGGCTGGGGTGCGCACAGCCCGTCGGCGGTGACCGGTCCGCTCGGTGATGTGGTGGTGCAGAACGGGTACGGCTTGGCGGCCACCATCATCATCGAGGTGATGCTCACCGCGCTGCTGGTGTTCGTGGTGCTGGCCTCGACCGATCAGATCTCCGACGTGCCACTGGCCGGGCTCTCGATCGGCGTCACGCTCACGGTGATCTACCTGGTCTCGCTGCCGATCGACAACACCTCGGTGAACCCGGCGCGCAGCCTGGGCGTCGCGCCGTATCAGGACGGGGCGATGGGGCAGATATGGGCGTTCATCGTGTTCCCGCTGATCGGCGGGGCGCTGGGCGCACTGCTCTACGGCCTGATCTTCGGCCGGTCCAAGGACGTGCACTCCTAGCTACGAACCGTCGAACCCCGATCCGGATGTCTCCGGGTCGGGGTTCGATTGTCGTTCAGCTCCAGCTGTATTCGGCTACCAACCGGTGCGCGACCAGGTCGAAGGTCTTGCGCTCGACGATCGCACCCTCGCGCCGGATGCCGTCCTCCGGCACGTCGAGTACCCGGTCCAGCCGTACCCAGCTCGGCCTGCCGTCGTGATCCCATGGGCCGGTGCCGATGCCCACCCAGTTGTGGTCGTGGGCGCGGTCGGCCTTCGACGACAGCATCAGTCCGAGCAGAGTCTTGCGGTCGCGCCCGACCACCAGCACGGGCCGGTCCTTGCCATTGGTCGGGTCTTCCTCGAACGGCACCCAGGTCCACACGATCTCCCCGGGGTCGGCGCGCCCGTCGAGCTGCGGGCAGTAGACGATCTGGCGGGCGCGATGCGCCGTCGGCACGGGGGTCGAGGCCGTCGGGCGCACCGCGACGGCGGGTCCCGGCTTGGTCGCCAGTGCGTCCACCAGCTTCTCGAGCAGTCGTGGCCCCTGCTTGCGCACGATTTTGGGCCCCTGCTCCTTGGCGATGACGCCGAGCTGCTTGCCGAGACTGTTCCAACTGCTGGCCATCTGTGAAATATAACGCCGACTCGCACTTCGGTGCACCGGTGACAGGGCCCGGGCTCGCAGGAATGACGCGGTCGGGTGCACCGGTGCGAGTGGAGTAGCTGGGCGCATGGGACGATGGGCGCAGTTCGCCTATACCCCGCGAGGAGTGGAGTGGCTTCCAGTTTTGCCGATACGACGTTCACCGATCCGTCCCGGATCCGGAACTTCTGCATCATCGCCCACATCGACCATGGCAAGTCGACCCTGGCCGATCGGATGTTGCAGCTGACCGGTGTGGTCGAGGAGCGGGCCATGCGTGCCCAGTACCTGGACAGGATGGACATCGAGCGTGAGCGCGGCATCACGATCAAGGCGCAGAACGTGCGGTTGCCGTGGCAGGTCGACGGCACCGACTACGTCCTGCACCTGATCGACACCCCGGGCCACGTCGACTTCACCTACGAGGTCTCTCGCGCGCTCGAGGCCTGTGAGGGCGCGATCCTGCTGGTCGACGCCGCCCAGGGCATCGAGGCGCAGACTCTCGCGAACCTGTATCTGGCGCTGGAGAAGGATCTCACGATCATTCCGGTGCTCAACAAGATCGACCTGCCCGCCGCGGATCCCGATCGCTACGCCGCCGAGCTGGCCCACATCGTCGGCTGCGAGCCGGGCGACGTGCTGCGGGTCTCGGGCAAGACCGGTGTCGGCGTGACCGAGCTGCTGGACAAGGTGATCGAGGCCGTCCCCGCTCCGGTGGGCGACGCCGACGCACCGGCCCGCGCGATGATCTTCGACTCGGTCTACGACACCTACCGGGGTGTGGTCACCTACATCCGCGTGGTCGACGGCAAGATCTCCCCACGCGAGAAGATCAAGATGATGTCGACCGGCGCGACCCACGAGCTGCTGGAAGTCGGCATCGTCTCGCCCGAACCCAAGCCCACCCAGGGGCTGGGCGTCGGCGAGGTCGGCTATCTGATCACCGGCGTGAAAGACGTGCGCCAGTCGAAGGTCGGCGATACCGTCACCAGCGCCCGCAACGGCGCCACCGAAGCACTCACCGGCTACCGCGAGCCGCGACCGATGGTCTACTCCGGTCTGTACCCGGTCGACGGCTCCGACTATCCGGATCTGCGTGACGCGCTGGACAAGCTGCAGCTCAACGATGCCGCGCTCACCTACGAGCCGGAGACCTCGGTGGCGCTGGGCTTCGGCTTCCGCTGTGGCTTCCTCGGTCTGCTGCACATGGAGATCACCCGCGAGCGGTTGCAGCGCGAGTTCGGTCTCGAGCTCATCTCCACCGCGCCCAACGTGGTGTACCGGGTGGAGATGGAGGACGGCACCGAACACGTCGTCACCAACCCGTCGTACTGGCCGGAGGGCAAGTCGCGGCACGTGTACGAACCCATCGTGAAGTGCACCGTCATCTCGCCGAGTGAGTTCATCGGCTCGATCATGGAGCTGTGCCAGCAGCGTCGCGGCGAACTGGGCGGCATGGACTACCTGTCCGAGACCCGCGTCGAGCTGCGCTACACCATGCCGATGGCCGAGATCATCTTCGACTTCTTCGACCTGCTGAAGTCGCGCACTCGCGGCTACGCCAGCCTCGACTACGAAGAGGCGGGCGAGCAGGAAGCCGATCTGGTGAAGGTCGACATCCTGCTCCAGGGTGAGGCCGTCGACGCGTTCAGTGCGATCGTGCACCGCGATGCCGCGCAGGGCTACGGGCACAAGATGACGACCAAGCTGCGCGAACTGATCCCGCGTCAGCAGTTCGAGGTGCCGATCCAGGCCGCGATCGGCGCGAAGATCATTGCCCGCGAGAACATTCGGGCGATCCGCAAGGACGTCCTCGCCAAGTGCTACGGCGGCGACATCAGCCGCAAGCGCAAGCTGCTCGAGAAGCAGAAGGAGGGCAAGAAACGCATGAAGACCATCGGTCGCGTGGAGGTCCCTCAGGAAGCGTTCGTGGCGGCGCTGTCCTCGGATTCGGACAAGCCCAAGAAGTAGGCAAGCTCTCAGAACGACCGCTCAGGCGCCGGTGCTCACCGGCGCCTGAGCTATTTCCACCCGCAGGCGCACGCCGCCGAGGGGGCTGTGGGCGAGTTCGGCGGTACCGGAATGCAACTCGGCCTGTTGGCGGACCAGTGCGAGGCCGAGACCGGAGCCGGGAGAGCCGGGGCGTTTGGCGAAGCGGTCGAAAGCGGTGGGGGACAGGTGTTCCGGTATGCCCGTGCCGTTGTCGTCGATGGTGATCTCGGCGCCGTTGCCGGTGGACCGTGCGGCGACGGCGACCTCGGTGGCCCGGCCGTGCAGGACCGCGTTGGCGACCGCGTTGGTCACGATCAGCATGATCCCGCCGGGCAGTCCGTGTACCGGGACCGGATCGCAGGCGGTGAGCGAGATGTCGACGCCGGGATTCGCCCGGCGAGCGTTCTGCACCGCGCGGTCGAGGGTCTCGCACAGTTCGAACGGTTCGAACGCACCGTGATCGGTGAGATCGCCGACGGCGAGGCGTTCCAGATCGGTGAGGGTGCGCTCGATCTGACCCTCGGCGGCCAGCACATCGGCGAGGACGGCGCCGCGCTGGTCGGCGGGTAGTTCGGTGCCGGACAGTACCTGCAGGTCGGTGCGCATGGCGGTGAGCGGAGTGCGGAGCTCGTGGGCGCAGACGGCAGCGAAGTCGCGGGCACTGGCCAGTGCCTGGCGGGTCTCGCCGTGTGCGGTCTCTAGGCGTGCCAGCATCCGGTTGATCGCGTCGGACAGTTCCTCGGCCTCTTTGGCGCCGCGCCCCGACAGTGGTGGCAACTCGTCGAGTGTGTCGATCTCGTGGGTGGCGGTGGCGAGTCTGCGTAGCGGGCGTGCGGCGAATCCGGCCAGCACCCAACCCAATACGGCGGCGACGATCACCCCGGCCACCCCGATGCCGAGACCGATCAGCTGGCTGCGGGTGATGGCGGCGTCGACGAGTTCGCGATCGGGATCGAGCCGCACCAGCAACCCCGGGGCGCCCTGGACCTGGGCGAGCGCCTCATCGGGTGGGGTGCCGGGGACCACGATGGTGCGCTCACGCGCTATCCCGTTGGTGGGCAACGGAACCGGGGCCGAGGGAACCTGAAGTTCGGGTGGTTCCCCGGGCACGCCGTCGTAGCGCTGCGCGATCTGTACCCGCATGCTGGAGACGGTCTGATCGAGCTGGCTCGTGCCCGTCACCTTCAGCAGCGCGGCATAGGTCAGTCCGAGCGTGACCGCGACCAGCGCGGCCACCGCCGCCGACACCAACGCGACCCGGACCCGCAACGACCACGAGGCCCTCACGGCTGATCCCGCAGCACGAACCCGACCCCGCGCACGGTGTGCACCACCCGCGCGACACCCTCGGCCTCCAGTTTGCGCCGCAGATACGAGACGAACACATCGACCACATTGGTATCGGTGCTGAAGTCGTACCCCCAGACGGTCGACAGGATCTGCTCGCGCCCGAGCACGATCCCGGTATTGCGCGCCAGCATCGCGAGCAGCTCGAACTCCCGTTTGGTGAGGTCGACCAGGGCCGGCCCCGCGTGCACCCGATGCCCGGTCAGATCGATCATCACCTCGCCGACCTGGATCGTGTCGGCCGGCGAGGCGGCGGTGACCGGTCTGCGTCGCAACAGCGCGCGCAGCCGCGCGACCAGCTCGCCCAGATCGAACGGCTTGGTCAGATAGTCGTCGGCACCACGCTCGAGCGCGGCGATCCGGTCGGTCACCGCGCTGCGCGCGCTGAGCACACAGATGGGGATGTCGTTGCCCATCGCACGCAGGGCGGTGACCACCCCGACGCCGTCGAGTTCGGGCATATTCACGTCGAGCACCATGGCGTCGGGAGCAGCGGTCCCCACCAGGGAGAGTGCGCGAGCGCCGTCGGGCGCGGTGATCACCTCGAAGCCCGAGAGCTCGAGGCCGCGCCGCAGCGACGCGAGCACGCGGACCTCGTCGTCGACGACCAAGATCTGCTGTCCCGTCATGCACTCACCCTAGTGTTTTCCGTTGTTTATGCTGGTCAGAACGGTCGCGCGGGGACGATGGTGCGCTCACCATCGGGGTGGATCCGCTGACATTCCACGGGACCGTCCATCGACGGTGCGGGGGTGCCCGGGGCCGCGCGCTCGATGTGGATCCGGCCGGGTTCCTGGCCGGGCACACCGGGAACGATGTGTTCGAAACGGACTCCGGGCTCGGCGGGCAGCGGGGGGAGACCGGGGGCGTCCCCGCCGCCCGGCGCGGTGCAGATGATCGTGGTTGCCCGGCCGTCGTCGGGGCGCTCGCCCGGATCGGCGGACGCGACGCCCGCCGCAGTGGCGGTGATCACGGCGGCACCGCCGAGTAGTGCGGCGGCCTTGACGCGGTGACGGGTGGAGAGTGCGGTCATGATCGGGCTCCTGACTGTGCGTTTCACCGACCTTCTCGGTGGACCGCACCGACGCTAGGGTTCCGATCTTCACGCTCCGTTGAGCATTCGTTAGAGTTCTCTTGGGATCGTGCGCGCCCCTGATTCCCCGGGCTCGCCGAAAGATGTTGCTCGCCATAAGGTGAGCGGGGTACCAACCGGCCTGCACGAAATGACAGGCCGATGTCCGGGAAATAGTGTTGGATGGGCCTCACTTCGCCGCTGTTTGTGGTGGGGAACCACAGCGATGCGAGTGTTGGAGCTTTGATGACGCGTGATCTGCCTTTCGATGACGGTGCCGCGCGCGCAGAGGGGTCGGAGGGGTCGGACACGGCCTACCGGATCGCCAACGGCGTAGCCCGGGTGGCCAGGGCCGGCGCCTATGTCACCGGTGGCGCGTTGGTCGCGGCCAACGGGACCACGCGCGAGCCGGGCACCAGCAATGCCGACAGCAGGTACGCGGGCTGGTCGCAGCAGACCGTTTCCACCGATCCGAGCCCGGACGCACCGAGTCCGATCGTGACCTTCCCCGACCTGGCCGTCGAGCCCCCGCCTGCCCCGGTGATTCCGCACACGGCATTCGCCGCGCCGCCCAAGCCCGACGTGTCGATGGTCGCGGCGACGGACGAATCCCCCCGGCGCCCAGAGGTTCCCGGCTCCGACGGTGATCGTGAATTCCGGATCCCCGGCGGCGACGAGCCGTCCAGCGGTATCGGCATACCGGGCTACGGGCACACGCCCGCCGGACCGGGGTACCACGACACCCCGAACCCGCTGCCCGGCACCACCCCGGACCCCGGCTTCGATCTGCCCGGTTTCGAAGGTCTTCCGGGCCACGGCAACCTTCCCGGTTTCGAGCTACCCGGCACCGGCCACGGTCTGCCCGGTTTCGACGGTCTGCCCGGCGGCGGTATCGGCATTCCGGGCTACGACGGTCTGCCCGGCAACGGGTTCGGCCTCCCCGGCTACGACAGCGTCGGGTTGCCCGGTGGCGGTTCGGCCGGTGCCAACGCGCCCGGCGGCATGTTCGACGGGATCGGCAACCTCGACGGCGCATTCGACGGTATCGGTGGCATGTTCGACGGTGTCGGCGCGATGGTGACCACCGACTGGCAGGTCGACGTCCACGTCGGGCTCGACGGCGTGTGGGCCACGTCGCAGATGAAGGTCGACGTGCAGGTCGGCCAGGTCGGCGATCAGCTCGACGACTACGGCCAGTGGCTCGGTGACGGCCTGAAGGTCCCCGGCGACACGGCAGGCACCACGCCGGCTGGATCCGGCCTCGGCACTTCCGCGTCCGGCGGAACCGGTCTGGGCAACTCGTCGTCGGGCGCTCCCGGCCTGCCCGGTTCGTCCTCGTCGGGCATCGGCCTGCCCGGCACGACGGCACCCGCCGCGCCCGCCCCGGCGCTCGCGGCACCCGCGCCGGCCATCGCGGCTCCCGCACCCGCCCCGGCGACACCGTTCGCCGCGGCTCCCGCGCACGCGCCGGCCCCGATCGCTCCCGCGCCCGTGCCTGTCGCCCCCGTAGCGCCCGCGCCGGTGGCGGTCAACCCCGTGGTCAGCACGCCGTTGCAGACCACCATCCAGCCCGACGCGGCCTCCACCCCGATCGCGAATGTGTTCGGTCACCAAGCCGTGTCGCCGCTGACCGCGCCCGCGGCCTCGGTGCCCGCGCTGTTCACCCCACCCACCCCGACGAAACCCGTTGTGCTGCCTGAAGTCTCCGGTGGCGGCCACACCCCGACGACCGTGCCGGTGACGGTTCCCTCCAAGGTCCCGACGGTCGACCTCGACACCCCGACGACGGTGAAGGTGCCCACGGTCACGGCGCCGACCGCGCCCGACGTCACCAAGGTGCCGATCACCGTGCCGCCGACCGGCCACACCGGCTCGACCGTTCCGACCATGCCGACCACTCCCGACGACGACCTCACCACCAAGCCGGGGACCAGCACCGGCGGCGTGACGACTCCCTCGACCGGTGGGAGTACGCCGACCGTCGATGTGCCCAGCCAGACCACCCCGCACACGAGTGCGACGGTGCCCACCCAGCAGCCGACGGCGCCGACCAAGCAGCCGACCATCGATCCGCCGACCAAGCAGCCCACCGTCGACATCGACCCGCCGACGGTGGTCACCCCGCCGCCGGTCACCGTGCAGCCGACCGTCGCGCCGGTAAAACCCCCGGTCATCGAGACCAAGCCGATCGCCGCCGAGTTCGACCAGCACGACAGCGGTTACCATGGCGTCTCGGCCGGATTGTTCGATACGGGCTTGGGTGGCGGTGATTTGCACGCAGCCGCGTTTCCCATCGAGCACCACGGGTATGACTTCGTGGTCTGACACGACGATTTCGGCCGTGTCGATGCGACGAGAGTGAGGAACAGGTGTCTGCCGCAGCCGGACTGCAGACCGCGACGGTGAAGCATCCGGATGTGATGGCTCCCGTTGTCGCGCTGGTCGACGAACTGCGGGAACTGGTCCGCTCGGGCGGCCGCAACGACCTCGATGCCCGGCTGGGCATGGTGCGGGCCAGGCTCAGCGATCCGCGGGTCCGGATCGTCGTCGTCGGCGAACCGCAGGCGGGGATGAGCACGCTGGTCAACAGCATGGTCGGGTCGCCGGTCAGTGCCACCGAGGGCAAGCCGAGCGTTCCGGTGATCGTCGAATACGGCCAGGCGCCGAAGGCGACGCTGGTGAAGTCGGCGCCGGGTGGCCGGGTCGAACGGGTGCCCGTCGATCCGCTGAATCCGCTTCCCGCCCTGACCTCGCTCGGTGTGTTGCGCGCCGAGTTCGCCGAGCCGAGTGGGCTGCTGGCCGACGGGCTCGTCGTGATGGACGCGCCCGGCTCGACCGCGCACGAGGCGGCCGCCTGGTCGATGATCGCCGCCGCCGATGTCGTGCTCTACGCCGCCGACTCCGCCGCCGAGCTCACCGAGGCGCAGCTGGACTACCTGCGCCGGGTCGAGCAGGTGTGCCCGTCGGTGGTCTGCGTACTCACCAAGATCGACCGCAACCCGCACTGGTCGCTCACCCAGCGACGCAATCGCGCGCTGCTCGACGGTGCCGGGCTGAACTTCGCGGTGGCTCCCGTCTCGGGTCTGCTGCACCGAGAGGCCGCCGAGCGCGGCGACCAGCAGCGTGATGCCGAGTCGGGCGTGCCCCAGCTCATCGATCACCTGCGGGAATATGTTGTCGCCCAGGCCGATTCGGTGGCCGTGGCGGCCGCGGTGCGCGATATCGCGCTGATCACCGATCAGCTCACCGTCACCCTGCGGGCCGAGTCGGACACACTGCGCGACCCGCGCAGGCGCGCCGAGATCACCCAGCGCCTCGCCGCCGCGCGCACCACCGCCGATCAGCTGCGACAGCGCACCGCCACCTGGCAGGTCACCCTCGTCGACGGCAGCTCCGAGCTCAGCGCCGACATCGAACACGATCTGCGGCACCGGTTGCGCACGCTGGTCCGCGAGGCCGAGGCCGAGATCACCCGCACCGACCCTGCCCGCAAGTGGTCCGATTTCGCCTCCGAGCTGGACGCGCGGATCTGTGAGGCGGTCGAGGAGAACTTCGTGATGGCGCACTACCGTGCCGTCGAGCTCACCGAGCAGGTGGCCTCGAAGTTCCCGCCCGACAACCGAACCCCGCCGCTGCCCGAACTGCGGCTGACCAACCCCGGCGAGGTTCTCGAGCCGGTGCAGCCGCTGGAACCCCTCGAAAGTGCCAAAGCCGGAGTGGGACAGCAGCTGCTCACCGCGCTGCGTGGCTCCTACGGCGGCATCCTGATGGTCGGTCTGGCCACCAGCCTGCTCGGGATGTCGCTGGTGAACTGGTATTCCGCCGGCGCGGGTGTGCTGCTCGGTGTGAACGCGCTGTGGGACGACCGCAAGAACCGCAAGCATCGCAGGCAGGCAGAGGCCAAAGTGGCCGTCGCCCGGCTGGCCGACGACGTGATCTTCCAGGTGGGCAAGGAATCGCGCAACCGCCTTCGCTCCCTGCAACGTGTGCTGCGCGACCACTACACCGAGATCGCCGCCGAAGTGGGCCGTACCGCCGACGAGGCCCTGCGCGCCGCCGAGGAGACAGGCCTGCGCTACGGCGACCATCGGGAACTGCGTATCACCGAGATCGACGCGGGCCTGCGCACGGTGGCGGGGCTACGCGCCCGCGCCGAACGCCTCGCCTACTGAGCGGGCGCCCGGTGGGGCGAAACACTGTGTCCGGCACCGGGCGAAGGCGTCGGCCGCCCCGGTCTCATGAGCGGTGCGAAGGTGAGTGCGCGGGCTGGAACTGACCCGCGTTGCGCTGGTCCTCGGCCCGGATCACGTGGGTCACGGCGTTGATCAGCGCCAAGTGGGTGAAGGCCTGCGGGAAGTTGCCCAGGTGCCGCCCGGTGCGTGAGTCGATCTCCTCGGCGTAGAGGCGCAGCGGGCTGGCCAGTCCGAGCAGCCGCTCACACAGATTGGTGGCCCGTTCGAGTTCGCCGATCTCCACCAGCGCCGAGACCAGCCAGAACGAACAGATCGTGAAGGTGCCCTCCTCGCCTTCCAGACCGTCGTCGGTGGTCTCGGTGCGGTAGCGCAGCACCAGTCCGTTGACGGTGAGGCGGTCGGCGACGGCGAGCACCGTCGCGCGGATGCGCGGATCGTCGGGCGGCAGGAACCGGGTCAGCACCACCAGCAGCAGCGAGGCGTCGAGCGTGTTGCCACCATAGGTCTGGGTGAAGATGCCCTCCGGGCTGACACCGAATTCGAGGACGTCGTCGCGGATCTCCTCGGCGATCTCGAACCACTCGGCCGCGCGCTCGTGCTGGCCGTGCAACTCCGCCAGCCGGGCGCCGCGATCCAGTGCCACCCAGCACATCACCTTCGACGAGGTGAAGTCCTGCGGTTCGCCGCGGACCTCCCAGATCCCGCGATCGGGTTTGCGCCAGTTCGCGATCGCCGCGTGCACGGTGCGTTCGAGCAGCGGCCACAGCGATTCCGGCACCTGCCCGCGCGATTTCACATGCAGGTACACCGCGTCGAGCATGGTGCCCCAGATATCGTGCTGGTCCTGGTCGTAGGCGGCGTTGCCGACGCGGACCGGGCGCGCGCCGTCGTAGCCGGACAGATTCGGCAGCTCGTATTCGGTGATCTGCCGTTCGCCGCCGATTCCGTAGAGCACCTGCAGGGGGACCGCGTCCCCGTTCTCGCCGGTGGTGACATCGTCGAGGAAGGCGAAGAAGTCGTTGGCCTCGCGGTCGAGTCCGAGGGTGTACAGGCCCCACAGCGCGAAACTCGCGTCGCGCACCCAGGTGTAGCGGTAGTCCCAGTTACGTTCTCCGCCAGGGGTTTCCGGAAGTGAGGTGGTGGCGGCGGCGAGGAGTGCGCCCGTCGGCGCGTAGGTGAGCCCCTTGAGCGTGAGTGCGCTGCGCTGCAGGTAGCTGCGCCACGGATGGTCGGGGAAATCACCCTGGGTGATCCAGCGCCGCCAGCACTCGGTGGTCGCCCACATCTTCTGCGCGGCCTCGTCGTAGGTGGCGGGCGCGGGTAGCTCCGACCAGGTGAGCGCGACGAACACCTGGTCGCCCTCGGCCATCCTGGTGCGGGCGCGTGCCTCCCTCCCCTCCAGACCGAGGCGCAGATCGGTGGTGAGAATCAGCGACGGCCCACTGTCGGGATCGCTCGACGCCCGCGCGGTCGCCTGCTCGTAGACCTTGCCGGTGTACTCCCACTTGGCTCCGCGCTGGTGATAGTCGAACGAGGGCTGGCAGCTCATTTCGAGTTCGACGGTGCCGCTCACACACTTGACCGTGCGCAGCAGGATGTGTTCGGCGTCCCAGTCCATCGGGGTGCGCCGGTGGGTCTTGGACCGGGCGTTGTTGTTGTGCCACGGGCCGAGTACCAGGGTGTCGCGCACGATCAGCCAGCCGGTTTCGGTCTGCCAGGTGGTTTCCAGGATCATCCCGCCCGGCAGGTAGCGCCGCGCCGCGGGCACGTTCGTTCCGTAGGGGCCGATCCGGAAATGCCCGGCGCTGCGGTCGAGGATCGCGCCGAAAATGCTGGGGGAGTCCGGGCGTGGCACGCACATCCACTCCACCGAACCGCTGCTGGCGATCAGGCAGCTGGTTTCACAGTCGGACAGGAAGGCATAGTCGTCGATCGGGGGAAACGCGCCGCGACGGCCGCTGGAGGACACCGGACTCAGAATCGGCAGGCTGTCAGCGCTGGAAGACTCCATACCCCATCATCACGGCGGTGTGGGCGCGCGTCCACCGCTGGGGGCGGCGATCTCGGCGTATCGGCCGGTCGCGGCCGGGAATTCGCCCGCGGCCATGCGGACGGCGAGGGCGTTCACGGCGACCGACTAGGCTGGACGGCGTGCAACGCATCGCAGGTTGGTGGGACGGGTTCGAACTCTGGGTAGCCGGGCTGCCCTTCATTCCGCAGTTTCTCGTGGTGCTGGTCGGCATGGTCCCGATCAGCTTCGCCATCGCCTTCCTGCTCGACCGAAGCCTGCGTATGGCCTTCCGCCTGCTGCGCCGCGACGATCGCACCGAACCGCCGATGCCGGTCGCCCTCGCCGAACGCCCGACCGTCGGTAGCGGTGCCCGCTGATGCCACGTTCTCGCGTCCAGCTCGCGCTCATCGCCCTACTGGTCCTGGTCGTCATCGCGTGGTTCTTCACGCGCTAGTCGGCGCGAGCACCAGCCCGCGCCGACACTGCGGCTAGTTCTTGCGCCAGTCGTCGAAACGTTTGCCCAGGTCGGATACCGTGCGGCCGACTTCCTGACCCACCGTGTTCACCGCAGAGCCCACGTCGCGGCCGAGGTCGCGCACTGTGCGGACCAGCAGGTCCTCGGACTGGTCGAACGACTCGCGGTAGTGCCGGGTCGCCTCCTTGACCTCCTCGCTGATCCGCGCGTTCTTGTCCTGCTCGCGACGCGGATAGCTGCCGCCGAGCACCCGCTCGTACTCGCCGGACTGGATCCAGCGGCGCAGCTCGGCCGCGCGCAGCACCGAGAACGGATGCGACTGCAGTTCCAGGTTGAGCAGCTTGAGCACGCCGTCGCGCAGGTCGCCCGAGCGCAGGTAGTCATCGGCCTGGTCGAGGAACGCGCCGTGGTTCATCTCGTGCAGCCAGGCGCCGCCCGCGGTCTTCATGTGCACGCGCACCGAAGCCTCTACGTCCTGGCAGCACAGCAGCCCCGCCCGGTCGCCGGACAGCTCCGACTTGCGGCTCCACTCCATCAGCGCTGCCACGATCGCGCGCAACGCCCAGCCGCCCACCGGCATCCAGCCGACCGAGGCCGACAGCCGCATCAGGTGCATGAGCATGGTGCGATACACCGCGTGCCCGGACAGTGCGTGGCCGAGTTCGTGGCCGACCACGAACCGCAGTTCCTCGGTGTCCATCAGTTCGAGCAGGCCGGTGGTGAGCACGATGAACGGCTTGTCCATCCCGATGGTGAACGCGTTCACCGAGGGGTCCTGGAGCACGAACATCTCCGGTGTGGATTGCGCGTCGAGCACGCCGACGCAGTCCGCGCGCAACTGGTGCAGAGTGCGGAACTGCCGATCGTCGACCCGCACGGCGGTCGCCAGGTACATCAACCGGTGCTGGCGCTCCCGCAACAATCCCGACAGTGCCCGCAGCACCGTGTCGAAGCCGCTCAGCGAGCGCAGCGCCACGAGCGCGGTGCGGTCGGCCGGGTGTTCCCAAGTGCGCGTGCTGATCTCCGGAAAACTCGTGCGAACCCGGTCTGGAGCCATGGTCATAGGATGAAATCCCCCCTGGTTAGAGAACTCTCGTCGATTGCGATCATCATGGCGCAATCTGCTACAGTCTGCCTGTGTCGTCGAGTGTCGCCCCGCAGATCCGCCATGAGTTGGCGTTGATCGCTGTCGGCAACCTCGCGGTCGCAGACATTCTCTGTCGATGATCGGCCACCGGACCCGGCTGCGCGTTCTTGCCCAGTAGACTGGCGCGCGCTTTCCTTTCGCAGTCGTAGTCCGTCACTCCGGGGGCCGTTGGGCCCGAGTCGCGCCAACTGTCGTATATCCACGTACGACAGGTCTACCGATCGACACGATCTTCCCTGCCGCCACGAAAATCGTTGCGCCGCAGGTCCTTTCCCGAAAGGTACACCCCGATGTCTCGCAACACCTGGATCGGCTCGCGCCGCCGCGCCGCCGCCATCGCTCTCACTGCTGTCGCCGCGGTCGCCCTGACCGCCTGCGGCGGTGGCGCCAGCGACTCGACCGACGGCGGCGCTACCGTGGCCGACGGCAGCGGGGGCACCCTCAATCTCTACGCCTACGCGGTCCCGAAGCCGGGCTTCGACAAGGTCGTGCCCGAGTTCAACAAGACCGACGCGGGTAAGGGTGTGCAGGTCCAGGCCTCGTACGGCGCCTCGGGCGACCAGTCGCGCAAGGTCAAGGACGGCGCAGAGGCCGACGTCGTGAACTTCTCAGTCGAACCCGACATCACCCGCCTGGTCGACGCCGGTCTGGTCGAGTCCACCTGGAACGCCGACGCCACCAAGGGCATCCCCTTCGGTTCGGTCGTCACCCTGGTGGTGCGCAAGGGCAACCCCAAGGGCATCAAGGACTGGGACGACCTGCTGAAGCCGGGTGTCGAGGTCGTCACCCCGAACCCGTTCAGCTCGGGCTCGGCCAAGTGGAACCTGCTCGCGCCCTACGCCGCCAAGAGCGACGGCGGCAAGAACCAGCAGGCCGGTCTGGACTACCTGTCGCAGCTGGTCTCGCCCGAGCACGTGAAGGTGCAGCCCAAGTCGGGCCGTGAAGCCACCGAGACCTTCCTGCAGGGCACCGGCGACGTGCTGTTGAGCTACGAGAACGAGGCCATCTTCTCCGAGCGCAACGGCGACCCGATCGAGCACATCAACCCGCCCACCACCTTCAAGATCGAGAACCCGGTCGCGGTGCTGAAGAACTCGAAGAACCTGGCCAAGGCCACCGCGTTCCGCGACTTCCTGTTCACCGCCGAGGGCCAGAAGGCGTGGGCGAAGGCCGGCTTCCGTCCGGTCGACCCGAAGGTCGCGGCCGAGTTCGCCAAGGACTTCCCGACCCCGGCCAAGCTGTGGACCATCGATGACCTCGGTGGCTGGAAGGCCGTCGACAAGGATCTGTTCGCGCAGGGCACCGGCAAGGTCGCCGTCATCTACGACAAGGCCACCAAGTAGGCCGTGACCCGGCTCACACGCGATACTGGACAACTGTGACTGACAGCAGTGGGCCCGCCGGGACCGGGGATACCTCCGATCCCGGCGGCGCCGTGAAACTGGACAAAAAGCCGCCGACCTCGCGCGGACCTCGCTGGGCCTGGCTGCGCGTCACCGGGTCGGTGGGCCCGTTCGGCATCGGTGTCGCCGTGCTGTGGCTCAGCCTCATCGTGCTGCTGCCGCTGGCGGCGCTCACCGTCAGCTCCTTCGAAGACGGCTGGTCCGGCTTCTGGGACGCGGTCACCGCGCCCTCGGCGCTCGACTCGCTGAAGGTGACGATCGGCGTCTCGGTGATCGTCGCCGTGATCAATGTCGTGATGGGCACGCTGATCGCCTGGGTGCTGGTTCGTGACGAGTTCCCGGGCAAGGGCATCGTCAACGCGCTGATCGACCTTCCGTTCGCGCTGCCCACGATCGTCGCCTCGATCGTGTTGCTCTCGCTCTACGGCCCGAACAGCCCGGTCGACATCCACCTCAACGCCACCCAGCCCGGTCTGGTGGTGGCGCTGGCCTTCGTCACGCTGCCGTTCGTGGTGCGCTCGGTGCAGCCGGTGCTGATCGAGGTCGACAAGGAAGTGGAGCAGGCGTCGCTGTCGCTGGGCGCGAGCAACTGGATCACCTTCCGGCGCATCGTGCTACCCACCCTGGCGCCGGCGATCATCTCCGGCGGCGGCCTCGCCTTCGCCAGGGCGATCGGTGAGTACGGGTCGGTGGTGCTGATCGGCGGCAATATCCCGCGCGAGACGCAGATGACCTCGCAGTACATCCAGCAGCAGATCGAGGTCGACCGGCCGGTCAACGCGGCCGCGGTGTCGGTGGCGCTGCTGGTGATCTCGTTCGTCAGCCTGCTCGTGCTGCGGATCCTGGCCGAACGCACCTCGCGCAAAGAAGAGGCGGCCCGATGAAACTGTCCGCGTTCACCAGGATCTCGCTGCGCACGGTCGCGCTGGGCTACCTGCTGATCCTGCTGGTGCTGCCGTTGGTGATCATTTTGCTGCGCACGTTCGAGCGGGGGATCGGCGCGTTCATCGAGTCGATCACCACGCCCGCGGCCATCTCGGCGTTCCAGCTGTCGATGATCATCGTGGTCATCGTGGTGCCGCTGAACGTGGTGTTCGGTGTGGTCACGGCGCTGGCGCTGGTCCGGAGCAAGTTCCCGGGCCGCAGTCTGATGCAGGGCATCGTCGACCTGCCGTTCGCGGTGTCGCCGGTGGTCGTCGGTGTGTCACTGATCCTGCTGTGGGGCGCGGGCGGCTGGTTCGGCGGGCTGGAATCACTCGGATTCAAGGTGATCTTCAGCCTGCCCGGCATGGTGATCGCGACCATCTTCGTCACGCTGCCGTTCGTGGTGCGTGAGGTGGAGCCGGTGCTGCACGAGATCGGTGACGATCAGGAGCAGGCCGCGGCCACCCTCGGCGCCTCGCGCTGGCAGACGTTCTGGCGCATCACCCTGCCCGCCATCCGCTGGGGCCTGACCTACGGCGTCGTGCTCACCGTGGCCCGCGCGCTGGGCGAGTTCGGCGCGGTGATCATGGTCTCCACGGCGCTTCCCGGCAAGTCCCAGACGCTCACCCTGCTGGTGCACGGCCGTTATATCAACGACCACAACACCTTCGGCGCCTACAGCGCGGCCACCCTGCTCATGGGTATGGCGCTGATCGTCCTTCTCCTGATGACTCTCCTCGAACGCAAGCGGGGCACCGAATGATCACCGTGACCAACGCGCGCAAGAACTACGGTTCCTTCGCCGCCCTCGACGATGTCAGCATCGATATTCCCGCAGGCCAGCTCACCGCCCTGCTCGGCCCGTCGGGCTCGGGCAAGTCGACGCTGCTGCGCTCGATCGCCGGCCTCGAGTCCCTCGACTCGGGCGTGGTGGTGATCGCGGGCAACGACGTCACCCACGTGGCGCCGCAGAAGCGCGATATCGGCTTCGTGTTCCAGCACTACGCCGCGTTCAAGCACATGACCGTGCGCGACAACGTCGCCTTCGGCCTGACCATCCGCAAGCGGCCGAAGAAGGAGATCGACAAGCGCGTCGACGAGCTGCTCGGCATCGTCGGACTCGACGGTTTCCAGCACCGCTATCCCGCGCAGCTCTCCGGCGGTCAGCGTCAGCGCATGGCACTGGCCCGCGCACTGGCCGTCGACCCGCAGGTGCTGCTCCTGGACGAGCCGTTCGGCGCGCTCGACGCGAAGGTGCGCACCGATCTGCGGCAGTGGCTGCGCAGGCTGCACGACGAGGTCCACGTGACCACCGTCCTGGTCACCCACGACCAGGAGGAGGCCCTCGATGTGGCCGACCGAATCGCGGTGATGAACAAGGGCCGCATCGAGCAGGTCGGTTCGCCCGAGGAGGTCTACGACCGGCCCGCCAACGAGTTCGTGATGTCGTTCCTCGGCGCGGTCGCCCGGCTCAACGGCCACCTGGTCCGCCCGCACGACATCCGCGTCGGGCGCGATCCGAGCATGGCGATGGCCGAACACGAGGGCACCGCCGAATCGGCGGGCGTCACCAGGGCCACGGTGGAGCGGATCGTGCGCCTCGGTTTCGAGGTGCGCCTGGAACTGCGCAATGCCGCGACCGGTGACCAGTTCGCCGCCCAGGTCACCCGCGGTGATGCCGCGGCGCTGCACCTGACCGAGGGCGAGACGGTGTACGCCCGTGCCACCCGGATCCCGGACCTTCCCCTGGCCTGATCCTCCAGCAACGACCGGGGCCCCGCGACACCTGTCGCGGGGCCCTGGTGCGTTGTCGAAGGGTTCGCCGGCGGTCCGTGCGCGGTCCGACTGATGGGGATCGGCGCAGGTTAACCGGTACCGGCGGTTCGTCAGCCGGTACGACGCGCTCGCCGGACAACTTTTTTTCGTGTCTCACCGCAGACCCTCGAAGACTGTGCATGACGCAGTGTCACAGGTAGAGGCATTTTTACTGGTGAGTAGCTTCCTCAACAGGGCTTTCGCCACGCCGAACACGAGAAATTCGGCATGGCATGGAGTTGACGTGACTCGGTGTAGGTGTAACCATTGGAAACAGTAAACGTCCCTAGAGGAGAGGCAGTGACGACGATGTCTGCGCCCACCACCCCTGACGTCGATCCTGTAGTCGCGGAGGCTCAGGCGTACGCCGAGAAGTTGCTGATGCTGTCCGAGGCATCGGTCGATCGCCACTTCGACCCGTTCGAGGACATCGACTGGGACGCCCCCGACTTCGATCCGAACTGCAAGCCCGAGCGCTGGGTCCTGGTCACCTCGGCCGACCCCATCGGTCGCCACCCCTGGTACCAGGCGCTGCCCCTGGACACCAAGATCGAGATCGGCAAGGTCCGTCAGGCCAACGTGGCCAAGGTCGGCCTGCAGTTCGAGGCGATCCTGATCGTCGGCATGATGCAGCACATCTTCAACCTGAAGAACAACGACCCGGAATTCCGGTACTGCTCGCACGAGATGATCGAAGAGCACAACCACACCCTGATGTTCCAGGAGATGGTGAACCGCGTCGCCGACGTGCCGGGCATGAACCCGCTCGTGCGTCAGCTGCGCCACCTGGTCTCCCCGGTCGGCGCGCTGATGCCGAACCTGTTCTTCATGGCCGTACTCGCCGGCGAAGAGCCGATCGACCACATCCAGAAGGACATCCTGCGCTCGGGTGACGACATTCACCCGATCATGCGCGGCGTGATGGCGATCCACGTGGCCGAGGAAGCTCGCCACATCTCCTTCGCGCACGAGTTCCTGAAGAAGAACGTGCCCGCGCAGCGCTCGTTCAACAAGTTCGTGCTGTCGCTGGCCATGCCGACCATCATGTTCATCCTCGGCCGGGCCATCGCGACTCCGCCGAAGACCTTCTTCAAACAGTTCGACATGCCCGCCGACGTGCGCAAGGAGCTGTTCTACGGCTCCAAGGAGGCCAAGCAGGTCTTCGCCGATTACTTCATCGACGTGCGCGCGCTCGCCGAGGAGATCGGTCTGATGAACCCGGTCGCCCGCAAGGTGTGGAAGATGTTCGGCATCGACGGCCCGTCCAGCCGGTACCGCTCGGAGCCCAAGCGCTCCGCTAAGCACGCCGCCTGAGACGATAGCAATATGCCATATGTCGTTACCCAGTCATGCTGTAGTGACGCCTCGTGCGTCTACGCATGCCCGGTCAACTGTATTCATCCCACCCCGGATGAGCCGGATTTCCGTACCGCAGAGATGCTCTACGTCGATCCGGCGGCCTGCGTGGACTGTGGTGCCTGTGCCACCGCATGCCCCGTCGATGCCATCACCTCGTCGAAGAAGCTGACTGACGAGCAGAAGCCGTTCATCGAGATCAACGCCGACTTCTACCGCGTGCAGCGGGATCGGCCGACGTTGGCCGCGCCGGTGATGCCGCCCGCGATCGACACGCAGCGCTCCCCGCTGCGCGTCGCCATCGTGGGATCGGGTCCCTCGGCGATGTACGCCGCCGACGAGCTGCTCACCCAGCCCGGTGTCGCGGTCACGATGTTCGACCGCCTGCCGCAGGCCTACGGGCTGGCGCGCCTGGGCGTCGCGCCCGATCACAAGCACACCCGTAAGGTCGCCGACCTGTTCGACATCATGTCGAAGCAGGACGACTTCGGTACCTACCTCGATGTCGAGATCGGCAAGCACATCAGTCATGCCGAGCTGCTCGAGCACTTCCACGGCGTGATCTACGCCGTGGGCGCGTCCTCGGATCGCAAGCTGGACATTCCTGGCGAAGGCTTGGCGGGCAATGTGTCGGCCACCGACTTCGTCGCCTGGTACAACGGCCATCCCGACCACGCCGAGGACCGGTTCGACCTGAACCAGAAACGGGTCGTGATCGTCGGCAACGGCAACGTCGCGCTCGACGTCGCCCGCATCCTGACCGTGAATCCGGCGCTGCTCGCCGACACCGATATCGCGCCGTACGCGCTGAAGGCATTGCGCGAGAGCAAGATCGAAGAGGTCGTGATCCTGGGCCGTCGTGGTCCGGCCGAGTCGGCGTTCACGGTGCCCGAGTTCGTCGGCCTGCTGGCCGCCGATATCGACATCGCGATCGACGGCGAGCTGCCCGCGATCACGCCGGATCTGCCCTACAAGGTCGAGCAGAAGCTGCGCCTGCTGCACAGCGTCGCGAATCGCCCGTTCGGTGAGCGCAAGCGCATCGTGTTCCGCTACCTGTCCTCGCCGGTGGAGATCGTCGGCACCGACACGGTGACCGGGGTACGGGTGGAGCGCAACGAGCTCGTCGCCGATGCAGAAGGTCGCGTGGCCGCCACGCCGACCGGTGATACGACACTGCTCGAGGCCGGTGTCGTGCTCACCTCGGTCGGCTACCGAGGGGTGCCGACTGTGGATCTGCCGTTCGACGACGCTCGCGCGGTGATCCCGAACGACGCGGGCCGGGTGCTCACCGCACCCGCTGGCGAGGTCTTCCCCGGCACGTATGTGACCGGCTGGATCAAGCGCGGCCCGACTGGTTTCATCGGAACCAACAAGTCGTGCGCGCAGGAGACCGTGCAGCAGCTCGCCGACGATTTCAACGGCGGCAAGTTGCGCGAGCCCACCCGTGAGGCGGCCGAGTTCGACCGACTCGTTCGCGCCCGTCGCCCGCAGGCGGTCGCCCGCGGCGCCGCGGTGCAGCGGGAACGTTCGGTGAAGCGGCTGTTCGCTCGCAGCTGATCGAAAAGCGAAGGCCCGCAACGTCACTGGGAGACGTTGCGGGCCTTTCGTGTGCGCCTACTGCGCGGTGAAGCCACCGTCCGCAGCGATGGCCGCACCGGTGACGAACGATGCCTCGCGGCTGAGCAGGAAGGCGCACACCGCGGCGACCTCGTCGGGCTGGGAGATCCGGCCCATCGGGTGCAGCGCCGCGATGGCCGCCTCTGCCTCGGGAGTCGCGCCCATCGAGGCGCGGAACGCCGGGGTGTCGACCGCGCCGGAGATCAGTGCGTTGACCCGCACACCCGTCGCCGCGGTCTCGAGCGCCACCGACCGGGTGAGTCCGACGACGGCGTGCTTGGCGGCCACATACGGCGCCACGTGCGCCATGCCGACCACTCCGAGGTTGGAGGCGTTGTTCAGGATCGCGCCGCCGCCGGAGGCGGTGATGGCCGGAACCTGGTGGCGCAGACCGTAGAAGACGCCGTCGAGGTTCAGATCCAGGTCGGCGCGCCAGGACGTGGTATCGATCTCGGCGATCGGCCCGAAGGCGTTCACCGCGCCCGCGTTGTTGAACGCCGCGTCGAGGCGGCCGTACTCGGTGAGCGCGGCCTGGGTGAGTCGTTCGACCTCGGCATCGACGGTGACATCGGTCGCGACGAACAGCGCGCGGCCGCCCGTCGCCCTGATCTGCTCGGCGACCTGCTCGCCCTGGTCCTTGCCGCGGGAGCCGAGAACCACGGCGGCTCCCTCGGAGGCGACTCGCAGTGCGACCGCCTTGCCGATGCCGGAGCCGGCGCCGGTGATGAGTACGACCTGGTCGGCGAATCGAGTGGACATGCGTAGTGCCTTCTTTCCCTTGGATTTTCGAACATCGGGTCGGTGTCTCTCCGTCCTTTCAGTCAACCGGCGCGCGCAGGGTCGTGCTGGCGGGATTCGGTCGCTGCATTGACGTGTCACTGAAAGTGGGCCGACTTCGAAATGGGGGAATGTAATTCGCCGCCAGTGAAATCGCGTTGGTAGTAAATGAATTGGTTACCGGTCGGTAAGTGTGCTGAATGTGCGGGATAACAAACTTGAAGAATGTATTCAATGGGCGCTCTGTCCGATTACTCGCAGGTAGCTGCTTCTCGGAGTCTGTGAATCGCGGGGAGGGTGTTCAGGGGGGTGGATATGTTGGCTTCAACGATCTCACCTGCATGAATCGCCTTGTGGTGGCGCATGGTTGCGGTTTCCGTATCAATCCGGCAGCAATTCGCGGACGTGCCAGTTAATCTAGGCGAGCTGTTTGGAAGACGACCGCGGCCACATGGTGCGCTCGCGTGCTGGACGTGGTCACGGTGCGTTGACGGGATAGCAAAAACATGACCAGAGGTCTGGGCTTGAGTATCGGTGCGGTCAATGCGATTTCGGCGGTAGTCGCCGACGATCCGGCCAAACCGGCGGTGCGAACACGACGCACCGCACTGACATTCGACGACGCGGGCAGGCCCCGTATCGGCGCGATCAACGAATTCGCCTCGGCGATCACGGATTTCGCGGATCTCACGCGCGAGCCCGAGCCGATGGTGATGGGTGGACGGTTCTACTCGGCGACCAACCTGATCGCCGCGGTGGTCACCGGTCTGATCGAGCTGGCCGAACCGCCCGCCGGGATCGTGTTGACCTATCCGGCGGTCTATACCGACAAACAGGTCTCGTTACTCGGCCAGGCGCTGCATCTTGCGGGCGCCGGTGAGGTCCTGTTGGTGCCGGAACCGGTCGCCGCCGCGGAATGGCTCGAGGTCGATCGCGGCCCACTGGAGCCGGGCTTCGTGCTCGTCTACGACCTGGGCGCCACCAGCCTCGACCTCACCGTCCTGCGTGTCGGTCCCGACTGGCCGCACCACCCGATGGTCGGGACTCCCACGCGGTCCACCGATTTCGGTGGCAAGCCGCTCGGCGAGATGGTCGCTCGCTACGCGGGCGACCCGGGTCCGGGCCGCGCGACCCAGACCCTTACCTCCATGGTGAACATCGACGCGCTGCGCGCCGAGCACATCCGCGACACCTTCCCGCTGGTCAGCAAGAGCGTGTCCGCGGCGGGGCTGCGGCTCGCGGACCTGTCGCGCATTCTCGTTGTCGGCGGTGCCTCGCGTCCGCCCGAAGTTGCCCGCACCCTCGCCGAACTCGGCGTCCCGCTCGTCACCGTCGCCGACCCCGGCCAGGTGATCGCTTCGGGCGCGGCGGGTTTGGCGGCTCGAACCTTCGCGCCGGAGCAGCAAACCGGTGGCCCGGTGCCGCACGTCGCGGTGTTCTCTAGCGCGGCAGTCGTTTCCGCGCTCGCCATGTCGGCGATGACCGTGTTCGGCAGCCCCTTCGACCCCGGCCTGATGCCGGTTCTCGACCGGTTCCCGGTGCTGGGCCCTCCCGCCGACGCGTTGCTCTACGACATGAGTGCCGACCTCCTCGCCGCCCGAACCGCAGGTCTGGTCAGCGATGTCGACCCGCTCAACGGCCGCATCCGGGTGGCGGGCATAGCCGCGGCCCGCAGCGCCTACGAGAACTTCATCGCCCCTGCGACCGCGCCCGGCGGCACATCACGCCCCGGCGGCAGCGCCGACCGCGGCGCCCCCGGCCGCCCGGACGCCAGCAACGACTGCAAGTCGCCGGTCCTCGCCCGTACCACCTACGGCGACCCGGCCCGCTTCATCAACCCCTTACCGTTCGGCCAACAGGCTGCCCAGCCCCAGAACACGCCGACCAACCCCGGCACCCCCGAACTTCCCCACAGCGGCCCGGTCTCGAGCCCTGGCACTCCTGCGGTGCCGGGCACTCCGACCTCGCCCGGCACTGTTCCCGCCGTAGGTACCGCGCCGTCGCCGGGTACGGCACCGACGGACGGCACGTCCACACCGACCGGTGGCACATCCACGCCGAGTACGGGCGGCGTGACGATCGATGTCGGGGGATCGACCCCGACCGGTGGAACCAGCACCGGCACAACACCTTCCAGCCCCGGCACCTCGACCGGCGGGACCGGTGGCGCCACCTCGGGCGGAACGCCGACCGGCGGTACGACCGACGGGGACACCACAGGCGGCTCGACCGGTGGCGGAACATCGAGCGGCACAGGAACTTCCGGCGGCTCGACCGGCGGCGGGACGTCTGATGGCGGTGCATCGAACGGCGGCAGCACCGGCGGTGGTGGTGCATCTGTCGGTGGATCCGACGGTGGTGCGTCCGGTGGCGGTGCCTCAGGCGGCGGCGCGTCAGGCGGTGGTGCGTCCGGTGGTGGTGCGTCCGGTGGTGGTGCGTCCAGTGGTGGTGGATCCGACGGTGGTGCGTCCGGTGGTGGTGCGTCCGGTGGCGGCGCGTCAGGTGGTGGTGCGTCCGGTGGCGGCGCGTCAGGCGGTGGTGCGTCCAGTGGTGGTGCGTCAGGCGGTGGCGTGTCAGGTGGTGCGTCCTCCGGCGGCGGATCCGACAGCGGTGTGTCCTCCGGTGGTGCGTCATCAGGTGGTGCGTCATCAGGGGGCGCGTCCTCCGGCGGCGCTTCCTCGGGAGGCTCCAAAGGTGGCGCATCGGCAGGTGGCTCCACCGGTGGCGGCGGTGGCGGCGGTGGCGGTGGCGGCTCACGCCGCTGACCATTGGTCACGCCCGTTGCGGCCGCCGCGGCATCAATGTTCTTGCTACTGACAGGTCGGCCTTGCCTCGCCGGTGGGATGAACATCCGATCGGCGAACGAGGTCGGGCGCGAGAACGGGAACTCTAGGGCTTCGTTGTAGGCGACATCCGACGAATGCACTCCGCACGTGAAGAGTTCGACGTCATCGTCGCTGGAGAACGCCCGGGAGTGCTGAGTGTCCTCGAACACGCAGTGCACGAGCGCGCCATCGCCGACGAGCTCTTCCTCCGACGGCTCCGGCTTTCGCTGCTGACCGGCTGACGCGCCTGCGTAGCCAGGCCTCGGTATCACGTCCATGTCGCGGGGTTGGCTGCGACGTGGACGGTGTACCACGAGAGTCGATCTCGCGGTCCGCAGCCACGGCGATGCGTTCGCGCGGCCGGTCGTTGGAGCGCTGGTAGTGAAACCGGGGTGGGTTGTCGGTGGGTGCGGGCACAATAGGGCGGTGGGTTTAGCTGGGGGAGCGCCGAAGCTGATTGCGCTCGATGTGGATGGGACCCTGCTGGCGACGGGGGTCGATATCAGCGCGCGGGTGGGGGCGGTGGTGCGAGCGGCGGTATCGGCCGGCGCGCATGTGGTGGTGACCACCGGGCGAACGGTGCTCACCACACGTCCGGTGCTGAGCGAGCTCGGGCTCGCCGAGGGGCATGCGTTGTGTTCCAACGGTGCTGTGCACATCGATGTGGCGCGTGGCGAGCCGGTCGCGGTCCAGTCGTTCGATCCGGGACCTGCCGTACTCGCGCTGCGCGCACTGTTCCCAGCGATGATCTTCGCCGCGGAACAGGTGGGCGTGGGTACCTGGGCGACGGGGCACGGGCCGGGGGAGTTCTCGATCGGCGACTTCCGATTGGTCGACCACCGCACACTGAGCAGTGTGCCGACCCCGCGCCTCAACGGCTGGTGGCCCGACGGCAGCCCCGACGAAATGCTGCGCCTCCTACAAGAATTCGATGTGCCCGATGCCTCCTGGGTGCACGGCGAGTACGGTCCATGGCTCACGGTCTCCCGGCGCGGCGTGTCCAAAGGCTGGGCACTGGAACGACTTCGGCTCCTCCTCGGCGTAGAGGCCGATGCGACCCTGGCCATCGGCGACGGCTTCAACGACCGCGAGATGTTGCGCTGGGCGGCACATTCGGTAGCGATGGCAGGCTCGCCCGACGCGGTGCTCGCCCTCGCCGACGAGGTGACCGGAGACGTCAGCGAGGACGGAGTGGCCACCGTCCTCGAGCGCTGGTTCGCCTGAGCACCGCGGTTGTCGCCACCGGTGCCACAGCCTGAACGCGGGACCTAGGTCGGCACCGACGCGGTCATCGCCACATAGTGGGGGTTCGCCATGATCCCGAGCACATTGCCGAACGGATCCAGCACCGCCGCGGTCGCGAACCCGGCTCCTTCGCCGCGTTCGGTGATCGGCTCGTACTCGGTGGCGCCGAGCTCGAGCAACCGGGCGAAGGTGGCCGCGAGGTCGTCGACCTGCCAGAACACGACTCCGCCCCCACCCGGTGCATTGCGTGCGCCTGCCGGGGCATACGCGCGGTTGATGATGCCCAGCTCGGCTTGCAACGGCCCGAGCCGAAACTCGTAGTACCCGCCGGGTACCTCGTAATACGGCGCGATGCCGAGGAATTCGCTGTACCAGTCCTTGGCGGCGGTGAGGTCGTCGGCGTAGTAGGTGGTGGTGGCCATTCCGCGCAGCATGTCTGCTCCATTCGGTTGTCGCTTCGGTGTGACAACGACCTTGCCAGCCAAAGTGCTCACCGAATGAGCACTTTGTTCGGCAGAATTGCCGAGTATGCGAGCGGACAGATTGGTAGCCACCCTGTTGTTGATGCAGGCACGCGGGCGGGTGACGGCCGCGGAGGTCGCGGCCGAGCTCGAAGTCTCGGTGGCGACGGCCCGCCGTGACTTGGAGGCTTTGTCGGCCGCGGGCATCCCGGTCTATCCGCAATCAGGTCGCGGGGGCGGTTGGTCGCTGATCGGCGGCGCCCGCACAGACCTGTCCGGGCTGACGGCGGGGGAGACCAGGGCGCTGTTCCTGCTCGCGGGTCCGGCGGCCCAGGCCGCCCCCGAACTGAAGTCGGCCCTTCGCAAACTGGTCCGCGCCCTGCCGCACACTTTCCGCGCCGATGCGGCCGCCGCAGCCGACGCGGTTGTGGTCGATCCGGCGCGGTGGGGTCGCCCCGATCCTCGAGCACCCGCGGTGCTCGATACGCTGCGCCGCTCGGTGGTGGATCGCCGCCGCGTGCGCATCGAATACCTGCGCAAGGGGGAACGCACGGTCCGCACGATCGATCCGTGGGGCCTGGTCGAGAAGGAGACGGTCTGGTATCTCATCGCGGGCACCGACCGCGGGCAGCGAACCTTCCGCCTCGACCGGATCGCCGACGCCATCACGCTCGACGAAACAGCCGACCGACCAGCGGATTTCGATCTCCCCGCGGAATGGGCGCAGATCGTCGAGCAGATGGAGGGGCGGCGCGCCGCCGTTTCCGCGACGGTTCTCGTCTCCACCGAGCTCGCCCCGATCCTGGCCGATCAGCAGGGCCGCAACTGCACTCTGCTCGGCCCGGCACCCGACGGTCGGGTGCGAGCACAGATCTCCGCCGATACCGCGAACATGGTCGCTCGGCAGCTGGCGGGCTGGGGCGGCGACGTGGAGGTGGTCGGTCCTGCCGAGGTGAGATCCGAACTGGTCGCACTCGGTACTCGATTGGTGCACGACAACAGGTGAGCGACGCATCGGCGCACAAGCCGTTGCCGGCTGAGGTCTGTGCGGGGCGATCCTGCTGCGACCGCCCCGCCTCCACTACGACCTGTCGATGAGCGAGGCCAGCGACCTGACCACCTCACCGGCCACCACCGCGTGCCCACTCGTGGTGAAGTGGATGAGGTCCGCGCTCATCAACTCGGGTCTCGACCGCAGCGGATGGTTCCAGAATTCGGTGAGCACCGCATCGAATTCGGCGGCCACCGCCCGCACCACCTCGTTGAACGCGATCATCTGCGGCCGCATGGCTCGCATCGGGGCCATCCGCTCGACCGACCACACGTCGGCCACGGTGAAAATCGACAGCTGTGCCCCGGTGGGGGCCAGCGCGGTGAGGATCGTCGACAGATTCGTGCGCAGTTGATCGACGTTACCGCCCGCGGTGAACAAGTCGTTGCCGCCGCAGCTGAGGTGCACGAGATCCGGTGCGAACTCCAGGATTTCGGCGAGCTGGCGGTCGATGACCTGACCGCTGGTCGCGCCGATCCGGCCCGTATTGCGATAGGCCAGTGTGGGATTCACCGACGTGAGGTGTGCCGCGACCCGATCGGACCAGCCGGTGGGAGCGTATCCGGGACTGGGGTCACCCGTCCCCGCGGCGATCGAATCGCCGAGCACCGCGAAACGCTGCCACGGTGCCCCCGCGAGCAGTGCGGCGGCCTGCTCCGGCGCCAGTACCAGCGGATCGTCGGCTTCGGCGGAGAACTGCACGGATAGCGGTGTGCTGGAAGACATGTCGATCTCCTCTGGTTCAGTCGGTCGAACGAGCCGGCGATGGCGCGGCGAGCAGCAGGGCGACGGCGAGGTTGATGGCCGCGCACACGGCGAACAGCAGATGGAAGCCGCGAAGGGGGTCGTCGGAGGTCGCCGAGAAGATGGCCGCCAGGACGGCGATGCCGAGTGCTCCGCCCACCTGCCGGGCGGTGACGTTCATTCCGATACCCGCCGCGAACTGCTGCGGTGGAACAGAACTCGCTGCCGCGGTGCCGAACACCGTGACGACGATGCCGATCCCGCCGCCGCCGAGCACGCCCGCCGGAATCCACGCTGTCCACAGCGCGGGTTCGGGCCCGAAGGCGTCGGTGCTCATCCAGACCAGCGCGGCTGTCGACATCAGCGCACCGAGCACACCTACCCACCGCTGGCCTGCCGGTGCCGTAATCCGCCCGGTGACAACGGCGGTCACCATCGAGGCCACCGCGCCGACGGTCAGCGCCGCCGCCGATTCTAGAACGGAGTAGTCCCAGATGGCATCGAGGAACAGCGGACCGGCCAGCAGCCAGGCGAACATCGAGGCGCCGAACAGGAACGAACCCGCATTCGCCACGGCGAATTGCCGATCACGCCACAGTGCCACGGCGACAGCGGGATTGGTGTGCCGACGGGAGCGAAGCAGCGCGAACGTGGTCAGCGCGAGACCGCCGAGCAAGGCGAAGAGCGTGCCGGGTGCGGTCCACCCCCACGACTGGCCTTCGGTGACGGCCGCGACGATCGCACCGAGCCCGATCGCGACGGCGAGCGTGCCGAGCGGATCGGGCAGCGTCGTCTCGCGGGAGCCCTGGTCGCCGCCGGGCAGCCGCAGCCCCGGCACGATCAGCGCCAACGCGATCGGCACATTGATCAGGAACACCGCGCGCCAGCCGAACCCCTCGACCAACGCGCCACCCAGCGCCGGGCCGACCACCGCCGCGAAACCACCGGCGGCCGACCAGGCGCCGATGGCGGCGCCGATCTTCGCTCGTGGCGTGGCCTCCAGGACCAGCCCGAGTGCCGCGGGCACCATGAACGCCGCCGCGATGCCCTGCAGGACCCGTCCGGCGATGAGCCAGCCCGCGCCGGGCGCCAGGCCGCACAGCAGCGAGGTGATGGCGAATCCGGCCAGTGCCAGCGCGAACAGGCGACGGCGACCCAGTGCGTCGGCGATGCGCCCGGCCGGGGTGAGCAGCGCCGCGAACGCGATCGCGTAGCCGCTGACGATCCAGGTCAGCGTCCCGGTGGGGGTGCCGGGATAGCTCAGGGCGATCGTCGGGAACGCGATGTTGACGACCGAGAGGTCGAGGAAGGCGATGAATGCCGCGCCCGAGGCGACGGCGAGGGTGCGGCCCGCGGCGCTGCTGTCGGGAGTAGCTGTGCTGAGCGGATCTTCGGGCCGAGCTGTCACGTCGGTCATGCGGAGTCCTTCGAGGGGGAGAAATAAGAACGTACGATCGTTCGTAAATAAAAGTACGACCGATCGTTCGCCTTCGCAACCCCGCAGTGGAACAATGATGCACATGACCCAGTTGTCGGAACCGAGCGATCAGCGGTTGGCCAAGGGCGCCCGTGCGCGCGCCACCATCGCCCGGCGCGCCGCCGAACTCGCCTCTGTCGAGGGTCTCGACGGTCTCAGCATCGGCCGGCTCGCCACCGACCTCGGCATCAGCAAGAGCGGCATCGCCACCCTCTTCGGTACCAAAGAGGCGCTCCAACTCGCCGCCGTCCAGGCGGGCCGTGACATCTTCATCGAACGAGTCATCGCCCCCGGCCTGCGCGCGCCACGCGGTGGAACCCGGGTTCGCGCGCTGATCGACGGCTGGTTCGCGCACATCGAGAATCCGCCCTTCCCCGGCGGCTGCTTCCGGGTGGCCACCCTCACCGAATTCAGCAGCAAGCCCGGTCCCGTGCGCGACGCCGTCGTCGCCGACCACGACTACTGGCTGTCCTTCCTGGCCGGCGAGGTCCGGAAGGCTCAGGCCATGGGCGAACTCGTCGACGTCGACCCCGATCTGCTGGTCTTCGAACTGGACGCGATCGTGAGCGCCGCCAATGTCGCTCGCCAGACCGGTGATTCGGCTCGTGTGGAAGCGGCCCGCACCATCGCGACCCGCTTGTTGTCGGACGCACCGAGTCGAACGTAGCCGACCGAGTCCGCGGATGTGCTCTGGCTGACACGGCAACAGTCGCCGTGTCAGGGAGTCGTGATCTCCAGAGTGGTGAGGGTGAATGCGGCTGTCCGGACGACATCGTTGTGCTGGAAGTCCAGGAACAGGCGGTAGGTCCCGGGGCCCGGAACCGCCGTGTGGAAGGTGACTTCGGGACCCGAAGGCGTGATTCCGTCGCCGGGTTCGCCGTTGGGGTGGACGTGGACGTACGCGAGGTCGCCCGCGCGCAGGATGACGAGGTGGCCGAAAGCCGCCAGGTACGGCTGCAGATCTGTCACCGGCTCGCCGTCTTTGCGCACGGTGAGCGTCAGTAGATCGCCCTCGGCGCGCAACTCACCGGCCACTGCCACCTGATAGCCGTCGACCTCGGTGGTGCGGTTCACCACCGGAACCTGCTGTGGCGCATAGTGTCCCGCGATCGCCAGATCGGCGCCGAGGGTGATGGTGCGGCCGAGTGCGCGCGGTGCGATATCGGTGAACACCCGATAAGCCCCGGCTTCGGGGAGGTCCAGCTGGATCACCCAGGTGCCGTCCGCTTCCCGTCGCGGGTGTACATGCCAGAACCCGGTCAGCTCGCGACGCGCCACGATCAGGTGCAGTTCGCGATCGTGAATCGCGTCGAACTCGGTCACTGCCGACCCGTCCGGGCCGAGAATCCGGAATCGGAAGTCGATCTTGCCGGGCTCGGCGATCGTGGTGTCGAGGTCGAGGGCGTACCCGTCCTGCGTAATCCGCAGGCCCCCGGGCAGACCCGCATCGTGCCCGCCTGCGTGTGTGCCGTGTCCGGCGTGTGTGCCACCGTCGTGCTCGGAGTGGGCCTCGTGTCCTTCATGGGCGCCACCCTGCGGCGCGTGACCGTTGTGCCGGGCGTGCGCACCGCCGCCGTGTTCGGCGTGTCCGCCGTGTGCGGTGCTCTGTTCGACGTGACCGGGCTGGGCTGCGGCGTTGACGTGTGCGGTGTGTCCGGCGTGGGCGTTGGTGGTCATCGTTTCGCCTCTCTCAGTTCGCTGTGCGTTGATACGAACATATACCCCTGGGGGGTATGCTGTAAAGAGTGGAATGCGTGTGAGCTGCGCCACCGTGGATGCCGAATCCGGTTGTGCCGAGAGACGCACCAGTAAACGCGATACAGGCGAACTTCTGGCCGTAGAGGTGATGGCGACGTCGATCCGAAGTGAAGGCGCGGATCGTCGCGGGTGCGGATGTGGGCCGCGCGAACCTCGCGCTCGCGTCCCGAACCGGTCGGAGTGGGCTCGGCCGAATCGAGGGCAGCGCGAGGGGTTACCCCATTCGGGGCGGGACCAAGCGGCCCGGATCTGCTGGGATCAGGCCGAGAGTACGAGCTCGGCGGCGACGGAAGTGTGGTATCGAGCCCAGATCACGTCGACCAGCGCGGAGTGTGCTCCGATCACGTCGGCATGCACGACCTCGGGCGCGGCCGCGACCAGCCGGTCGGTGAGCAGCCCCGGCGCCAGAAACCACGGCGCGACGACGATGCGTTCGGCTCCGCGGGCGCGCAGCTGATCCACCGCCAGATCGACACTGGGTTCGACTGTCGCGAAGCACATTTCAGTAGGGCAGCCGGTCACCGCCGCCAGTCGTCGAGATACCACCGCGGTCCGCCGATTGGCCGCGGCGTCGCGCGAACCGACCGCGGCGACGGCGATTCCGACCGGAGCATCACTCAACGGATCTGTTGTGGCAGCGAGCGCACCCGGAAAGGCTGGGACCAGGGTGGGGAGCAGGGGGAGGTGGCACGAGAGTGCGACTCGGTCGGCCACCGCGGCGATGAGCAGCGGATCGGGGCCGAGTACCGCCGCCTGGGTGAGTTGCAGCCGGGGATGACGGCGGCCTGCCTCGGCCAGTAGAGCCGGAAGGTCGACCCGCGCGTGAAAAGCGTTGCCCAGCAGGAGCGGAACGACGATCACGTCGGTGTGCCCCTGGGTGGCGAGGTCGTCGACCACCTCGTCCACCGAGGGCGTGCTGAGATCCAGAAAAGCCAGCCGGACCGGGATGTCGGGCCGGGCAGCGGCAACGTCGGCGACCACGGCCGCCATGGTCGCCGCCGAACGCGGATCGCGGCTGCCATGGGCAACCGCGATCAACGCGGGCCCGCCCGCGCCGCGCGGCACCGCAACGGCACCACGCGGCGGAGCGGGCAGGCGATACATCAGACCGCGGTACCGACCTCGACCGAGGTCAGCACGTCGCCGACCAGGCCGGCCGCGAGCGTGTTGCCACCGGCGGGGTCGATCAGCAGGAACGACCCGGTGTGCCGGTTGGTGCGGTAGTCGTCGGCCGGGATCGGCTCGGCCAAGCGCAGCGAGACGCGACCGATGTCGTTGAGCTCCAACGACTCCGGGCCGGCCTGTGCGGTGAGCGTCTGCTCGTCGAACCGCTCCACGAGCGCGCCGACGATGGCCTGGGTGGTCTTGGCGCCGTGCTTGAGCAGCAGCCGGGCGCCGGGACGCAGACCCTTGTCGCCGAGCCAGCACACGGTCGCGTCGAAGGTGTCGATCGATTCCGGCGCGTCGTGCACCGAGGCGATGATGTCGCCGCGTGAGATGTCGACCTCGTCGGCCAGGATCAGCGTCACGCTGCGCCCGACCTGCGCCACGGCCAGTTCGCCGTCCGGGGTGTCGATGCGCTCGACGGTGGTCTTCTTACCCGAGGGCAGTACCACGATCTCGTCGCCGGGTGACACCGAACCGGCCGCGATCTGACCCGCGTAACCCCGGTAGTCGGGGTATTCGGCCGTGCGCGGACGGATCACGTACTGCACCGGGAAACGCAGACCCAGCGCGTGCGTACCAGTCGAATCAGCGTCCACCGGAACGGACTCCAGGTGCTCGATCAGCGACGGGCCGTTGTAGTACGGGGTGTTCTCGGAGCGGCTGGCGATGTTGTCGCCGTGCAGCGCCGAGACCGGGATCTCGATGACGTCCTCGGTGGCCCAGCCCAGCTTCGAGGTGAGCTCGTTGAACTCGGCGGAGATCTCGGCGAACACCTCGGCCGGGTTGTCGACGAGGTCGATCTTGTTCACCGCGAGCACCAGACGCGGCACACCGAGCAGTGCCAGCACGGCCGCATGGCGACGGGTCTGCTCGATGACGCCCTTGCGTGCGTCGGTCAGCAGGATCACCAGCTGCGCCGTGGACGCGCCCGACACCGTGTTGCGGGTGTACTGCACGTGCCCCGGCGTATCGGCCAGCACGAAAGACCGCTTGGGCGTGGCGAAGTAGCGGTACGCCACGTCGATGGTGATGCCCTGCTCACGCTCGGCGCGCAGGCCGTCGACGAGCAGCGACAGGTCCGGCGTGGACAGTCCACGGTCGACCGAGGCGCGGGTGACCGCGTCGATCTGATCGGCCAGCACGGACTTCGTGTCGTAGAGCAGCCGTCCGACCAGCGTGGACTTGCCATCGTCGACAGAACCGGCGGTGGCCAGCCTCAATAGGTCGGACATCAGAAATAACCCTCTCGCTTGCGGTCTTCCATGGCGGCTTCGGACACACGGTCGTCGCCGCGCGTAGCGCCACGTTCGGTCAGTCGTGACGCCGCGACCTCGGCCAGGATGGCCTGGTTGTCGGCGGCGTCGGAGATGATGGCGCCGGTGGTGGAGCCGTCGCCGACGGTGCGGTAGCGCACCGAACGGGTCTCGAGGACCTCGTTCTCGTTCGGGCCGCCCCACACGCCGGGCGTCATCCACATGCCGTCACGGGAGTACACCGGACGCTCGTGCGCGTAGTAGATCGACGCCAGGTCGATGTCCTCGCGGGCGATGTAGCGCCAGATATCGAGCTCGGTCCAGTTGCTCAGCGGGAACACACGCACGTGCTCACCCGGCGCGTGCTTGCCGTTGTAGAGGTTCCACAGCTCGGGGCGCTGACGCTTCGGATCCCACTGCCCGAAGGCGTTGCGCAGCGAGAAGATCCGCTCCTTGGCGCGCGAGCGCTCCTCGTCGCGACGACCGCCGCCGAAGACCGCGTCGAAGCGGTGCTCGGTGATGGCGTCGAGCAGCGGCACGGTCTGCAACGGGTTGCGGATACCGTCGGGACGCTCGGTCAGGCGGCCGTCGGCCAGGTACTCCTCGACCGAGGCCACGTGCAGGCGAAGGCCGTAGCGCTCGACCACTTTGTCGCGGAACTCGAGCACCTCGTCGAGGTTGTGGCCGGTGTCCACGTGCAGCAGCGTGAACGGCAGCGGCGCGGGCCAGAAGGCCTTGAGCGCCAGGTGCAGCAGGACGGTGGAGTCCTTGCCGCCGGAGAACAGGATCACGGGACGCTCGAATTCGCCCGCGACCTCACGTAAGATGTGGATCGCCTCGGATTCCAGCGCCGCGAGGGTGTCGAACTCGGACAGGCCGAGTTCGCGTTCGGTGGTGTTGGTACTCACAGGCTCACTCCCAGTGGTGGTGATGGTCATGATTGGTGCAATCCGCATTCGGTCTTGGCGATACCGGCCCAGCGGCCGCTGCGCGGATCGGACCCCGGCTCGGGCTTGCGCGTGCACGGCGCGCAGCCGATGGACGGGTAACCCTCCTCCACCAGGGGATTGACGAGAATGCCGTTGGCCTCGATGTAGGCCTGCATCTCGTCGTCGGACCACGGTGCGATCGGGTTGATCTTCACCAGGCCGAAGGCTTCGTCGAACGAGATCAGTGGCGCGTTGGCGCGGGTGGGCGCCTCGACGCGGCGGATGCCGGTGATCCACGCGTTGTAGCCGCTCAGCGACTTCTTCAGCGGGACCACCTTGCGCAGCCGGCAGCATTCGGCGGCGTCGCGGGCGAACAGATCCTTGCCGAGCAGTTCGTCCTGCTCGGTGACGCTCGCCTCGGGGCGCACGTTCACCACATTCACCCCGTACACGGCCTCGACCGCGTCGCGGGTGCCGATGGTCTCGGCGAAGTGGTAGCCGGTGTCGAGGAACAGCACGTCCACACCGGGGCGGGTCTGCGCGGCCAGGTGGACCAGCACACCGTCCTGCATGTTCGAGGCGACGATGTAGCCGTTCCCGAAGTTGCGGTCGGTCCAGGCGATCAGGTCGGCGGGCGAGGCGTCGGGGCCCAGCTCCGCCGCACCCTGCTCGGCGAGCGCGCGCAATTCGGCTTCGGACAGTTTGGCCGCGAGATTCGTTGTCACAGTGGGGATCTCCTCATCGACTATCGGAGGTCGGCCTCGTCGGCGCGCACAGCCCACACCGCGAAGCGTTCCCCGGATTCCCGGTTCTTGACGAAGTTGCGGACGACGCGATCGATGTAGTCACCGAGCTCGACGCTGGTCACCTTGTGCTGACGCAACTTCCGGCCGAACGCGCTGTCCAGACCGAGGCTGCCACCGAGATGAACCTGGAAACCCTCCACCTGATTCCCGGTGCCGTCGTCGACGAGCTGGCCCTTGAAGCCGATGTCGGCGATCTGGGACCGGCCGCACGAGTTCGGGCACCCGTTGATGTTGATGGTGATCGGCACGTCGAGTTCGGCGTTGATGTCGGCCAGGCGCTGCTCGAGTTCGGGTGCGAGCACCTGCGAACGCTTGCGGGTCTCGACGAAGGACAGCTTGCAGAACTCGATGCCGCTGCAGGCGAGGAGGTTTCGACGCCAGACCGAGGGGCGGGCCTGCAGGCCGAGCGGTTCGAGTTCGTCGATCAGCGCGTCGACCTGGTCGTCGGGGATGTCGAGGACGATCAGCTTCTGGTACGGGGTGAAGCGGATGCGATCCGAGCCGTACTTCTCGGCGGCGTCGGCGACCTTGCTCAGGATGGTGCCCGAGACGCGACCGGCGATGGGGGAGAAGCCGACGGAGTTCAGGCCGTTGCGCAGCTTCTGGACACCGACGTGGTCGATGGGCTTGGCCGGCTGCACGGGTGCGGGGCCGTCGATGAGCTTGCGCTTCAGGTACTCGTCCTCGAGTACCTGACGGAACTTCTCGATGCCCCAGTCCTTGATCAGGAACTTCAGGCGGGCCTTGGTACGCAGGCGCCGGTAGCCGTAGTCGCGGTAGAGCGAGACGACCGCTTCCCACACGTCGGGGACCTCTTCGAGGGGCACGAAAGCGCCGACGCGCTGCGCCAGCATCGGGTTGGTGGACAGACCGCCGCCGACCCAGAGATCGAGGCCGGGGCCGTGCTCGGGGTGGTTCACGCCGACGAAGGCGATGTCGTTGATCTCGTGCACCACGTCCTGCTGGCCCGAGATCGCGGTCTTGAACTTGCGGGGAAGGTTCGAGTACTCCTTCTTCCCGATGTAGCGCTTGACGATCTCGTCGATCGCCCAGGTGGGGTCGATGATCTCGTCGAGCGACTCGCCCGCGAGCGGCGAACCGAGGACCACGCGCGGGCAGTCGCCGCACGCCTCGGTGGTGTGCAGACCGACCGACTCGAGCCGGCGCCAGATCTCCGGGACGTTCTCGACCTCGATCCAGTGGTACTGGACGTTCTCGCGGTCGGACAGGTCGGCGGTGTCGCGGCCGAACTCGGTGGAGATCTGGCCGACCGTGCGCAGCTGGGCGGCGGAAAGCGCACCGCCGTCGCACCGCACCCGCATCATGAAGTACTTGGCTTCGAGCAGGTCGATATTGTCGTCGTCGGTGAAGGTGCCGTCGTAGCCCTCTTCACGCTGGGTGTAGAGACCCCACCAGCGGAAACGGCCACGCAGGTCGGCTTTGTCGATCGAGTCGAAGCCGCCCTTGGCGTAGATGTTCTCGATGCGCGAACGCACGTTGAGCGGATTATCGTCCTTCTTGGACTGCTCGTTCGGGTTCAGCGGCTCGCGGTAGCCGAGGGCCCACTGGCCTTCGGACCGGCGGCGGACCGGCTTGCCGGTGCGGGCGCGCGGTGCGACCGGGGCATCGGTGCTCGGGCGGGCCGGGCGCTGGGCAGCTGAACGCTCAGTGCGGGCCTGCGCCGTCGACTGTTCGGTCGAACCGGCGTCGGTGCTCGACGTCATGGGTGGTCGCTCCTGCGGGGGTGTTGGGACATCCGTGCTGAAGGCGCGAGGGGCTGGCTCGCGTCAGGCGGTCAGCGGGCCGATGAAAGTCGAAGGCACCGGGGGGATACCCGGGCGTGGACGCCGCTGCGCTACCGGTGGAAACCGGGCCGACAACAGGCGCTGCAGACACGCTGGAAGTCGACGTGGCGACGGGCCACGAGTCGTACTCCAGTTGCGTGCATGTGGCTATTGTGCCACGTCAGCCTGGTCGTTCCGACCGCAAGGAGATATTTCCCGCACTTTTGGGGGAAATTCCCTGGACGGCCGTCCTGTTCTGTGACGGGGGTCATAGGCCGCCGCCCGGAACCGGGCTGTGATACCCCGCGCGGGCATGTGTGCGGTGCCGCACAGCGCGGTTGACCTGGATCGCACTCGAGGTTGCACAGTAGTGCCATGAGCAATGACGCCACTGCCGCCGGTCAGACCCCCGCCGATCTCGACACCGAACTCGCGGCCATTCGCGCCGTCGTCGACACCATCGCGCACGCCCAGGCCAACGAACTGGCCGAGGAGTTCGTCGCCGTCTTCCGGGAAGACGCGATCTGGACCACCGGTCACGGCAAGCGGCTGTTCGGGCGCCCGGCCATCGCCGAGTTCACGGCGCAGGTGCTGCCAGGGGCCACGACGCACGGCACCGCGACCTACGAGGTCGAGCACGTGCTGTTCCTGCGGCCCGATGTCGCCGCCGTCAAGATCCGCCAGAGTTACTTCACCCTCGACGGCGAGTTGTCCGGGCAGGGCACGCCGATGTACGTGATGACCAAGGAAGACGGCGCCTGGGTGCTCACCGCCAACCAGAACACGCCCGTCGTGACGGACTGACGTGCGAGGGGCCGGGCGGGGCGCGCTACCAGGGCCCGGCAGACTGGAGGGGTGACTACCAGCGCTGCTTCCGGGGTTCCCGGCGTGACACCGGCCGATGCCGATCGGCCGGTGCTGCGCGATTTCGGGAGCGGCGCGTTCGGGGTGTACGTGCACGTGCCCTTCTGCGCCACGCGCTGCGGGTACTGCGACTTCAACACCTATACGGCGGGGGAGCTGGGTACTTCGGCGTCGCCGCAGTCGTGGCTGGAGGCGTTGCGCGGCGAGCTCGCGACCGCCGCGGCCGAGTTCGGTGCCCTGCCGAGCGCGACGCCCGCGGTGTCGACGATCTTCGTCGGCGGCGGGACACCGTCGCTGCTCGGTGGTGACGGGCTGGCGTCGGTTCTCGATGCCGTGCGGGCGAACTTCACCCTGGCCGCCGACGCCGAGGTGACCACCGAATCCAACCCGGAATCCACCTCGCCCGAGTTCTTCGAGCGGCTCCGCGTGGCGGGCTACACCCGGATCTCGCTCGGCATGCAGTCCGCCGCACAGCACGTGCTGAAGGTGCTCGATCGCACACATACACCGGGCCGCGCGGTCGCCGCGGCGAAAGAGGCGCGCGCGGCCGGGTTCGACCACGTGAACCTCGATCTGATCTACGGCACCCCGGGCGAGACCGATGCCGATCTGGACCTGAGTCTGGACGCGGTGCTGGCCGCCGGTGTCGATCATGTCTCCGCCTACTCCCTGATCGTCGAGGACGGAACCGCGCTGGCACGCAAGGTCCGCCGTGGTGAACTGCCCGCACCCGACGACGATGTCCTCGCCGCCCGCTACGAACGCATCGATGCTCGCCTCGCCGACGCCGGTCTGACGTGGTACGAGGTCTCCAATTGGGCCGCGAGCGATGCCGCCCGCTGTCAGCACAACCTGGGCTACTGGGACGGTGGCGACTGGCTCGGCGCCGGCCCCGGCGCGCACAGCCATGTCGGCGGCGTTCGCTGGTGGAACGTCAAGCACCCCGCCCGCTACGCCGACCGTGTCGCCCTGGGCGGTCTCCCCGCCGCGGGCTGGGAGGCCCTCACCGACGACGAGCGCTACACCGAACACCTCATGCTCACCGTCCGCCTCCGGACCGGCCTGCCTCTCGCGGATCTAGCCCCCTCGGCAAGCTCGGCTCTCGACCGCATTCTGGCCGACGGCCTGGCCCGCGTCACCGGCGACAATCTGGTCCTCACCGACCGTGGCCGCCTCCTCGCCGACGGCATCGTCCGCGACCTCCTCACCTGACCGCGCGAGGGGGCGCGGGAGCCGTTCTCGGCTGATCGACGGGCTGCTGAACCAG
Source organism: Nocardia sp. NPDC055165 (assembly GCF_053606985.1). NCBI lineage: Bacteria > Bacillati > Actinomycetota > Actinomycetes > Mycobacteriales > Nocardiaceae > Nocardia > Nocardia sp. NPDC055165. The sequence continues at coordinate 94,021 of NZ_JBSGSS010000013.1, forward strand.
TCGAAGAATCGCGCGAGTGGTGATGTCATCGTGATCTGAATTTCGAGATTTCTCAGGCTTGGGATCGCATCCAAAGATTGCCCGGTCATCCTGGTGTAATCCACCAATGCACACCTGGCGAGAGGCCTCGAACAGCGGGGTGCTCTAAGGGTATGTTCGGTGGGTTCGGGGTGGAAGATAACGATTAGGGGCGTAGGCTTCGGCTCGATCCTAGGGAGTTATATGTCCACCGAACGGCACATCACCCTCGTCCACGAGCAGAGCGAATTCGCTGAAGCGCGCTCCGCGGAGAAGGCGGAGAACGCTCGTCAATGCGCGGTCGCCGCGCGGACGGTCGCTTCGCACTCGAACGACGCCGAAGATTGCACGTCGCTGCTGGCGATGTTGGGTCTCGACGCCCTCGCGGGCAAGCAGGTCGGCGCCCCCGACTCCGCCGCTCGCTGCGGCGCTGCTGCCCGAGTCTGATCCGGCACCGGCCGCCCGAATCGGGCGGCCACTGCCGACGCCTTCGCCGACGCGCTGACATCGCCGTCAGCCCCGAGTCGCCGTTGAGCGTTGCTCGACCGGCGAGAAGTCATCGCCACCACCGATCACCCCACCGGCTATCGCCGGTCGTGGCGCACCGAGTAGTTCCGCGGTGTTCGCGAGCGTGATCAAGTACTCCGGCAGTCCGCGCACGGCGTCGACGCCCGGCGCGGGCGCCGTCGGCGGTCCTCCTCCGCAATGGAAGTAGCGATCGACCGACCTGGTTGTGGCGTGCCCCGACGGCGGGTTGACGCCGATAGCCGGGCCTGTCGATCCGGGAACGCTGTGCCCGATACCCGGCCTCGACACATCGTGCTGGCCGGGCGGTCGATACCGCGGTGCCCTACCCCATGTCCGGTCATCGCCTCCGCTCGTGCTGACGCTCGGACCCATACGCTCAGCCGCTGAGCCTGCAGCGGGAACACGGCCCGCCGAAACCACCCCGGGGTCGACAGCCGCCGCGGAAGTCCCCGCGGGCGCTGTGAGTAACCCCGCGCCGACAGGTGCCGTCAACGCAGCCGCACCGCTCGGCGGTGCCGCGCCAGTGACACCCGACGACGCCGAGGTCACCGTCGTAGCGTTGCCTGGGCGTGCCGATCGGTCATCGGATTCCACCGATCTGCCGTCGACCAGTTCGTGACCGTCGATCGGCACTCCTGTGCCGCGACCATCACTCCTCACCTTCTCCGAGTCGCCGATCGCCACCTGCTGGGCCGAACTCTCCCCGGACGCGGCGGACAAGTTCTGCCCGCCAACTGCGGAAACCTCGACCGGCGACAGCTTGCGCAGCTCGCCTCGCGATTGCCCCACGGTGCCGATCAGTAATTGCCGATCGCTCAGCTCGCCGGAGTCGAACGACCGAAGTGGCATGGGCAGCACCGGAATGCGAGCGACCAACTCCGCGATCGGCAACACGTATCGCTGCCGCATCGCCGCCCGCGCATCCTCCTCCGCGGCCGAAGCCGCACCGTGCGCCGATGCTGAGCCCATGGCGTGTACCGCCCCACTCGCCGACCATGCCGCGGCGCCGATCTCCTCGGCAACGGGTGACCCGACCGCGTACTTGGTCGCCACGATCGCCTCGGCAGCCGCTCGAACCACGTCCGGCAAACCCTCCAGCGCGACAGTCAGATCGTGCGCTCGGGCGACATAGTCGTCGACCGCGGATCCGGCTGCGGCGGCACCCACGCCCGACCAAGCCGACGCCAGCGACCCATCCACTGCGTGCCGGAATGCGCGTAGACCCTCGTCCCACCACCGCGCGATCTGCTCGAACCTGTCCGCTTGCGCCCATGCGTCGGTCACCTCGAGCGCCCCGAATGCCGCGACGATCTCTCGATGTCGCCAACAATGCGTGTTCTCCCCGCCGCCGGGAACACCCGATTTCGTGACGTCGCTCGAATAGTCCGGATATGTGTTCTCGCCGCGAATACCGCTCGGCTCGGGGCCTGTCACGCTGACACCGAAGAAATATGTTGTCCCGCAGAGGGTTCCGGCATCCGAAGTCGATCAGCCCACGCTTCGTCAGCAACCACCATCAGATCGCGCGCAGCCCGGAAAGATTGCCGAATATCGGCCACGATCTGTGAATGCGCGTCCAATACGGCAGTGACGCTGTTCTCGTTCGCCGCCGCGAGGGAACGCAATCGCGCGACCAATGTGCGACCGGATACCAACCGCGCTTCTCCCTCGCCGAGCCCCCAGCGCTCCTGATCGCCGATTTCCACGGCAAGTGCCCGTATCCGCGCGATCGCGCGGAGAAATTCCACACACGCACCGTCGATCCGGGCGAACTCCGCCGGCCGCACCGCGACCGCGCTCGAACCGACTTGCCCCGCTTCGCCGACCCCACCCGGATACACCACAGTTCCCTCCCCGTGCACTCTGTAGTCAGCTGAAAACAGCTGGTAGGCCCCCTGATTCAGTCCGAAATCTACGCCCGCTGCCCGAGCCCGGCAACCCGCGAAACCACAACTGTGGATAACTCGGGTCTGTGGATAACCCTGGCGTGGGGCTCGACCGAGCCGACAAGCCGAACACCGCCCCCGACGCCGGATATCCCCGCATGACGGTTCGATGCCGGACAGCCGTGCGATCCAGGCATCGGCAACAAGACAATTAGACTGGACAACAAGACGCTGCGAGCGTCGGCGTGCGACCCTGTGCGAACGCAGCACGGGTAGGCGTGACGTACCAGGCACGAGCGAGGAAGGTGGGGTCGATGGCGTCGAGTACCGAGGATCGACGTTTCGAGGTCCTGCGAGCGATCGTCGCGGACTACGTCGCCACCAAGGAACCGATCGGCTCCAAGTCCCTCGTGGAACGGCATCACCTCGGCGTTTCCAGCGCCACCATCCGCAACGACATGGCGGTGCTGGAGGCCGAGGGCTACATCACGCAGCCGCACACGAGCTCGGGCCGCATCCCCACCGACAAGGGCTATCGCGAGTTCGTCGACCGGATCGCCGAGGTGAAACCCCTCTCGGGCGCCGAACGCCGGGCGATCATGGAATTCCTCGAATCCGGGGTCGACCTCGACGACGTTCTGCGCCGCGGCGTGCGCCTGCTGGCCCAGCTCACCCGCCAGGTCGCTGTGGTGCAGTACCCCACCGTCTCGGCCTCGATCGTGCGCCACATCGAGGTCGTCGCGCTCAATCCGGCCCGGCTGTTACTCGTGGTGATCACCGACACCGGCCGCGTCGACCAGCGCATCGTCGACCTGGGCGCGGTGATCTCCGACGAGGACCTGGCCGCCGTGCGCGGCCTGCTCGGCGGGGCTATGGACGGCAAGCTGCTGTCGGTGGCGAGTGCGTCGGTGGCCGGTGTGCCCGAACGCGCACCGGCAAAGATCCGCGACGTGCTGGTCCGGGTCTCGACCGTCCTGGTGGAGACGCTGGTCGAGCACCCCGAAGAACGCCTGGTCCTCGGCGGCACGGCCAATCTCACCCGCAATGTCGCCGATTTCGGCTTCCCCGGCTCCCTGCGCACCGTGCTGGAAGCCCTGGAAGAACAGGTCATCGTGCTCAAATTGCTCGCCGCCGCCCAGCAGCCGGGCCAGGTGATGGTGCAGATCGGCGAGGAGACCCAGGTCGAGCAGATGCGCGGCACCTCCGTCGTCTCCACCGGTTACGGTGCGGCGGGCGCTGTGCTCGGCGGTATGGGTGTGCTCGGCCCGACCCGCATGGACTACCCCGGCACCATGGCATCCGTCGCGACGGTCGCCCGCTACATCGGCGAGGTGCTCGCCGAAAGGTGAAGCCAGCTCGGGATCCACGACAACCGGACTGTTAAGGTCGATACTTCGGCCGGTAAAGTTGAGTGGATTCGACTAAAGGATGCGCCCGGCGCTCGGCCGGCCCACACCGACCAAGGACTAGAGAACTCACGTGGCACGGGATTACTACGGACTGCTCGGCGTCGGCAAGAACGCCACCGACCAGGAGCTCAAGCGCGCTTACCGCAAGCTGGCCCGCGAACTGCACCCCGATGTGAACCCGGACGAGGGCGCGCAGGCCCGCTTCAAGGACGTCTCCACCGCCTACGAGGTGCTGACCGACCCCGAGAAGCGCCGGATCGTCGACCTCGGCGGTGACCCGCTCGAAAACGGCGGCGGCGGAGCAGGATTCAACGGTGCGGGCTTCGGCGGCCTCGGCGACGTCTTCGAGGCGTTCTTCGGCGGGATGAGCGGCCAGGGCGGTGGTCAGCGCAAGCCGCGCGGCCGCGTCCAGCCCGGCGCCGACTCGCTGATCCGCACTCGGCTGAGCCTGGCCGAATGCGCGGTCGGCGTCACCAAGCATCTGACCGTCGACACCGCGATCCTCTGCGATGTCTGCGTGGGCTCGGGCACCAACGGCAACTCCAAGCCGGTGCGCTGTGAGACCTGCGACGGTGCGGGCGAGGTGCAGTCGGTGCAGCGCTCGTTCCTCGGCCAGGTGCTCACCTCGCGGCCCTGCCCCACCTGTCGTGGCGCGGGCGAGACCATCCCCGACCCCTGCAACAAGTGCGGTGGCGACGGTCGTGTGCGCGCCCGTCGCGAGATCGCGGCGCCCATCCCGGCCGGTGTCGCCAGCGGCATGCGGGTTCGCCTCGCGGCGCAGGGCGAGGTGGGCCCCGGCGGCGGCCATGCCGGTGACCTCTACGTCGAGGTGGTCGAGCAGCCGCACGACACCTTCGTGCGCGACGGCGACGACCTGCACTGCACCGTCCGGGTGCCGATGGTCGACGCGATCCTCGGGACCACCGTGGTCGTCGACACCATCCTCGACGGCCCCACCGAACTCACCATCGCGGCGGGCACCCAGCCCGGCGAGGTCATCCAGCTGCGGGCGCACGGCATGCCGCGCCTGCGTTCGGGTGCGCGCGGCGACCTGCTCGCCCACCTCGACATCGTCGTGCCGAACAAGCTCGACGGCAGGCAGACCGATCTGTTGCGCAAGTTCAAGGGCATGCGGGACAAGGATCGCGCCGAGGTGATGTCGACCCAGTCCGAGCACAACAGCGGCCTGTTCGCCCGGCTGCGCGCGTCGTTCAGCGGGCGCTGAGCCCGTGGCCGCGACGGTCTTCTACCTCGACGAGGTCCCCGAGCCGGGCGCTGTCGCAGTGCTGGACGGCCCCGAAGGCCGCCATGCCGCGACCGTGCGCCGGATCAAGGTCGGCGAACCGATCACCCTGTCCGATGGGCACGGTGTGCTGGCCGACTCGGAAGTCGTTGCGGCCCAGAAGGACCGGCTCGAACTGGCAGTCCGTGACCGTCGGATCGCCGCGCCGCCCACCCCGGCGGTGACCGTGGTGCAGGCGCTGCCCAAGTCGGATCGCTCCGAGCTGGCCGTGGAATTGATGACCGAGGCCGGCGCGGACCTGATCGTCCCGTGGCAGGCTGCGCGCTGCGTCGCGAACTGGGAAGCCAAGGCCGCCAAGGGCATCGAGAAGTGGCGTGCGGCGGCGAAGTCCGCGGCCCGCCAATCCCGTCGCGCCTACATTCCCGAGATCGCCGCCCTGCACCGCACCCGCGACCTGGTGGAACTGGTGCGAAAAGCCAAGGCGGACGGCGCGATCGTCGCGGCCCTGCACGAATCCGGCGCGGGTAGATTCACCGAACTGCCGCTGGCCGCGGCGAGCGAAGTGGTGCTGATCGTCGGCCCCGAAGGCGGCCTCGACGACGCCGAGCTGGCCGCGCTCGCGGAGGTGGGAGCCGACATCGTGCTCCTCGGCCCGACCGTGCTGCGCACCTCCACCGCGGCGGCCGTCGCGCTCGGCGCGCTGGGGGCGTTGACCTCGCGCTGGTGAGGCAGGAGTGGACCGTCCGGAACCGGGTATTTCACGGGGACGCGAACGGCATAGCACGGGCGCATTTTTATCCACTGTGCGGTGTCAGTGCTCGGCGGTAAACTGATCTCATCGAACACCAGGTCGAAACCGGAAGCAGGCTGTAGCCACTTTTGAAGAACTCAGGCGAGATCGGCAACCCCACCAACCCCGTATCAGACATCGGCGCAGGCGGTAACAATGCTGGTCCCGCCGCGCGGACCGTGCGTTCCAGCATCGAGCTCGCTCCGGAGTCGGTTTTCGGTTTCCTCGGCTCGGCCGACCAGAACCTGCGGCAGCTGGAGAAACTCCTCCCGGCCGACATCCATGTCCGCGGCAACACCGTCACCATCACCGGTAAGGCAGGCGATGTGGCGCTGGCCGAGCGGGTCATCGAGCAGCTCGTGGCGCTGACCGGCCGCAACCGGGTGATCACGCCCGAGGCGGTTCGCCACACCATCTCGATGCTCACCGACGAGGGCGTGTCCGAATCGCCCGCCGAGGTGCTGAGCCTGGATATCCTGTCGCGGCGTGGCAAGATCATCCGCCCCAAGACGCTGAACCAGAAGCGCTATGTCGACGCGATCGATGACAACACGATCGTGTTCGGCATCGGCCCCGCGGGCACCGGTAAGACCTACCTGGCCATGGCCAAGGCGGTGCAGGCCCTGCAGTCCAAGCAGGTCACCCGCATCATCCTGACCAGGCCCGCGGTCGAGGCGGGTGAACGGCTCGGCTTCCTGCCCGGCACCCTCAACGACAAGATCGACCCGTACCTGCGCCCGCTCTACGACGCCCTGCACGACATGATGGACCCCGAAGCCATTCCGAAGCTGATGGCCTCCGGTGTCATCGAGGTCGCGCCGCTGGCGTACATGCGTGGTCGCAGCCTCAACGATTCGTTCATCATTCTCGACGAGGCGCAGAACACCACGGCCGAGCAGATGAAGATGTTCCTCACCCGCCTCGGCTTCGGTTCGCGGATGGTGGTCACCGGCGACATCTCGCAGGTCGACCTGCCCAACGGTCAGCGCTCGGGCCTGCGTGCGGCCGCGGAGATCCTCACCGATATCGACGACATCCACTTCTCGGAGCTCACCAGCGCCGACGTGGTCCGTCACCGACTGGTCTCCGACATCGTCGACGCCTACGACCGCTTCGAATCCGAGACCCGCGCGGTGCCGGGCCCGCACTACCCGGGCAATCGCGCCCAGCGCAGGGCCGCGGGTCGCAGCGACCGGCGCTGAGGTGCGCCACGCTGGCCCGATGCCGCTCCCGGCGGCGTCGGGCCAGCACCGTACCCTGAACAGGTGAGCATCGAGATCGCCAACGAATCGGGCATGGACGTTCCCGAAGAAGACCTGGTCAGCGTCGCGCGTTTCGTGATCGGCCGGATGGACGTCCATCCTGCCGCCGAACTGTCGATGGTGCTCGTCGATCTCGACACCATGGCCGACCTGCACGTGCGCTGGATGGACCTGCCCGGCCCCACCGACGTGATGTCGTTCCCGATGGACGAACTCGAGCCCGGCGGTCGTCCCGACAGCCCGGAGCCCGGCCCGTCCATGCTCGGTGACATCGTGCTGTGCCCGGAGTTCGCGATGGGTCAGGCGCAGAAGGCAGACCATTCGCTCGATCACGAGCTGGCCCTGCTCACCGTGCACGGCGTGCTCCACCTGCTCGGCTACGACCATGCCGAGCCGGAAGAGGAGAAGGAGATGTTCGCGCTGCAGGCTCAGCTGCTCGAGGAGTGGTACGTGAGCCTGCGCGAGGAGCAGCGCCGCGCCGAGCTGGCCGAGCGTGACGACCGTCTACTCGGCAAGGCAGGTTTCACCGCACCCGGTGAAGGCCCCGCGTGACAGCACTGACCCTGATCCCGCTGGCAATCGTGTTGATCGGTATCGGCGGGGTGTTCGCGGGCGTGGACTCGGCACTGAACACGGTGTCACGGGCCAGGCTCGACGACATGGTCCGCGAGGAGCGCCCCGGCGCCGCACGACTGCGCAAGATCGTCGACGACCGTCCGCGCTATGTGAATCTCGTTGTCCTGCTGCGTATCCTGTGCGAGATCACTGCCACGGTGCTGCTGGCGGCGGCGACGCTCGACCTGTGGAACGAGAGCACGGCGCTGCTGGTCACCGCCGCGCTGATGGTTGTTGTCTCCTACGTCGTGATCGGCGTCGGTCCGCGTACCCTCGGCCGTCAGCACGCCTACTCGATCGCGTTGGCCGCCGCCGTGCCGCTGCAGATCATCGGCGCGGTGCTCAGCCCGGTCAGCCGCCTGCTGATTCTGCTTGGCAACGCGATCACCCCCGGTAAGGGATTTCGCAACGGCCCCTTCGCTTCCGAGATCGAGCTGCGCGAGGTGGTCGACATGGCCCGCGAGCGCGGCGTGGTGGCCGACGATGAACGCCGGATGATCCAGTCGGTCTTCGAGCTCGGCGACACTCCGGCTCGCGCGGTGATGGTGCCGCGCACCGAGATGGTGTGGATCGAGGACGACAAGACCGCCGCCCAGGCGATGTCACTGGCGGTGCGATCGGGCCATTCCCGGATTCCGGTGATCGGCGAGAACGTCGACGACATCCGCGGCGTGGTCTACCTGAAAGACCTTGTGCCCTACGCCGATCGCGCCCGCAAGGTGTCGGTGGGCGATGTCATGCGGCCCGCGAACTTCGTCCCCGATTCCAAGCCGCTCGACGAACTGCTCGACGAGATGCAGCGCCGCCGCAATCACATGGCGCTGCTGGTCGACGAGTACGGCGGTATCGCGGGCCTGGTGACCATCGAGGACGTGCTCGAGGAGATCGTCGGTGAGATCGCCGACGAATACGACACCGACGAAACCCCGCCCGTGGAGGACCTCGGCGACGGGCGCTACCGCGTCTCGTCGCGGCTGTCGGTGGAAGACCTGGGGGAGCTGTACGGCCTCGACATCGAGGACGACGACGTGGACACGGTGGGCGGGCTGCTCGCTCACGAGCTGGGCCGCGTTCCGCTGCCCGGCTCCAAGGTGACCGTCTACGGGCTGGTGCTGCGCGGCGAGGGTGGCGCCGACGCGCGCGGGCGCATGCGAGTCAACACCGTGCTGGTGCGCCGGGCCGCGGACAAGGCCGACAAGGCGGAGAAGAAGACCGACAAGCCTCGCAAGGGCACGACCGACGAGGCAACCGCCGACACCGACACGGTGCGCGTGCCCGACGACAACGGAGAACACCATGAGTGAACTGAACGCAGAGGACAACAAACTGCTGGTACTGGCGCGTGGCGCGCTGGGCCGCACCGGGGGTGCGAGCGGCGCCGCGGTGCGCGATACCGATGGCCGCACCTACGCCGCGGGCGAGGTCGGGCTGACCGCGCTGCGCCTGACCGCGTTGCAGGCCGCCGTGGCCGCCGCGATCTCGAGCGGCGCCGAGGGGTTCGAGGCGGCGGTCGTCGTCGGGGGTGACGCCGAGGACGCGGGCATCGACGCCGTGCGCGAGGTCTCGCCGTCGGCTTCGGTGATCCGCACCGACCGCACCGGTGCCGTGCTGAGCGAGGTGCACGGTGGCTGACTCCGGCAAGGAATTCCGTTCCGGCTTCGTCTGTTTCGTCGGCCGCCCCAACACCGGCAAGTCGACGCTCACCAACGCCCTGGTCGGCACCAAGATCGCGATCACCTCCTCGCGCCCGCAGACCACCCGCCACACCATCCGCGGCATCGTGCACCGTGAGAACGCCCAGCTGATCCTGGTCGACACCCCCGGCCTGCACCGTCCGCGCACCCTGCTCGGCCAGCGTCTCAACGACCTGGTCCGCGACACCTATTCCGAGGTCGACCTGATCGCGTTGTGCATCCCGGCCGACGAGAAGATCGGCCCCGGTGACCGCTGGATCGTCGAGCAGATCAGGATGATGGCGCCCAAGACCAAGATCCTCGGCGTGGTCACCAAGATCGACAAGGTGGGTCGCGACGAGATCGCCCACCAGTTGATGGCGCTGTCGAAGCTGCTCGGCCCCGAAGCTGAGGTCGTTCCGGTCTCGGCCGTGAAGGGCGAACAGGTCGAGGTGCTCGTCGACGTGATCGCCTCGCAGATGCAAGAGGGTCCGGCGTTCTATCCCGACGGGGAGATCACCGACGAGCCGGAGGAAACCCTCATGGCCGAGCTGATCCGCGAGGCCGCTCTGGAAGGCGTGCGCGACGAACTGCCGCACTCGCTGGCCGTGGTGATCGAGGACATCGAGCCGTACGAGGCGAACGAGGACATGCTCGAAGTGCATGCCCTGCTGTACGTCGAACGGCCGAGTCAGAAGGCGATCATCATCGGTAAGAACGGCGCCCGACTCAAGGAGGTCGGCACCAATGCCCGCAAGCAGATCGAGCACATTCTGGGCACCCGCATCTACCTGAACCTGCACGTGAAGGTCGCCAAGGATTGGCAGCGCGATCCGAAACAGCTGGGGAAGCTGGGCTTTTGACCGTTTGACTGTCGGCGGTTCGGGGTATCGTTCGGCGAACATGCCGGTTCGTTCGGCGTGCGTCGCTGATCGTCCGGGGAGGCCGTGGAAGTGCCCGATGCCAATGATGTCGGCAAGCTGCTGGAGCTGTTGCGGGCGCTCGAGATTCCCGACGCCCGCCCGCGCGTGCTGCGCACATTGGTCCACGGGCGGCGCGCGCTGCCGCGGCCGATCATCGAAGTCGTCGGCGTTGCCGGGCACACCGCGCTGGTCGGCGAAATCTACAGTTGGCTCAGCGAATCCGGGGGCAGGCGGGCGACGCCGCGCGTCAAGATCGACCTGCACGCGCCCGACCTGCCGCGCACGCTGCTCACCCCCGACCTCAACGCGATCGACGCGGGTCCGCACGCCAATGACCAGGAGATCCCCGGCCACTGCCTGCCGATCGTCCAGCAGCTGGTGGCGGGTTTCGCCGCCGACGACACCGCGATGGGCGCGATCAAGTTCCCGCGCTACCGCACCGCCGACTGGCTGACCCGCCAGCGGGTGACTTCCGACGAATCCGAGGCACCCGACGAGCTGCGTCGCAGACTGCCCAAACTGCTGCGTAGCGGTTCACCGACGAGCCGTTCCGACACCGCCGAAGGTGTTGCGGGCGACACGATTTCGCGAGTGGTCTTCGGTGTGCTGGCGCTGTGGCCGGTGCTGCGGTTGTGGCTGTGGGTGTCGGGGCGCATTCCCGGCATGTCGAAGGTGACGCGGTGGTTCCTGCACCAGCGCTACCTGGCGCCTGAATTGTCGGGCAGCTTCCTCGGTTTCGCGTCCCGGCTCACCGCGTCACATCGGGTCGACGAGAACGAGGAGCAGGTTGCCAAGCTCCTCGTGCACGCGTTTCTCGAGGACCTGCGCGATGCCTACCGACGCCGGATCTGGCGCCCGTCGAGCTGGCGGCGCACCGCGTATCCGGTGGCGTTGCTCGGTGGTCTGGCCGAGGGCAGCGACGGTGCGCGCATCCTCACCTGGATCAACGAAATCAGGAACGAGACCGGCCTTTTCGATCCGCTGGTCGTGGTGGCGCTGCGCGACGAAGGGCCCAGCCGTGAGGTCGGCGAGCTCTCGCACATCAGCGACCTCCGCCCGCTGCGCACCCTGGAAAGTCTCGCCGACGCGCCGACCCCGCAACCGCCCGATCCACTGCAGGAGTGGGTGCGCGAGATCGACAACCGGCGCACCCATCGTCAGGCCGACGCCTGGTTCCTCCCGTTGCGCGCGATCCTGCCGCCCGACACGACCCCGCGCGTCAGCGATGGCCGATTTCGCGGTCTCGCACTGCCGCCGGCGCCGCCGCTCGCCGCGCGCAGCTGGTTCGTGGGTCTGTGTGTGCTGATCCCGATCGTGCTGGCCGTGGCCGCGACCCTGGTCTACTTCCCACCGCTGCGTGGCGCCGAATGCTCGCACTGGCCGTGGACCGACGGTGTCTCGGTGAGTTTGCGCGACGGTGAATGCGTCGGCTACAGCGACAACCCCCGCCAGACCTTCGCCGATGATCCCGAGCTGTCGGCGATGCAGCGAGAAGTGTTCCGGCTCAATGTCGCCGCGGCCGACGCGCGCGCGAACAACCCGAACAGACCCTTGATCTCGCTGGTGTACTTCGCCGGCCTCAGCTACGTCGACACCAATGTGCGCTACCCGCACGCCCAGGTCGAGGAGCTGGCCGGACTGGCGGTGCAGCAGCGTCGCGCATTGCTGGCCTCCGATGAATCGGAACCGTTGCTGCGCATCATCATCGCCAACGGCGGCTCCGATATGCGCCAGGCCGGGTGGGTGGTCGACAATCCGCTGCGCGAGCTCGTGGCCGACGATCCCAGCGTGCTCGGTGTGGTGGGAATCGATCGCAGCAACGACGAAACCCGCAAGGCCATCACGCGTCTCGGTGAACTCGGGGTGCCCGCGGTGGCCACGACTTTGTCCGCCGATGGTCTGGAGCAGGCATCGCCGCTGTATTTCCAAGCGGCACCGAGCAATACCGTGCAGGCCCGTCTGGTCGCCGACTATGTGCAGGGTGCCCGTGACCTCAACGGCGCATCGCGCTACGACAAGGTGGCGATCTATCACCCCGAGGCCGCCGGTGATCTGTACGTGACCACCCTGGTGGAAGATCTGCAGAAGGAGCTCACCAAACGCGGTGTGGCCCAACAGAGTATGAGCTGGCGCGAACAGCAGCAGCTCTACCGTTTCCCCGCACCGTGCGAGACCGCCGGATTCGACCGTCGCACCCTGCTGTTCTTCGCGGGCCGCAACGACGACTTCCCGACCTTCGCCAAATCGGTGAGTCGTGGCTGCCTCAGCGGCGCGGGCCCGGCGATCCTCGGCAACGACGCGGTGACCAGGCTGATCACTGATCCGAAGGCCACCGCCGCGCTTCCCGCCAACCTCACCGTGCGCTATGTGTCCAAGGCCTCGCCGGTCATGCTCGGCGGCGCCGATTGTGTCGGCGGCATCGGCAAGCTCGGCGACCAGCCGGTGCCGTTCGAACACGAGCAGCTGTGTACCGAACTGGCGGGGTTGATCGGGGACCTCCGTGGCTATCCCGACCTCACCGACTACCGGCCCACCTGGGCGGGTGACCGTACCGGTCTGGCCTTCGACGTGAGCGGCCTGTTCGTTCAAGCTGTGCGCAACAGCCGTGGCGTGCTGGCCGACCTCCCGCCGAACCGAACCGCCATCGCGGTCCAGCTGCGCGAGTCCGACTATCGCGGCGTCACCGGCACTCTCGGTTTCTCGACCAGCCGTGTCGCCGACGGCTCGTCGATCGCGGTGCTGGTCACCACCGCGGTCGGCGGCGCGGGACCACAGCGCTGCCTGATGATGTTTCCCCGGCAGACCGGCCAGGACGGTTGCCCGTCGGGTACCAAGAGCGACCTCGAAGGGTGGACGGAACCGGGCCGATAGGAACGGTCACCACCACTGCGCGGGGCGGTGACGTTCCCAGTGCAGTTCCGATTCCAGCTGGGCCGCAAGCGAGATCAGCAGTGGTTCGCTGTCCGCGGTGCCCATCAGTTGCGCACCGATCGGCAGTCCGGCGTCGGTGAAGCCGGCGGGCACGTTCACGCTCGGCCAGCCGAGCACGTTCCACGGCCAGGTGTACGGGCACGCGGCGGTGATCAGATTGTTCGTCGCACCGAAGCCGATGCCATCGATCTCCTCCACCTGCGGGGGAGGGGTCGCGGTGGTCGGCGCCAGCACCAGGTCGTAGTCGTCGAAGAACGAGCCGATGCGCTTGTGCAGCAGGGGTTCCGCGAGACGCGCGGCGGTGAGTGCGGGTCCGCTGAGCACGCGCCCGATGCGCGCATTGGTGGTGGTCCTCGGGTCGACGACCGCGCCCGGCATGTCCCGGTGCACCCGGCTGATCCCCGCCAGTGATCGTGGCAGGAAGGACGCGCCGATCATCAACCCGTAGTGCAGGTCTGTCACGGTGACGGTATGGCCGAGCGTGCGCAGGGTGGCGGCCAGCGCGTGCACGGCGGCCGCGATCTGTGGATCGAGCGCGGTGGTGGTCGCGGTGTACGGAATGCTCAGGGAGAGCGCAATTCTGAGCTTGCCGGGATCGCGCCCGACGGCCGCGCTCGCCTCGATGGGCGCGGGCTTGTGCCGGTCGCCCTCGTGCGGTCCGGCGGCGATGTCGAGCAGCAGCGCCGCGTCCCGCACAGTGCGCGCGAGCGGTCCGTTGACGGTGAGCCCGTTGAACGCCTCCGCCAGCGGCCAGGTGGAGATGCGCCCTCGCTGCGGCTTGATCCCGATCAGGTTGGTCCACGAGGCCGGGATACGCACCGACCCCGCGCCGTCGGAACCCAGCGCGGCGGGGACCAATCCGGCCGCGACCGCCGCCGCGGACCCGCCCGATGACCCACCCGGCGTGCGCGTGCGATCCCACGGATTGCGGGTGTGGCCGAACGCGTCACCGCTGGTGAACGGCAGCTGTCCCAGCTCGCAGGTATTGGCCTTGCCGACGATCACCGCACCCGCCGCGCGCAACCGGCGCACCGATTCGGCGTCCGCGGATTTCGGCGTGAACTCCCCACCACACCCGAAGGCGGTGACTTCGCCGCTGATGTCGGTGTCGTCCTTGACCGCGATCGGCACACCCAGCAGCGGCAGCCGCACACCCGCCGCCAACCTCGCGTCCGCCTCGGCCGCCTCCCGCAGCGCGGCGTCGCGACGGACGACCCGGAACGCGTTGAGCGACGGCTGCGACGCCTCGATCCGGTCGAGCGCGTCGGCGACGGCGACGACCGAGGAAATACTGCCGTCGGCCACGGCCGAGGACAGCTCGGTGAGGCCGAGATCGGCCGAGGAATTCGGCGCGATGTGGTCGGGCGCGGACATGTGAGCTCCGTCTCTGCAGGTGCGTGGCTCGACCGTAACGCGAACCTGGTCACCCGTCCACATCCCCTAGGGTGGGTATAGACATACATACGGGATGTATGTAACAGTGGACGTGCCCAGCATTCGACCAGGGGAGGACCCCATGGGAATCAGCTCAGCACTCGGCCCGGCACGCGAGATCGCCCTGTCATCCGGCCGCATCCGCTACCACGACACCGGCTCCGGATCGCCGGTCGTCTTCGTCCACGGACTGCTCGTCAACGCCGATATCTGGCGCGGGGTCGTGCCCGGTCTGGCCGCCGCAGGCCACCGCTGCCTCACGCCCGACTGGCCGCTCGGATCCCACACCATCCCGATGCCCGACGCCGATCTCAGTCCCACCGGCATCGCGGACCTGATCGCCGAGTTCCTCGACGCGCTCGACCTCACCGATGTCACGATCGTCGCCAACGACACCGGTGGTGCGCTCACCCAGATCCTGATGACCCGCCGACCGGAACGGATCGGCCGCGTCGTCCTGGCCGCCGTCGACTGCTACGAAGTGTTCCCGCCGCAGCCCTTCGCGGGCTTGCTGAAGCTGGCGAAGATTCCCGGCGTGATCCGGCCGCTGCTGGCGCCGATGCGCTTCGGGTTCATGCAGCGCCTGCCACTCGGATTCGGGCTGGTCACCAAACATGAACTGCCGCAAGAGATCGCGCAGTCCTATTTGGGGTCTGCCCGGCGCAACGCCGCCATCCGCGATGATCTGCGCCGCTTCGCCGCCGGTGTCGACAATCGATGCACCGTGGCCGCCGCCGAACGCTTCGGCACGGTCGATGTGCCGGTGCTGGTGGTCTGGTCGACCGAGGACAAACTGTTCCCGATGGCGCTGGCCGAACGGCTGGCCGCCGATCTCCCGCGGGCGAGCCTGCGCACCCTCGACAATTCCTACACTTTCATCCCCGAGGACCGGCCGGAGTTGCTCACCGAACTGATCGTGGAGTTCACTCGGCTGCATGCAGCGCCGTAGTCAGGAGGATCGCTCCCGGGTCACCCGAGCCGCGCTCGAGCAGGCAGGCCGTCGCCTGTTCGCCGAGCGCGGCTTCGCCGGTACGTCGGCCGAGCAGTTGGTGGCCGCCGCCGGTGTCACCCGCGGCGCCCTGCACCACCACTACGGCGACAAGCGCGGACTGTTCCTCGCGGTCCTCGAACAGGTCGAGACCGAGGCCACCGAGGAGATCGCGAGCGCTGTCGCCGCTGTCGACCGCGCCGACATCATCGGTGGCATGACCGCGGGTCTGGCGCGTTTTCTCGACATCTGCGCTCGCCCGGAAATGCTGCGCATCGTGTTGATGGACGCCCCGACCGTCCTCGGCTGGCCCGCTTTCCGCGAATTCGAAGCTCGCCACGGACTCGGCCTCATCACCGACGAACTGCAACGTGCCACCGACGCGGGCCTGATCCCGGTCGCCCCCGTTCCGGTACTCGCGCAACTCCTGCTCAGCGCCATCACCGAAGCCTCGCTCATCGTCGCCCACGCCGATGACCCCGACCGTGCTCGCATCGAAACCCAGCAATCGCTGCTGCTCCTCATCGCCGGTCTGCTCCAGTCCTGATCCGTGTCCGTGACCGCGGTGTCGGGCGCACATGGAAGACTGGGCGCGTGCGGTTGTATCGGGATGAGGCGGTAGTGGTTCGCCAGCACAAGCTGGGCGAGGCCGATCGCATCGTCACGCTCCTGACCAGGCAACACGGGCTCGTCCGGGCGGTGGCGAAGGGGGTGCGGCGCACCAAATCGAAGTTCGGGGCGCGGCTCGAGCCGTTCTCCTACATCGATGTGCAGTTGCACCCCGGGCGCACGCTCGACATCGTCACCCAGGTCATCACCGTGGAGGCGTTCGCCGCCGACATCATCGACGACTACGGCCGCTACACCACCGCGTGCGCGATCCTCGAAACCGCCGAGCGTCTCGCGGGTGAAGAACGCGCACCCGCCCCGAAACTGCACGTACTCACCGCGGGTGCCCTGCGCGCGATCGCCGCCAAACAGCGACCCCACGAACTGATCCTGGACGCGTACCTGTTGCGCGCCATGGGTTTCGCCGGGTGGGCGCCCGCGCTCGACGAATGCGCCCGCTGCGCGACCCCCGGCCCGCACCGCGCCTTCCATGTGGCAGCGGGCGGCGCGGTCTGTGTGCACTGTCGTCCGCCGGGCGCGAGCACCCCCATCACCGGCGTACTCGATCTGCTCGTCGCGCTGTTGAAGGGGGAGTGGGCCTACATCGACGGCGTGCCCGACAACGTCCGCCGCCAGGCCAGCGGTCTCGTCGCCGCACACCTGCAGTGGCATTTGGAACGCCAGCTGCGCACGCTGCCGCTGATCGAGCGATCCCGCATCGATCCCGCGGACCGGTCCGACGCCGCGGTCGTGGGCCGGGTCGGCTGAGCGAACGCTCGAACCCTGGAGCCCGTGCAGCCCGTGCCCGGCGATCAGGCAGGATGGATGCCGTGATCCTGCGTCGTGACACTTCTCCCGCGAGCAAGGACGGCACCCGCACCGTGCGCCCGCCGTCCCAGCATCCCTCCGGCGCGCGTCCGCCCGCGATCCCGCCCGAGCTCGTTCCCAACCACGTCGCGCTGGTGATGGACGGCAACGGCCGCTGGGCCCAGGAGCGTGGCCTGCCGCGCACCGCCGGACACGAACGCGGCGAAGCCGTGCTCATGGACTCCGTCGAAGGCTGTATCGAGATCGGTGTCAAGTGGCTGTCGGCCTACGCCTTCTCCACGGAGAACTGGCGACGCAGCCCCGACGAAGTGCGCTTCCTGATGGGCTTCAACCGCGACGTGATCCGTCGCCGCCGCGACGAGATGCACGACATGGGAGTGCGGGTGCGCTGGGCCGGGCGTCGGCCTCGCCTGTGGCGCAGCGTGATCAAGGAACTCGAGGTGGCCGAAGAGCTCACCAAGGACAACGACGTGATGACGCTGACCATGTGCGTCAACTACGGTGGTCGTGCCGAAATTGCCGACGCCGCAAGGGAAATCGCGCGCCGGGTGGCTGCGGGTGAGATCGACCCGGAGAAGGTCGACGAGGCCACCGTCGCGAAGTACCTCGACGAACCCGATATGCCCGATGTCGATCTGTTCCTTCGCCCCTCCGGCGAGTTCCGCAGCTCGAACTTCCTGATCTGGCAGGCGGCCTACGCCGAATTCGTGTACCAGGACACGCTTTTCCCCGACTTCGACCGGCGTAACCTGTGGGACGCGTGCCTGGAATACGCCAAGCGCGATCGCCGCTTCGGTGGCGCCAAATGAGTGACGACGGAGCCGAGATGGATACCACGGTCTCACCCGAAATCGACCTGCAGGCGCGCACCGGCGCGTGCCTGCAGATGCAGGACGTCGATGTGCGGGTGGACGCGGACGGGTCGCTGGGCTTCGAATACGACGGCGCCCTGTGCTCGATCCGCGCCGTCACCCTCGCGCCCGGCCTCACCGTGCTGTCGCTGACCAGCGTGCTGGCCTGGGATCGTCCGCTCAAGGCGGCCCTGCACAAGCGCGTCGCCGAACGCAACAACGAGATCCAGTTCGGTTCGGTCACGCTGATCGCTCGTGGTCAGCTGGGCGACGTCATTCTGCGCTACACCTTCCCCGCCGAAGGTCTGGACGACGGGGCACTCACCACCATGCTGCTGCTCGCGCTGTCCGGTGCGAGCCGAGCCCGGCAGGGGTTGCTCGCGCCGTAACCCGTGACACCTGTCATGGGCGAATGGTGACAGTCGGCTCAGGTTTCGCGGCCTCGTTCGCGCGAATCTTGAACCATGCCTTCACCACGAACATCCAGCGCGGCCATCGAGCTGCGCGACCTGCGCAAATCCTTTCCCGGAACCACGGGTCCGGTCCGCGCCGTCGACGGTCTCGACCTGACCGTGGCGCCGGGCGAGATCGTTGCCTTCCTCGGCCCCAACGGTGCGGGTAAGTCGACCACGATCGACCTGCTCCTCGGCCTGACCGCTCCCGATTCGGGCACGGTCGCGGTCTTCGGCGAAGCGCCGGAGGATGCCGTGCGGGCCGGGCGGGTGGCCGCGGTGCTGCAGTCGGGTGGGCTGCTGCCCGACCTCACCGTCGGCGAAACCGTTCGCTTGGTCGCCGCCCTGCACGCCCGGCCGCGGCCGGCGCCGGAAGTCCTCGAGCGGGCGGGCATCGCCGATATCGCCGACCGCCTCGTCGGAAGGTGCTCGGGTGGCCAGCAGCAGCGGCTGCGGTTCGCGCTGGCACTGCTGCCCGATCCGGACCTGATCGTGCTGGACGAACCCACCACCGGCATGGACGTGTCGGGCAGACGCGATTTCTGGGCGGCCATGCGCGAAGACGCCGTGAGTGGCCGCACCGTGCTGTTCGCCACCCACTATCTCGACGAAGCCGATGCCTACGCCGACCGGATCGTGCTGGTGCGTGCCGGTCGTATCGTCGCTGACGGCAGCGCCGCCCAGATCAAGAACCTGACCGTCGGCCGGACCGTGGCGGCCACCCTGCCCGGTGCCGACCCGGCCCACCTGTCCGCGCTGCCCGGTGTCGAGCAGGTGGAGCTGCGCGGTGATCGAATCCTGGTGCAGGCCAGAGATTCCGATGACATCGCCCGTTTCCTGCTCACCCACACCGCGGCCCACGACATCGAAATCACCACCCACAACCTGGAATCGGCGTTCCTCGCGCTGACCTCCGCACCCGAAGGCGAGCGCTGACATGATCGAGACAACCCGCACCGCGACGAAACCGGTGCGCACACCTCGCCTCGGCGGCTTCAGCCCGGCTTTTCTCTCGCTCGAACTTCGCCGCATGCTCCGCAACCGGCGCACCCTGATCTTCACCCTGATCATGCCGCCGGTGTTCTTCGTGATCTTCGGTCTCCAGGGTGGAAACCGGGACGAGTCCTTCGGTTCGGGCAACGTCACCGGCTACATCATGGTGTCGATGGCGCTCTACGGCGCCCTGCTCGCGACTACCAGCGGCGGCGCGATGGTGGCGGTCGAACGTGCCCACGGCTGGACCCGCCAGCTGCGGCTGACACCGCTGCGGCCGGTGGCCTACGTGGCGACGAAGATCGCGGTCGCGATGTCGCTGGGGCTGGTGGCGGTGACGACGGTGTTCGTCGTCGGCGCGTTCTGCGGGGCGAGCCTGACGCCGGTGGCCTGGGTGGCCTGCTTCCTGCTCGCCTGGGTGTGCTCGCTGGTGTTCGCGGCCTTCGGTCTGCTCATGGGCTACCTGTTGCCCTCCGAGAACGTCATGCAACTGCTCGGCCCCGGACTGGCGATGCTGTCGTTCGCGGGCGGGCTGTTCTTCCCGATCCACGGGTGGTTCGCCGCCGTGTCGAAGGTGCTGCCGACCTACGGGGTCGCCACCCTGGTGCGTACCCCGTTCGGTGACACCGGTGCGGGCACCGTCGCGCTGGCCGTGGTGAATGTCGTCGCGTGGACCGCGGTGTTCGTGGTGGGCGCGGCCGCGCTGTTCCGCCGGGACACCGCTCGTTGAACGAACGATCACGCGGGCCGATTCGTGGGTACCGTCGGTACTCGCCGGGTCGGCCCGCGTGGTTGCGCAAGTGGTGTGAGAAGGGATTGCTCGTGAGTTCGGGTGACTTCGTCGACCGGGTGTTCGGCACCGGGGCGACCGATACCAGCGGCATGCGCCGCGGGTGGTTCGGTGCCGCGCTCGCGGCGGGATGGTTGCTGTACCTGGTACCGCAGATCTACGACAGCTGGGTCGAGCACGGCACGGTGCGGTCGGTCGGTGCGACGGCAGCCGTGCTGGCGTTCGGCGGGCTGATCGTGACGGCGTTCGTCGTCTTCCGCCGACTCGACTGGGACGAGCAGGACGATCCGCGGTCTGTCGATCCGCGGATCTGGCCGTTGCTCGCAGGCATGGCCGCGTTGTCGGTGGTGATGATGGCGCTGCTCGGCGCGGCCGCGCTCCCGACCGTGCTCTACGTCGCCGCGGTCGCGATCTTCTCGCTGCCCACCCGGCTCTCGTTGGTCGTGGTGGTGGCGGTATCGGCGACGATGGTGGCGATGCCCGTGTTCGCGCCGGGTCGGTGGCTCGGTGGCACGGCGCTGGTGCTCGCGGTGATTCCACCGGTGATCTGGCTCGCCAGAGAGATCGGCTTGCGCGGCAGGCGACTACAGGCGATCACCCGCCGTCAGCGTGCCGACCTGGCGATCGAGGCCGAGCGCAATCGGGTCGCCCGCGATGTGCACGACATCCTCGGCCATTCCCTCACGGTGATCACCATCAAAACCGAACTCGCGCAACGCCTTATCGATGTCGACGTGGCGCGCGCCAAGACCGAACTCGCCGATGTGGAACGCTTGGCCCGCGAGGCGCTCGCCGGGGTGCGCGACACCGTGGGTGGTCTGCGTGAGGTGAGCTTGCGCCGAGAACTCGCCACCGCGCACACCGCGCTGACCGCAGCCGAGATCGTTGCTGTACTGCCCGATTCGACGATGGTGGACACTCGGCACAGTGAGCTGTTCGGCTGGGTACTGCGCGAGGCGGTGACCAACGTCGTGCGCCACAGTGCGGCCCAGCACTGCACCGTGGTCGTTACCGAGAACAGCATCGAGATCACCGACGACGGCCGTGGCTGCGACGTCACCGCACCGTCCGGTTCGGGTTTGCGCGGGCTGGCCGAGCGACTGCGCGCGGCCGGTGGCACGCTGACCATGTCGACGCCACCGGGCGGCGGCGTCGGCCTGCTGGCGACAGTGCCCGCGGAAGGGAGTGTCCGATGATCCGGCTGCTGCTCGCCGACGACCAGGCACTGGTGCGCGGCGCGCTTGCCGCCCTACTCGGTCTGGAATCCGACCTCGAAGTGGTCGCCGAAGTCGGCCGCGGCGACGAAGTCCTGGCCGCGGTGACCCGCACCAGCCCCGACGTGGCACTGCTCGACATCGACATGCCCGGCCTGGACGGCATCGAGGTCGCCGCCCGCGTGCACGCCGAACACCCGCGCGTGCGAATCCTCATGGTCACCACGTTCGGGCGCCCCGGCTACCTACGCCGCGCCATCGATGCGGGCGCGAGCGGGTTCGTCGTGAAGGACACTCCCGCACGGGAATTGGCCGACGCGGTCCGCCGGGTACACCTGGGACTACGCGTCGTCGACCCGGCGCTGGCGACCGAGACCCTCACTGCCGGAACCTCTCCGCTCACGGCCAGGGAGCGTCAGGTGCTCGCCGCGGCCGCCGACGGTTCGGCGGCCGGGGCCATCGCCGAGCGCTTACACCTCTCGGAAGGGACTGTGCGCAACCATCTTTCGGCCGCCATCGGCAAGACCGGCACCCGCAACCGCGCGGAGGCGATTCTGGCGGCGCAGCGTCAGGGCTGGTTGTAGCTCAGCGCTCGGGCTTCCAGGTGATCTTGCCGCCCGTGAAATCCTGAGCCTTGCCGCCCTGGTAGTCGTACTCGTCGCTGGTGGGATAGCCGTAGCGGCCGTTTTCGCCGCCCGCGCGGATCCAGTCGGCCTGGATGCTGCCCCACACCGCGTGCGCGCCGGTCTTCGACGTCCAGTAGATGGCGCCGGTCGGGAACATGGTGAACTGGCCGTCGCCCTTGCCCGCCGCGGACACGTCGGTGAGCGGGAAACCCAGCGGGCTCGATTCCCAGCCCAGCGCCGCCCACTTGTCGCGGATCGGGCCGCTGATCTGGTGTGCGCCGGTGCCGACGGACCAGTAGATCGAGCCCTTCTGGAAGTGGTTGAAGCGACCGCCGCCCGACGGGGTGGACTCCTCGCGGGTGGTGGGGTAGCCGAGTTTGCCCGACTCGTTGCCCGTCTCGGCGAACTTGTCCCGGATCTGACCCGAGACGGTGTTGGCGTTGGTGTCGGGATGCCAGTAGATGGCCGCGTTGTTGGCGAAGGTCTGGTACTTGCCGCCGGCTGCCGCGTCGGCTTCCGGGGAGGTGGGCTCGCCCAGCGCCGGGCCGCCCGCCTGGTCGTATTCGGTCTCGATCGCGCCGCCCACCTCGAATCCGCCGATCATCCTGGCCTGCGCGGTGCCTGCCATCGCCGCGGGCAGCGCGGCCACAACGGTCACGGCTGCCAGCGCGGTCAGGCCGCGTGATCGAAGGGTTCGACGGTGCAAAGTCACAGGAAACTCCCTGGTCGGATCGGTATTCAACGATGTCCGGCGCTCGGGACCCCCTCCGGTGCCGCACCCGAACCTACCCGTTCGGCGGCGGTGGCAACAGTGGCCTTGCTCACCGGGGATGGTGCGGAGGTCCCGGCAGCATGACCTCGAGACCGCGGGCGAAATCCTCCGGGTCGACGTCGGCGAGCAGGAGGTGCTGCAGGATGAAGCCGGGCAGCAGCCCGATGAGCGTTTTGGCGATCGCGTCGGAATCGGTGCCCGGTGGCAGCCAGCCGGACTCGCACAATCGGTCCGCGTACTCGAACCACAACGCGCGCATCGACGCGATGGCCGCGCGTACCGGGACGGCCGCCTCGTCCGAGACCAGCGCGAGCGCCCACGCCTGTGGGGCGAGCCGCAGCGGTCCCTCTGGCCCACTGCGTTTGACGATCTCGGTGGTCAGCAGTCGGATGACCTCCGCCGGGGGAGGCGCGGTCTCGGTGCGGATGATCTCGGCGAGCCGCTCGCGCAGCGGCCCCATCGTGCGTTGCACGAGCGCGGCGATGATCTCGTTCTTGCTGGCGAAGTACCGGTAGACCGCGCCCGCCGACATCTGCGATTCGGCGAATACGTCCTGCATCGAGGTCTCGTGGAAGCCCTTCCTGGCGAAGCACAGCTGCGCGGCGTCGAGGATCTGCTGCCTGCGGCGTTCCAGGTGTTCTTCGCTGACTCGGGGCATGGGTCAAAAGTAAAACGAATGTCCGTTCTTGACAAGCGAGGTGGGCGGTGTCACGGTAGGAACATCAAAAAGAACGAACATTCGCTTTAATGGGAGAAATCGCATGACGATCACCCGCCGAGCAGTAGCTCTCGGCCTCGCGGCCACCGCGATCCAGGCCCTGATGCTCATCGCTTTCGCCTGGCCCGCCGTCAATATCGGCCCGCGTGATCTGCCGATCGCCGTCGCGGGTCCTGGCTCCGCCCCGGTCGCCCAGCAACTGCGGCAGCGCGATCCCGAGGCCTTCGAGATCATCACCGTCGCCGACGCGCAGCAGGCGCGAAACGCGATGGCCGACAACGAGATCTACGGCGCTGTCGTCACCGGCAACGGCGCACCGCAGGTCCTGGTCGCCTCCGCCGCCTCGCCCGCCGTCGCCCAGCAGCTCACCGCCGTGGCGCAACAACTCAGCGGTATCCCCGTCGCTCCGGTCGAGGACGTGATCGCCGTCGATCCCGACGACCAGCGCGGCGCGGGCTTCGGCTCGATGGTCCTGCCGCTGGTCATGTCCGGTATGGCAGCGGGCATCCTGCTCACCCTGCTGGTCCCCGCCTTCGGGTCCCGGCTCGCCGGCCTGGCCGCCTTCGGTATCGCGGGCGGGCTCCTGAGCACCCTGATCTTCCACACCTGGCTCTCGATCCTGCCCGGCTCCTACCTCGAACTGGCCGCCATCGCGGGCCTGGCCTCCTTTACCGTCGCCGCCGTCATCGTCGGCCTGGCCGCCGCGATCGGCCGCCCCGGCATCGGCCTGGGCGCCCTCACCATGCTGCTGGTGGGCAACCCGTTCTCCGCCGCTACCTCGGCCCCCGAACTCCTGCCCCAGCCCTGGGGCACCATCGGCCAGTTGCTCCCCCCGGGCGCCGCCGCCGCCCTGCTCCGCTCGGTCGCCTACTTCGACGGTGCCGGCGCCCTCGCCCCCCTCACCGTCCTACTCGCCTGGGCCGCGGGCGGAGTCGCCCTCCTCGGCCTCGGCGCCCTCCGCTCCCGCCAGCTGACCACGCCGACCACATCTCCCGAACCGGTGGCAGTACCCGCCTGACCCGCCCCGCGAAAACGCTCCGCACGACCAACTCTCGTGCGGAGCGTTTTGGCTCTGATGTCGAGCGGAGCCTGTGGCTGCGGAGATTCGGCAGCTACTCCGTGTTCGGCTCGGCGATTTCCGTCAGTTCGTAGGATGTGCTTCGGCCGCTCGAGTCGGAGCGTCGCAAGGCGCCGAGCTCGATGAGTTCGTTGATGTCGCGGAGGGCGGAGGCCTGGGACGTTTTGGTGATGATCGCCCATTTGCGGGTTGTCAGGTTTCCGTTGAAGCCGTCCAGGATTCGGTTGAGCATTTCGGTTTGACGGGGGTTCATCGCCGTGGTGTGCCACGTGCGCCAGAAGCGGGCTTTCGCGAGCGCTGCGTCGATGGTTCGGTCGGCGTTGTTGATGGACTGGAGTAGCGCATCGAGGAACCAGAGCAGCCAGGCGGTGACATCGAGGTCGCCGCGTTGGGTGCTTTCGAGGATGGCGTAGTAGTTTTTGCGATCGCGCTGGATCTGGGCGGACAGGCTGTAGAACCGGCGAGGGCTGTGTTCGGAACGGGCCAAGGCGAGATCGCCTATCGCACGTGCGATTCTGCCGTTTCCGTCATCGAAGGGATGAATCGTCACGAACCATAGGTGTGCCAGGCCGGCTTTCAGCACCGCGGGTTCGGGGGTTTCCGCGTCGAGCCACATCAGGAAGCGGTGCATGTCGTCGTCGAGGCGGGAGGCGGGTGGGGCTTCGAAGTGGACTTGCTGCCGACCGTATGGTCCGGAGATCACCTCCATCGGTCCGGTCTCATCGGTTCGCCAGCCGCCCACCCGGATTCGTGAGATGCCGGAGTAGCCCGTGGGAAAGAGTCCTGCGTGCCAGCCGAACAGGCGCTCCGCCGTCACCGGTTGGTCGTGATGGCGGGTGGCGTCGAGGACCATATCGACGACACCGTCGACCCGGCGGTCGGTGGGCGTTGTCGCGCCGATATCGACACCGAGCCTGCGAGCGATGGACGACCGGACCGACGCCGCATCGAGTAACTCGCCTTCGATGGCGCTCGACTGCACGACGTCTGTGGTCAGCGCTTCCAACCCCGCGCGTTCCTGTGTGGCGTCGTCGGCGTGGGTGAGTCGACCGTGCAGGCGCCCCTGGGCGAGCGCGACCTCTGCCGTCGGTTTGGCGAGCAGAACGGCGTCGTAGGTGAAGCGAGGCCAGTTCGTCGCCTCCCAGATGTACCCACGGTTCGTCATGCAGCGATATTACCGCCTATTCGCTGCATAATTTGAAGCGAATAGGCGGGTAATCGCTGCATCGTGCGCGGTGCGGTTACCCCGTGCGGTAGTCGTCGGTGCCGAATTCTTGGTGGTAGCGCTGGGCTCGGGTGAGCATGCGGTAGATGCCGGCGATCATGCGGTCGGTGGGGAGGGGTTCGGCGACGATGGGGTCGCCGGTTTTCACGTAGTAGCGGCCGTCGGGGTAGTCCATCCACCAGAAGGTGCGGGCGGGGGTGGGGCGCGAGTCGAGGGCGGGGCCGGACAGGGCCGAGATCTCGCCGAAGGCTCGGCGGGGCCGGTGGAACATGCGGTTGAGTTGGTCGGCCGAGCTGAGGCGGCCCGCGCGGTATTCGAAGTGGTCTTCTTCGACGGACAGCTGGTCTCGGCGGACCTCGACCGGCGCCTTCTTGCCAGGCTTCGTGCGGGGGAGGGCAGCGACTGTCAGGGCTGCCACCTGGCTGGGGGTGCAGTAGGTGAGGGTGACGTCGGCGCCGGTGTCCTCCGCGGCGCCCGGCGCCTGTTGCAGGGTGGCGCCGACCGTGCCGCGGATCGCGCCGTGGAAGCGGATGATGTTCGCGTTGTCCTGTCCCACATAGCCTTTGGATTCGACCCTGGCATCGGGGTCGAGCAGAACGGCGAGGGCGCGTTCCACCGCCGGGTCGTATTTGCGGAGGAGGGCGTCCACCGCGGCTTCCCGGTGCTGCTTCAGCTCGTCGAATTCGGCGATGTCGGTGCGGTATTGGAGCGGATAGGGGAGGCGGTCACGGCCGTAGCCGGACCACAGGATCTCGAATTCGATGCCGGTGAATTCAGCGCGGTGCACTGTCGTCGTCTCCGCCGATCACCGGGGGCACGGTCCTGATCTGGTCCGCGCCGAGCAGGAGGTCACCGTTCTCCTGGGTGATCAGGTAGTCGGGGATGTCCTTGGTTCGTTCGTCGTCGGAGTTGCCGCGACCTGTGCCCGGTGCGCCCATGCCGCCCACGCCCGCTGCGCCGCGACCGGTGGCGGAGGTGGTGCCCGCGCGGGTTCCGGTTGCTGCCGCGGCAGCGGGGGACGGGGTGCCAGGGGTGCTTCGGCCGGGAGTGGCGCTGGTCGGGGTGCCGCTGCCGCGTGGGGTGCCAGATCCGCCGGGCCCGTTGCCGGTGGGTCTGCCGGAGCCAGGGGCGCCGGTGCCCGGGGCGCCGACACCGGGTGTGCCGACGCCTGGCGTAGTTGCACCAGCGTTGGTCGGCGCGGTGGTGTTCGGAGCTGTTGTGGTGGGGGTGGTGGATTGCGGTGTGGTGGTGGCGCTCTGGGGTGTGGTCGAGCCCGCGTCTGTCGAAGAGGTTGTGGTGGAAGGCGGTTCGGTAGCGGCACCCTCGGGTGTCGCGCTGTCGCCGTTCGTTCCCGCTGCCGGGTCTTCGGTTTCGTTGCCAGCTGCGGTCGAACCACCTTGACTGTCCACGGCATTCGTCTCGCTGTTGCTGCCCGGTCCACCGTCGTCGGCGATGGTCGGCGCGGTCGGCAAGAAGGGAACGCCGTTGTCGGTTTGGCCGGCGACCTGGCTGTACACGGAGCGCAAGATCCGCCTGCCCTCCTGGGTGGCTTCGTCGCGGTTGTGATCGTCGACCTTCATCACACCGTCGGCGGGCAACGACTTGCCGGTGACGTTGGTGCGCTCGGTGAGGCCGGGCATCAACGCTTGGGTCTGCTCGATCCCGGTGCGCATCTCGGTCAGTTTGAGGCTGATCGCAGTCGCGGCCTGAGAGAGTGGAATCGATTGCTGCGCATAGTTGTTCACGGCCGCGACGGCGGCGGAAGCTGCCGCGCCCGTCCATCCGCCGTGGCCGCCCGCGCCGGTGACGGTGCGGGCGAACTGCTGGTTGAACCCGGTGAAGGTGCCCATCAGCGCGCCACCGATATTCGCCCACGCGGTTACCGCGTCATCGACCAGCTGTGGTTTCATCGCCGCGACCGCCGCCTGCATCTGCTCTAGCGTCATGCTGTCGTAGTTGTCAGGGGTGGTGATGTGCGGGGGTTGGATGTCGCCGCCGAAGATCGTGGCGTAGTTGCCGACGAGCTGGCGGTCGTAGATCTTGGCCCGCTCGGTATTCCACTGCTCCTGAGCTGCGATCACCTTGCTCTTGTAGTCCTCGTAGGTCACAGGTGTTCTCCTGTCGCGGAGATCTCGGCACCGGTCGCTTCGTCTTGGGCGACGAAGTTCGCAATCGCTTTGGCCACAACCTCTTTGGCTGTTTTGACCGTTTCGATGTGCTGCCTGATCACTGTATCCAACGCACGATCACCTCCGGCTGCGGTGAGCGAGAACTTGTTCTCGAGGATCTTGCTCGAGTCGAAGGAGCCGAACCCGCCGACTCGTCGCACACTTTCGACCATCTCGTAGACCTCCTCGAGCCGGTCCAAGTGGTCGTCGCACACGCGATCGAGGTCTTTGCCTGTCTCGGGATCCAGTGACAGTTGACCGGCCTCTGCCTGACCGAGTAGTCGGCTCCATTGAGTCGGATCTATGCCGAGCACCATCAGCTGTCCCCCTCAGCTTGTGGGCAAGTACTGAACCAGTGCGGTGCTCAGTCGCCGGGCCTCGCCGCAAGGTTCGCTGGCCCCTTCAGCGCTGACGCGGTTCTGCACCTTGAAATCGACCGATCCGGCAGGCACTTCGACACTGACATAGCAAGCGACGTCGTTCGCGGAGCCGATCGGTTTGAACTCGAGCGCATTGCGGGATCCGACCTGGAGGTCGGCCCATCCGGTGTATTCGCTGGTTCGCTGCCTGGACTCGGCAAGCGTGTGCGCAGACGACATCACGGAGAAGGTGTACTTCTTAGCCGAGTCCGTCCAGTTGCAGACCTTCCATCCAGTGAAGTCCACTCCCGCGACATCTTTCTTCTTGCTTCCCACGTTCATCCCGACCGCGCTGACAGCCGAATCCGGCAACGAACACGGATCCCACACCTTCGCCTCGGCATCCACCGAAGTAGGACTCGCCGCCACACTCACACCGCTCGTCTGCGGAGTAGCCGTTCCCTGCTCCCCATCACCGCAGCCCACGACAGCCAACCCCGCCACCGTGACAACGCCGAACACCCTCGCCGCCGCACCTCGAACTGCCATGTCTTCGTCCCTCCCACAGAACCGGTGCTCGTTCATGACGTCCCCGCTCCGAAGATCGTAGTCACGCTGATGCGCATCGCGAAAGGTCACGCCTACTCCGCCGCGCAGGGTGAGGACGCGGTCATCGAGAACCGCACCTCTTTCCTCGGCCCAACGGAGGTATCCCGGAACGATGCGACGGTGTAGCCGGTCGAGTCGCGGTAGAGCCGGTTCACCGGGTCGTTGTCGGGCCGCTGGCTCGGTACGAGGGTGAAGCCGCGTGTGGTCATCGCTTCGAGATTCGCCATCGCTCGGTCGATGAACTCCTGGGGCGGGTTCACTTCCTCCATCGTGTACCGGGGCCGCCACGGCGGACCCTCGGACATCAGAGAGTTCGGGTTCGTTCGGCAGCCTGTGCCCGGTGAGGTCAGATTCGCGATCTCGACGGGGCCCTTCTGCGGCCAGATGAGCTCGAAATTGCGCTCGACAATCGCGCCTGCCTCGGCGACGGTCAGCCCCGTGGTGTCTTTGATCCGCTGGTTGGTCGGACCTTCGTGGATGAAACCACTGCATCCCGTGACGCCCGCAGTGATCATCAGGATGCAGGCCACGATCGTTGTTCTCGTCATTTGATGTCGATCGTTCGGCCGGGATCGGCATTGTCGGTGATGCGGGGATCGGCGTACGGGTCGAGGTCGGGATTGCCGAGGGCTGCTGCGAGGCGAGCGGCAGCAGCTGCCTTCGCTGCGTCGAACCCCTCCTTGCCTCCGTCGCCGTTGTCTCCCAAACCGATGTCGACGTACGGTGTTTCGATTCCTCGTTCGACATACGCGGTCGCGGTCGATCCTTCGATAACGCCGACGATGTTCTGAAACGCTGTCGATCTCGGGTCGTCCCAGTACTTCCCGTGCCCGTCGGTACCGAAGACGACCTCGGTGGGGTGGTTTCGGGAGGTGTCGCTGTAGAAGCCGGTATCGAGTCGTGTTACGCCGGGTACCTCGTCGGGATCACCGCCCAATTCGGCGGACGCGTGGGGGTTTCCGGGAATCGTGAATGCGCCCGGAATGCTGAGTCCGCCTTCGGGATACGACTGCACCACCCCGATCAGGTCGCCGGGTGCCGTCATCGAATACCGCTGGACACTCGGGTTCGGGTTGTTCCAGCCCGTGTCGAAAACGCCGGTGCCCGCCGAAGAAGCGTGCAGGATGCGGTCAGCGCGCAGACCCAACTGCTCGGCCGAGCCGACGATCGAACCGCCGTAGGAATGTCCCACATAGGAAACCGGCGTCCCCGGCGCGGTCGCACCGACTTCCCGGTCGATTTCGCGGCCGAAGTCGACAAGCCGAGGCGCCATGTCCGCGGCGAATTTCGGGCTCGGCGCCCCGTCGGAAAGGCTGGTCAGACTCTGCGGGAAGTCGCCCTCCATGTACAGGAAAATCGGGCCGCCCGTCTGATCGGCGAGATTCCACGCGGCCACGTGATTCGACCCGGAGCCGTTGAGATTCGTACTGGTGCCGGGCACATACACCCCCACACCGGGCGCGCCCGACTTCATCTCGCCGACCATCTCGATCATCCGCCCGTTGCCCTCGGTGCTGAACATGACGAACTTGCGGTCGACCATGCCCAGCTGCGGTGTCGCTGTTTCGCCGGTCGCGGCGGCGGTGGTGTCGAGCGTGCCCGCACCTTCGGGATTCGGGATGGGCGCGAGCATCGCTTCCAGCTGCTTCACCCGCGATTCGTCTCGATTCGGCTTGGCCTTCTCCGACGTCAGCGCGTTGCGGACATTGATCTCGTTGGCCTCGATCCGCATCACGAACGGCACGCCGTTCAGATTGCCCAGCTTCTCCGGCGCCGCGATCACCAGCTGACGTTGCGCTTCGGGACTCAACCCGGCCAGGAAGGTCGCCCGATCGTCCGGCGACATCGACGCCAGCTGGATCGCGACCGCGTCCGGATCCCGCATCGAACCGTCGGCGAGGGTGATGTCGGGCTGCCCGTCGCGCATCGCCCCGAGGTCGCCCATCGATTCCCGCAGCCTGGCGCCGAACAGGTTGTCGAGGCGTTCGAGCTCGTCCAGCCCACTGAGCAGGTTGAGCTGGAAAACTCCTGCGGCGCCCTCCTCTTTCGGATCGGAATGGGTCACCCGGCCGTCGGGCGCGACCACGAAACCTTGCCCGACGGCGAGGTTCTTCTGTTCCAGCACATAGGTTTTGGCGTGTTTCAGGCCCTGGTAGGCGTCTTCGGCGTCGTCGGCCACACGGAGCAGCACGGTGCGCACCTCGTAGCCGTGATCGACTTCCTCATCGATGCGCCGCGAGGCCGCGTCTTTGGTCTGTCCGTACCAGCTACCCGCGGCCGAGATCGCGCGCGAGCAGTCGTCGACGGAGTTCGAGAGGATGTCGGCGTTGGCGCGGGCGGCTTCCCCGGCGCGGTGCAGGCCCTCGAGATTCCAGGTGTCGAGTTGGGGGATGGTCGGCCGCATCAGCGGGTACCGAGCTTTCCGATTTCGCCCGCGGTCTCGGCGTCTCTTGCCTGGATATCGGCGGAGAACTTGTCGACGAGGTCGGCCAGCGTCGTGTACCGGATCGCGATCGAGTCCGTGGCCTGCGAAGCCGGGTCGGACAGCCCGCGTACGGCGGCGAGCACGTCATTGCCGTCGCCGGTCGCCTCGCTCGCGGCCGTCCAGCTCAGCGCGTCGACTTCGGCCGCCTCCCGACGCCAGGTCGTCGCCATCGTCGTCAACTGATCGGGCTCGACGCCCAGGGTCCCGCTCACGATGTCCCCTCCTTCGCTGCCGAGAGGACTGCGCGCCCGTGCGGGCCGGTCCCTTCGTGAAGGTTGGACGGGGCTCGCGAAGCGAAAGTTCCATCATGTGATGTGAGTCACACGGATGCGGGTTCGTCTCTCGCCGCATCGGTTCGGCTGCGCACGCACTCGCGGCAGGTGCCGAAGATCTCGAGTGTGTGGCTCACCTCGGTGAAGCCGTGTTCGCTCGCGATGGTCTCGGCCCATGCCTCGACCGTCGGGCCCTCGACCTCGACGGTGCGCCCGCACTGGCGGCACACCAGGTGGTGATGGTGGCCGCTCGAACACTGGCGGTAGACGGATTCGCCGGTGTCGGTGCGCAGCACGTCGACCATGCCCGCGTCGGCCAGGGACTGGAGAGTCCGGTAGACGGTGGTCAGGCCGATGCCCTCACCGCGTTTGCGCAGCTCGTCGTGCAATTCCTGCGCCGAGCGGAACTCGTCGATATTGTCGAGCAGGGCCGAGATGGCACTGCGCTGGCGGGTGCTGCGGACCCCGACCTGCTTCGCGGAGGTGTTGTCTGCCAACGGATTACCCTTCCTCGGCATGGGCGACGGCATCGACCACGATATGCGCCAGATGGTCGTCGACGAGTTCGTAGAGCACCTCGCGGCCCGAGCGTTCGCCGTGCACCACGCCCGCCGATTTGAGAATGCGCAGATGCTGGCTGACCAGCGGCTGGGTGACGCCGAGCGCGTCGACCAGCTCGTGCACGCAGCGCGGCGACTCGCGCAACTGGAGCACGATGGCGATGCGTACCGGCGCGGCCAGTGCCCGCAGCAGCTCGCCCGCGTCCTCCAGGACCGTGCGCGACGGCACGGCGGCGGGGGCGGGGGAGTGGTACGGGTTGTGCGGGTGCGCGGGCGCGGCCTCGGTGGTCATCAACCAACTCCTTAATGGAAACAGATTCCATTTTGATATGCATAATTGCGCATGTCAAATGACGCGCCGCGCGGACACCTCGGCTGCTGCAAACCCACTGGACGCGTCCCGATACGCTGGACCCACTTACGTACGGTAGGCCGCATCGAACACCGGTACGGCATGCCGAACAATTCCGACTCGCAGTGGATGGAGAAATCTCGCGTGGCACCCAAGTCGAAGGTGGACACCGTTGCCAACCTCGCCAAGCGCCGGGGTCTGGTCTACCCGTGCGGTGAGATCTACGGAGGCACCAAGTCGGCGTGGGACTACGGTCCGCTCGGCGTCGAACTGAAGGACAACATCAAGCGGCAGTGGTGGCGGACCATGGTCACCAGCCGCGACGATGTCGTCGGTCTCGACTCCTCGGTGATCCTGCCGCGCCAGGTCTGGGAGGCCTCGGGCCACGTGGCTACCTTCTCCGATCCGCTGGTCGAGTCGCTGCACACGCACAAGCGTTACCGCGCCGACCATCTCATCGAGGCCTACGAGGCCAAGCACGGCCACCCGCCCGCCAACGGCCTGGCCGACATCAACGATCCCGACACCGGCCAGCCCGGCAAGTGGACCGAGCCGCGTAACTTCTCCGGCCTGCTCAAGACCTTCCTCGGCCCGGTCGACGACGAAGAGGGCATGCACTATCTGCGTCCCGAGACGGCGCAGGGCATCTTCGTCAACTTCAAGAACGTCCAGGAGACCGCGCGCAAGAAGCCGCCGTTCGGCATCGCCCAGATCGGCAAGAGCTTCCGCAACGAGATCACGCCGGGCAACTTCATCTTCCGCACGCGTGAGTTCGAGCAGATGGAGATGGAGTTCTTCGTCAAGCCGGGCGAGGACGTGGAGTGGCACAAGTACTGGATCGACACCCGTCTGTCCTGGTACACCGACCTCGGCATCGACCCGGAGAACCTGCGCCTGTTCGAGCACCCCAAGGAAAAGCTGTCGCACTACTCGGCCGGCACCACCGACATCGAGTACCGCTTCCGATTCCAGGGCAGCGAATGGGGCGAGCTCGAGGGCATCGCCAACCGCACCGACTACGACCTCAAGACGCACTCGGAGCACTCGAACGTCGACCTGAGCTACCGCGATCAGGCGAGCGGTGAGCGCTACACGCCGTACGTCATCGAGCCGGCCGCCGGTCTGACCCGTTCGCTGATGGCCTTCCTGGTCGACGCCTACACCGTCGACCAGGTGCCCACCGCGAAGGGCACGACCGAAGAGCGGATCAGCCTGCGTCTGGATCCGCGCCTCGCGCCGGTCAAGGCCGCGGTGCTGCCGCTCTCGCGCAACGCCGACCTGACCCCGAAGGCCAAGGACCTCGCCGCCCAGCTGCGCCGCAACTGGAACGTCGACTTCGACGACGCGGGTGCCATCGGCCGTCGTTACCGTCGTCAGGACGAGATCGGTACCCCGTTCTGCATCACGGTCGACTTCGACACCATCGACGACCACGCGGTGACGATCCGCGAGCGCGACTCGATGGCCCAGGAGCGCATCGCCCTGGACAAGGTCGAGTCCTACCTGGCAGCACGACTGATCGGCGCCTGATCCGTCAGGTCGACGGAGCCCGCACCGCTAGCTCGGTGCGGGCTCTTTCACGTCCGCGCACTGGGCGGTTGATCACACTGCGTAGCTGACGGTTTGCGTTGGGTGGGCGCTTGCCTCACGATCTTCGTTGTGCTGTGGGAACCGGAAGACGTGGTGCGGGCGCTCGACCCGTCGGAACAACGATTCGTGCGGCACGCGACCTTCACCGGACGGTCGGTCACGGTGCTCGGGGAACTGGACGCGGCCGGGCTCGGCGCGGCCTTCGCGGCATTGCAGCGGCGGTTTCCGATTCTGGTGTGCCGGATCGTCGAGGATGCCGACGAGAACGGAATCCTGTTGCGTCCGGGGGATATCGAGGCCGTCGGCGCGTGGGTGAGTTTCGGCGATCCCGACGAGGTGCGGATTCCGGCCGAGTCCATGGATCCTGGGGCCCAATTGGCCTATCTGGATGTGGTTCTCGCCGAAGAGGATCGGGCTCGGGTCACGTTGTTCGTGCACCACAGCGTGGCCGACGCGGGGCATTGTGTCGAACTGTTCGCGCGGCTGTGGGGCTTCTACACCGACTATGTGGAGACCGGGAAGATCGCGGACACGGCAACCGTGGTCGCCGAGTCGGAGACCACGGCCGGTGCGACGCGGGAGTATCCGGCGTCGCTCGAGGTGCTGCTGGCGCAGCGGGGGATCCGGCGTGGGCGGCGGTCGGGACTCGAGACGGTAGCGCGTCCGCTCGTCGTCACAGATTCGGTGAGTGGGATCGAGCGGGCGGAGGCCGCACCGGCCACGTTGGCCCGGCCCGCGCGGATTCAGCTGGATACCGTCGCGACCGCACGGGTGCTCGAGCTGGCTCGCGCGCACGCGGTGAGCGTCAACGGGTTGGTCACCGCCGCGGTGTTGCGGGCGTACGGCGATCTCTCGGGCGCGGACCACGTCTCGTGTATGTATCCGGTCGACCTGCGCAGGCGCCTCGACCCTGCGGTCGCCGCGGAAGCCGGCACCAACCTGTCCGGCCTGGCCGCGTTCGCCACCGATGCCGCCGACACCGCGGACCTCGTCGTGCTCGCTCGCCGGATCGGCACCAGCCTGCACAACGACCTGGCCGACGGGGTGATCGAACAGTCCGTTCTGCACTTCCCCGACTTCTTCGGTCCCGATCGAATCCACTCCACCGCAGGGCATATCGCGCTCACCAATACCGGGACGGTGCCCCCGTTCCGCGCCCCTGCCGGGCTGATTCTCGACGACTACGAGATCGTCTACCTCTCCGCACACCCCCGCCCGTCGACGGGGGCGTCCGCGGCGGTCACCTTCCTCGTCTATACCTATCTCGGTCGACTGACCATCGGCCGATTGGGTGGCGGCCCGCTCGCCGCCCACCTGCTGGATGCCGTCGCCGCGGAATTGTCCTGGTCATCCGCGGATCAGGAAGCCGCGACCGCCTGAATCCGACGGCACGGCCCGGCTCCGCAGAGCGGCACCCCGCCGCAAGTGGCGCAGTCGATGGGAATTCCGGCGGCCACGACCGCTGGAGGCTGGGTGCACGGATCTCGCCTGCGGATCGCACGGGCCGGCCGCGCCTCAGCGCGGTGCGAGAGGCTCCTGCAGCTCGGTGACCCAGCCATCGGGATCGGGCGTCCACTCCAGGGTGACTTCGCGGACGGGCGCGCCGGTGCGGTGCCCGTTGTCCTCCACCCAGCGACCGAGCGCCTGCCACGCCGCGCCGATCCCGCTCACGTTCCCGCGATGGACGGTGGTCGCGGCGCGTTCGAGCGCGGGCAGATCGACGATCGAGAAGTCCGGTGCCGCAGCGGGTTCCACATTCACCGGCACACACGCGTGCACGCCGACCGTCCCGTCGTCACGCGCGTCGTAGTAGGCGATCGCGGGACCGGCGATCGTGATCCCGGCCGCGGCCAGCCGGTCGGACAGTTCGCTGAACAGCGGCCCGATCACCGGGCTGATCGCCTGGGGTTCGAATCCCGAAGCCCAGCTGGACGATTCGGCCACTCTGACTGCGGGCACCGACTTGATCACCACATCCTGATCGGGCATGACGCCCTCCTTTTCGATGATTCGGAGTCTCGCTTCGACTTCGGTCAACCGCGAACGGTCGGCCGCGATCCGCTGTTCCAACTCGGCTCGGCGCAAGGTGAGCATGCCGCGCAGTTCTGCCGCGTCGGGCCCCGGCTCGAGCATTCTGCCCACCTGTTCCAGCGTGAACCCGAGCTCTTTCAAGGCGATGAGCCGATTGAGCCGGGCCAGCTGCGCCGCCGCATAGAAGCGGTACCCGGTGGCCGCGTCGACTCTGGCGGGCGCCAACAAACCCACCGCGTCGTAGTGGCGCAGCATGCGCACCGACACCTGACCGTGCCTGGCGAAATCTCCGATACTGAACATGACGCCTTCCGGTGTACGGCCTCACACGGTGAGAGAGTCAAGGGCGAACCGGTCGACCTCGCCGCGCCGCGATCAGGCGCGTCCGGCACTGCGCCCGGCGCGGTCGACCCTCGCGCTGGCCGGGATCAGAATCTGCCGCCCCGGCTGACTCGACGCGATCCCGACGAGCCGCCGTACGAGCCCGGACGGTAGCCGCCGCCTCCGCCATAGCCGCCGCCTCCGCGCCGCGAACCGCCACTCATCGCGCCCCGCAGCAGCTCGTTGAGCAGGATTCCGCCCAGCACCGCGCCGGTCTGTGAGCCGCCGCCCGACATCGGCTGACGCGTCTCCCACGCCTGCACGCTGGCCTGCGCCTGCTGCATGGCCCGGCCGCCGAGGTCGGCGGCGGTCTGTGCGCTGACGAGTGCGCGTTCGGGGTCACTGCCCGCGAGCCCGTGTGCCTCGGCGAGGTGACGTTGCGCCTCGGAGAGCCGGGTGCGGGCCTCCGCATCGACGCCGCCACGCCGGGTGGTGATGAACGACGACGCCGCATCGATGCGGGCGGATGCGTCGGTGAGGGTGCGATCGAGCCGGCGTCGCAGATCCTCCACGGCCAGTTTGCGATCCGAGGCCGCCGCGATCGCACGGTCCAGTTCGGCATCAGCGGTGACTGCGGTGTGGAAGGTACCGAGGGGATCGCTGTCGGCATTCGGGGCATTCAGGGCCGCGGTGGCGGACGAGACCGCGGCGGCCAGGTCGGCGCCGCCGAACTCGGTGAGGGTCGTGGCCGAGCTCAGGTCGGCGCGCAGTTCGTCGAGGGCGGCCGCAAGACCGTCGCGCGCTTGCTGGATATTCGTCGCGGCTTGGTCTACGGCATCGAGCAGCGTCCTTGCCTGCCCGATCGCGCCTTCGGCCGCTCGGATCGCCGCGACCGCACCACCCTGCTGCCCGACGGGCTGGGTGAGAGCGGTTCGAGCGGAGTCGATGTTGTTCTCGGCGAAGGTGATTCGCTCCTGCGCCATCCGCACGTTGTCGTGGATCGGTGCGATGACCGAGGGTGGATAGGTCGATCCCAAGCGGGTGAGTTCGGCTTCGGAGCCCGGCATCCGCGCGGTCAGCTCGACGATATCGCGGGTGAGTGTGTCCAGCCGAGCGGGCGCGTCGATGAGCAGATCCCGCATGGCGTCGAAATCGGCGACCTGCGAGTCGAGTTCGCGATCGGCCGTGCCCGCCGTGGCGATCAGCTCGATGAGCATGGCGCGCTGCTGGTCCGGCGTCTCCGGAATCGCGTCGTCGAGTTGCTGACGAATCGTGAACGCCTTCGCGGTGGCGGCGCGGGCGGCATCGAGCGCGGAGCGAAACGGCGTCACCGCGGTGTCACCGAATTCGCTGGTGGCCAAGGTCAATTCCTCGGCGCTGGTCCGCACGGCATCGTCGATCTCGACCAGTCGCTCGCGGGAGAGCGCGTGCAAGGTCGGCAGCGACAATCGCGCCAGCGCCGCGGAATCGGTCGGATCCACCTCGCGCGCGGTGGTCAGCTCGGCACGATCGCGGTCACCTCGACGCTTTCGCGCGAACAACATCAAACCGCCGGCCACCACGATCACGGCCAGCCCGATGAGGATCAGCACACCCCACGGCACCCCGCCGCCCCGCATCGCCGAACCGATTCCCTCGGCGGTGTCGACCGCGGCCTGTGCCCACTTCTGGTCGCGCAGATCGGGTTCCACCGAGCCCGCGAGCAGCGAGTCCAGTTCGGAGTCGCTCACACTCTCGGGAAGGGTGCCGTCGAGCCAGTAGCCGCGGTCGTCGACGGCCACCGCCAGCAGCAGATCATGATCGCTGAAACCGGAGAGGTCGGAAGTGCGGGCAGCCCAGTCGCGGGGCGCCATCGACCCGAAGGTGCGCACATAGTTCACCCACAGCTTCACCTGGTGATCGCGGTAGAGGGCGTCGACCGCGTCGAGCACGCGTGCTTCGTCGCCCGCACTGAGCACATTCGCGGTATCGACCACCTGCGGACCCATGCGCGCGGGCGGTTCGCCGACCGCACTCGGCGCGCACAGCAGACTCAACACGGCGAACACCGCGCAGAGTGCGGAAACCGATCGTGGGGCCGAACTCGACAGCGGCATGTGTCGAATCTAACGGTCGACACCGACACCGGCACGACAGCGCGGCGCGTGGCTTCTACGATCGGGTGCATGGTCACAGTCGCTCGCCAGTACACAGGTCACGTCACCGCGGGCGGGGACGCCCAGCAGCGCGACGTCCCCGGCGCCCGCATCGTGAAGATGTCCGTCGGTCCGATGGACAACAACACCTACCTGATCCAGAGCGCCACCACCGGCGCCGCGGTGCTGATCGACGCCGCCAACGATGCCGAGCGCATCATCGAACTGACCGCGCTCGAGACACCCGGCCAGATCGAACTGCTCGTCACCACCCACCGCCACCCCGATCACTGGCAGGCCCTGACCGAGGTCACCAAGTCCTTCGAGGTCCCCACCGCCGCCCACACCCTCGACGCCGACCACCTCCCGGTCCGCCCCGACCGTCTGCTCGAAGACGGCGACACCATCGAAGTGGGCGATCTCGTCCTCCATGTCATCCACCTGCGCGGCCACACCCCCGGCTCGGTCGCCCTCGCCCTCACCGACAACGCGGGCCACACCCACCTCTTCACCGGCGACTCCCTATTCCCAGGTGGAGTGGGGAAAACGCACAGCCCCGCCGACTTCGACACCCTCCTCACCGACGTCACCACCAAACTTTTCGACCGCTACCCCGACGACACCGTCGTCTACCCGGGTCACGGCGACGACACCACCCTCGGCGCCGACCGCGCGAATCTGCCCGAATGGCGGGCGCGGGGTTGGTGATCGCCGGTCCGGTCAGCGCAGCGTGAAGGCTGGTGCGGTGAGGGTGAGCCCCAGGTCGGCGGTGTAGGCGAAGACCGCGAAGAACACCAGTGCCGCACCGGCCAGGGCGAGATCCTTGTTGAAGTGGACCATCTCGTGTTGCTTGGTCTCGGCGTCGGTCTCCGTCCAGAAGGCATGCATCAGGAAGGCCGTCGGCACCAGGAACGCCACCAGGACAAGCGATCCGAGGTCGCCCCAGGCGCCGAGCAGCACGCTCGTTCCCGCGACGAGCACGGCGGCACCCGAGGCGTACACCGCGAACAACGGCGACGGCACCCCACGGCTCGCGGCGTAGCGCGCGGTGTCCTTCGCCGCGCTCAGATGGCCGATAGCCGCGCCGATGAACAACGCGGAGAACAGGATTCGTCCGATCAGGACCATGACGCTCATGACTTCCACCTGATCATCGCGAGGCCGGTCGCGTCCAAGACCGATCTCTGCGGACCCGATACCGAGCGGGTATCGTCGCAGCTCATGGACCTCCGTCTGCTGCGATACTTCACGGCGGTGGCCGAGGAACTCCACTTCGGTCGCGCTGCCGCCCGGCTGTACATGACCCAGCCGCCCCTGAGCAGGGCGATCAAACAGCTCGAAGACGACCTCGGCTACGAACTCCTACGTCGTTCACCGACGGGCGTGACTCTCACGCCTGCCGGGTCCGCCCTCTACGACGAGGCCCTCGAGCTGCTGGCCCAGGCCGATCGGGTGCGCACCAGGGTCGCGGTCGCCGCCGGGGCGTCCGCCGTCACGATCGGCACCTTCGCCGAAGCGGCAGGGAGCCGACTGGCCGCGGCGTACCGGGCCGCGCATCCCGACGTCCAGGTGCACATCAGAGAAGGCGACTTCGCCGACCCGACGGCCGGGTTGCGCGCCGGACGCGTCGACATCGCCCTTACCCGCACGCCCTTCGACGAAACCGGCATCACCACAAAGGTTTTGCGCACCGACCCGGTGGGTGTCGTCCTTCGCGTCGACGATCCCCTGGCAGATCGCGCGAGTCTGCACCTGCGCGAACTGGCCGATCGACAGTGGTTCCAGCTGCCCGCCGACACCGATCCGATCTGGCGGAGCTACTGGTCGCACCCGACCGATCCGGACACCGGCCCGGTGGTGCGCACCGTCCACGAATGTCAGCAAACCGTCCTGTGGAACGGCACCGTCGGCCTCACGCCGCTGGGCCACCCGGTCCCGGAGGGTCTCGTGGTGGTCCCGCTCGCCGACAAGCCGCCGAGCAGCCTCGTGCTGGCCTGGACCAGCGCGGCACACAGCCCGCTGATCCGCTCGTTCGTCGACATCGCCGCGACGATCCCCTGGGAGTCCGCGGGATCGGCGGTCGGCCGTTCACCGGAACGGAATCCGGTGGTGACCGCTGACCCCGCGGGGCGTCGGACCGACCTGGCAGACTGACGAAGGTGAAATCGGGTTTCTCGCGAACGGTCACGCCCGCCCCGGATGTCAGGCATCCGCGCGGGCTGGTGTCGACGGTCTCGGTGTGGTTCGTCCGGTTGATCGCCGGCGCGGTGCTGATGGGGTTGGTGCTGGTCGCCGGGACAGCGGTCCGGGTCTGGCAGGTCGCGCGGATCGACGACTACACCCCCGCGAACGCGATCGTGGTGCTCGGCGCGGCCCAGTATTCGGGAACGCCGTCGTCGGTTTTCGAGGCGCGGCTGTATCAGGCGTGGCGACTCTACGAGGCCGGGGTGGCGCCCACCGTGATCACTGTCGGCGGCAAACAGGAGGGCGACCTGTATACCGAAGCCGCCTCGGGCAAACGGTATCTGGAGGACAAGGGCATTCCCAGCGAGAACATCGTGGCCGTCGAAACCGGTTCCGACACACTGCGCAGCATCGAGGCGGTGGCGTCGGCGATGGGGGAGCGCGATATGTCATCGGCCGTACTCGTGAGCGATCCGTGGCATTCACTGCGAACCAGGACGATGGCTCGCGACGCAGGACTGGAAGCGTGGACCGCACCCACCCGTACCGGGCCCGCCGTCTACACGAGGGAGTCGCAATTCCACGGCATCGCCCGCGAAACCGGCGCGCTGCTCTGGTACCAGCTCACTCATTTCTCGGCAGATTTTCCTTACGAGGCGGGACAGTGAGATGACCGGGACCTATACCCCGCACGACCAGGAACGCATGGTCCACGAGCCCGGTAAGACCGCGTGGCCCGGTGCCGCGGGCAAGGGGCATCGCAGTGAGTTCTCCCGCGATCGTGCCCGCGTGCTGCACTCCGCCGCGCTGCGTCGCCTCGCCGACAAGACCCAGGTCATGGGCCCGCGCGAGGGCGACACCCCGCGCACCCGGCTGACCCACTCGCTCGAAGTGGCCCAGATCGGGCGCAGTATCGCCGACGGTGTCGGCGCCGACCCCGACCTCGTCGACCTGGCCGGCCTGGCCCACGACATCGGCCACCCGCCCTACGGTCACAACGGTGAACGCGCGCTCGACGAATTCGCCGACCGCTACGGCGGTTTCGAAGGCAACGCGCAGAACCTGCGCATCCTGACCCGCCTCGAACCCAAGGTCCTCGACGCCGACGCAGAGAGCTTCGGGCTCAACCTCACTCGGGCGGCCCTGGACGCGACCCTCAAATACCCGTGGGGCAGAAGCGGTTCCGGCACCAAGTTCGGCGCCTACGACGACGACCTCGAGCGCCTGGCCTGGGTGCGCAAAGACGCGCCCGACCGCAAACAAAGCCTGGAATGCCAGATCATGGACTGGTCCGACGACGTCGCCTACTCGGTGCACGACGTGGAGGACGGCGTGATCGTCGGCCGCATCGACCTGCGCGCCCTCGCCGACCCGGCCGAACAGGCCGCGCTCGCCGAACAGGGCCACGGGCAGCACCCCGACCAGTCGATCGAAGCGCTCGCCGCCGCCGCCCAACGGCTCTCCGAACTCGACATCGTGGCCGACGCGGCGACCTACGACGGCAGCTTCGCCGCCTCGGTGGCGTTGAAGCGGCTCACCAGCGAACTGGTCGGCCGCTTCGCCACCGCCGCGATCTCGGCCACCCACGAGCGTTACGGCCAAGGCCCGCTCATCCGCTACGAGGCCGATCTGATCGTGCCCCCGATCGTGGCCGCCGAGGTCGCCGTCCTCAAGACCGTGGCGTTGCGGTACGTGCGCTCCGACCCCGGCCACCTCGCCCGCCAGCAGACCCAGCGCGACCGCGTACAGGCCGTCGCCGACCGCCTGCTCACCACCGCGCCCGCCCACCTCGACGATCAGATGCTGCCCTGGTTCAACGCCGCCGCCACCGAGGCCGCACGCGTGCGCGTGGTGATCGACCAGATCGCCTCCTACACCGAGAGCCGCTTCGAACGCGTCGCCGCCTCGCTGGACTGCCGCTGAGCGGACCCGACTAGACTCCCTCAACGTGGCCGGACGAATCCCAGATCGCGATATCGCGGCGATCCGTGAACGTGTCCGGATCGAAGATGTAGTCGGTGAGTACGTGGCGCTCAAGCGCGCGGGCGCCGACTCGATCAAAGGTCTGTGCCCGTTCCACGACGAGAAGTCGCCGTCGTTCCATGTGCGCCCCAACCACGGGCTGTTCCACTGCTTCGGCTGTGGTGAGGGCGGCGATGTCTACAAGTTCCTGCAGCAGATGGAACACATCGGTTTCGTCGAGGCCGTCGAGCAGATGGCCGATCGCATCGGCTACCAGATCAACTACGAGGGTGGCGGCACCTCGGTGCAGCGCGACCGGGGCACCCGCTCGCGCCTGGTCGCCGCCAATGCCGCCGCGCACGAGTACTACATGGGCCTGCTGCACGAACCCGAAGCCGAGGCCGCGCGCAAGTATCTGACCGACCGCAACTTCGACAAGGCATCCTGGGCGCAGTTCGGCTGCGGTTACGCCCCCGCGGGCTGGGACGGGCTGACCAAGCACCTGCAGCGCTTGGGTTTCGAGTTCAAGGAACTGGAAGCTGCCGGACTGTCCAAGCAGGGCAAGCGCGGTCCGATCGACCGGTTCCATCGTCGCCTGCTGTGGCCGATCCGCAATCTCGGCGGCGAGGTGATCGGTTTCGGCGCGCGCAAGCTGTTCGATGACGACACCATGCCCGGCAAGTACGTGAACACGCCGGAAACGTTGCTGTACAAGAAGTCTCAGGTGCTGTTCGGTCTCGACCACGCCAAGCGCGACATCTCCAAGGGTCATCAGGCCGTGGTCGTCGAGGGCTACACCGACGTCATGGCCATGCATCTGGCCGGGGTGAAAACCGCGGTGGCGTCCTGCGGCACCGCGTTCGGCGAAGAACACCTGCAGGTACTGCGCAGGCTGCTGATGGACGACAACTTCTGGCGCGGCGAGATCATCTACACCTTCGACGGTGACGCGGCCGGGCAGGCCGCGGCGCTGAAGGCGTTCAGCGGTGATCAGCGGCTGGCGGGACAGACCTACATCGCGGTGGCGCCCGACGGGCAGGATCCGTGCGAGTTGCGTCAGCACTCCGGCGACAGCGCCGTGCGTGATCTGGTGGCGCGGCGGACCCCGCTGTACGAGTTCGTGATTCGCGGACTGCTGGCCGAACACAATCTCGACGATGTCGAGGGTCGGGTCGAGGCGCTGCGCCGTACGGTGCCCGTGGTGGCCCAGATCAAGGACAACGCCACCCGCAAGGGGTATGCCACCAAGCTGGCCGGCTGGGTGGGCTGGGACGACATCCAGCTCGTCGTGCGCCGGGTCGGTGAAGAGGCGAAGAAGAACCGGATGGGCGGCACCACGCCCGATCTGAAGTCCGGCGCCGCGGCGATCCCCGCACCTCGCGTCGAGGAGAGCTCCTCGGTGCGGCCCGCACCGAACGACCCGGTGCTGTACGCGCAGCGCCAAACCCTCAGCGCCGCACTGCAATACCCGGGCATCGCGGGCGTGTCCTTCGACGCCATCGACGCCGCCGCCTTCACCCACCCCGCCTATGTGGCCGTGCGCATCATGATCGCCCAGGCCGGCGGCACGGCTGCCGGGCTCAGCGGTGCGGAATGGGTTGCCGCCGTCGCCGACCACACCGACGACCTGATGATTCGCGCCCTGGTCTCCGAACTGGCCAACGAGCAGCTCCCGGTGCGCACCCAGAACGACACCCCCCGCTTCATCACGGGCATCCTCGCGCGAGTCCAGGAAGCCTGGGTGGGCCGCCAGATCGCCGAGCTCAAGTCGAGGCTGCAGCGGCTGTCGGCCAGCGAGGAGCCCGACACCTACA
Source organism: Nocardia sp. NPDC055165 (assembly GCF_053606985.1). NCBI lineage: Bacteria > Bacillati > Actinomycetota > Actinomycetes > Mycobacteriales > Nocardiaceae > Nocardia > Nocardia sp. NPDC055165. The sequence continues at coordinate 138,719 of NZ_JBSGSS010000013.1, forward strand.
TGACGCTGTTCGGCGACCTGGTGGCGCTGGAGCAGTACCGCAAGAGCCTCGCCGCCCAGGCGATGGGCAACGAGGGCTACGCGGCCGGCGCCTGACACCACCCGTGAGTCACGGTTTGGTGGCTTCGGTGAGCGTACGGCTGGAGTACGCCACGAACGGCCCCTCCTGCCGGATTCGATCGTGGAGCCGCCGCAACTGGTCGAGGTAGGCCTCGACGGTGAACCCGGGCACCATCCAGATCACCTTGCGCAGGAAGTACACGACGGCACCGATGTCGTGGAACTCGATGCGTAGCCGCTCGGTCCGCTGGTCGGTGATCGTCAGTCCAGCGGCCCGCGCGGCGGCGGCCTCGTCGTCGGGATGGCGCCCTCGACGGGCTTCCGGTTGCGGACCGAGGAAATACTCCACCAGCTCGAACACACTCGCCGGTCCGACGTGCTGTGCGAAATACGTTCCCCCCGAACGCAGAACGCGTGAGATCTCCGCCCACCAGATCGTCGCCGGATGTCGGCTGGTGACCAGATCGAACGCCGCATCGGCGAACGGCAACGGCGGCTCGTCGGGCGCGGCGACGACAACGACGCCGCGAGGATGCAGCAACGTGGTCGCCTTGGCGATGTTCGGCGGCCACGACTCGGTGGCGACCATGGTCTGCGGGAACACCTGCGCCTCGGCCAGAACCTCGCCACCACCGGTCTGAATATCCAGAGCAGCGGAAGCGGTCTTCAGCCGATCACTCATCAGCCGCTGATAACCCCACGAAGGACGCGCTTCACTGGCCCGCCCGTCGAGCCAGGAGAAGTCCCATCCTTCCACCGGCGCCGATGCCGCTTCGGCGATCAAATCCTCGAACGTCCGTCCCATGCGAAATCACTATGCCAGCGACCGCCCGGCGACACCTCTCAGTTTCGCGGCTACCGGCTGAGCTGTTCGCGGACGAACGCCGCGGCCTGGTCGCGGGTGTCGTTGACGAAGTACGCGGGTCGGCGACGGGCAGTTCGGCGCAGATGAATTCGGATCGGAGGTTGCATAATGACACGGTGCACTCCGGTGATGGTCTGTTCGATCGACGCCTGTCCGACCGCGCGCGAGAAGTAATCCGCCAAGGTGCCGAGATCGCGCTGAACGCGCCGGAGGAATGGCTCGACGAACTCTATGACGCCACTCTCCTGACAACCAGCCTGCGCGCTGTCGCGGGGGATCCGCTGCTGGCCGAGGCGGTCCGGCGCGTCAACCGTGGCAACCTGCTGCACTGGGCCTCGGCCAACGTGGCCGATCCGGGAATGCCGGTGCCGATCAACCTCGGTGCGGACCAGATCGCCACCGTTCGCGACCTGGTCCGGCGTGGCATGAACGAGGCCGCTTTGCAGGCCTATCGCGTCGGGCAAAATGTCGTCTGGCGACGATGGATGACCATCATCTTCATTCTCACGCCGGACCCGTTCGAGCTGCAGGAGGTCTTGGAGGTCACCGCCGCCTCGATCGCCACATTCGTGGACGGCACCATCGAGGCGATCACCGAGGTCATCGGTCAGGAGCGCGACGAACTCGCCCGCGGCTCGTATGCCGAACGCCGCGAAGTCATTTCGCTCATTCTCGAGGGGGAGCCGACCAACATCGAGCGTGCGTCGACCCGCCTCGGCTACCGGCTCGACGCCACCCACACCGCGGCCATCGCCTGGAGTGACATTCCCGGTGCCGAACTCGACGAACCGCATCGGGTGACCAGGGCCCTCACACAGGCCGCCGGGGCGGCCACGGCGTTGAGCGTGCTCGCCAGCGCGGCCACCCTGTGGGTGTGGGTGCCCGGCCCCACCCCTCCCGACACCGCGGCACTGACCGAAGCGCTGGACCATATCCCCGGCGTGCGGATCGCTATCGGCTCCACCGGCCGAGACCTCGCCGGGTTCCGGACCAGTCACCTCGACGCGCAGGCCGCGCACCGAATCCTCGCTCGCCCGTACAGCACCCGACGCCTGGTCACCTTCGGCGAGGTGCAACTGACCTCGCTGATCACCGAAAACGGCGCTCAGGCCGACCGATTCATCAAGTACACCCTCGGCGATCTGGAACACGCCGACAGCGAACTACGCGAATCGGTCCTCGTCTACATCAACGAGCAATGCAATGCCACGCGCGCTGCGGCGCGCCTGTTCACCCACCGGAACACGATCTTGCGCAGGATCGCCCGCGCGGACGAGTTGCTGCCACGTCCTCTGGCGGAGAACGGCGTGCATGTCGCGGTCGCATTGGACGCGTTGTACTGGCGGCAGAACACTCCCCGGCCCAGTTGAGCCAATTCTGATTACCGCTGCGCGCAGACCGGAGTGAGGCGGTGCGTGCCCCGCAGACCCTTGAGGGTCGCTTCACGTCCGGTTCCGATCGTGAGATCGGTACTGCTTCCGATCGCCTCCAGCACCGGCTCGCTGAGGAGGACTTCACCGCCCTCGGCCTGCGCGGTGACCCGCGCGGCCATGGCGACATTGCGTCCGAACAAATCGTCACCCCGGCGGACGGAACTTCCCATGTGGATACCGATCCGGACCCGGAAATCGGCCTCGCCCCGGGATGCTTCGGCGTCCTTGCTCAGTGCCGCCTGGATGGCCAGGCCGCATCGGACCGCCCGGTCGGCAGCGGCGAAGGCGATCATGTACCCGTCGCCCTGGTTCTTGACCACATGGCCGCCGTGGTTGTGCACGCAGCGATCCACCAGGCGGTGGTGGCGGTCGAGCAGCTTGACCCACGCACGGTCGCCCAGCTGTTCGTTGAGAGCGGTCGATTGCTCGATGTCGGAGAACATGATGACGACGTTGCCGTCCGGCGCCAGTTTGGCCAGGTCGGGACGTTCGACCCGTGCCCAGCCCGCGAGGTCTTCGATAGAGGTGAGCACGGCGGCACGAAAACCTTTGGCACGCACCAGATCAGCGGCCTGCCAGGCGGTCCGTACCGCTTCGCGACCGCTCACCACCAACCGCTGCCCCGTCGTCGACCGACGCGGTGCCCGGCGCTTGCGCCGACTCCGGACCAGCAAGATCGACAGGATGAGTATGCCGACGGCTTCACCGGCGGCGACGATCGCGAGCACGGTGATCGCGACTGTGGTCATCGGAGCAACCCTGGCGGAGTAGCGTGGCTGGTCGAACCCTGTAGCGGCTGTGCGCCCGAGCTGTTCACGGCAAAATAGTACACATGCGTTCACTCAAATTCGACTGGCGTAGCGGATGCCTACCGACGGTGAATCCTGGGACCATCGCGCTCCGCACCGAGTCGGCTCACTCGCCGTCATTGCGCGCACGGGCAGCATTTCTACAGCTGAGAAGGTCCGTACTCGACATTTGGCAAGCACGGAGACCGTGCATTCGCCGGGCGGAACCGCGTCGGCCGCAGCCGCGAATCCTGCTTCCGTACACCTGTTTGGGTGTACGGGTGAAGCGTCCGGTGCATGCCCGGTGGTGCATAGTGCACAACGATGGTTTCATCTGGGTGCGAAGCACCATTGGAACGCGGGGTGCTGAGGCCGCACGATAAAGCGCAAACAGCGGAAAGTAGGAAATGTGCGCATGCCCGACAGCATCCTGTCGGCCCGGACCGCGACGACGGTAGGTCGGCCGATTCTCGACCGGCTCCCCGCAGCGTCAACGATTTCGGGCAAGATCATAAGTCTGTTCATCGTCGGCAGTGAACTACCCGCCCGAGTGCCCATGGCGGCCCTACGTCGCGATGTCGCCGCACTGGTGAACGCGTGCCTCGAGCTCACCGCCAGAATGTTGACCGGCGGCGACACTGCCGAACCGCTGGCCGAGGTGCGCGCCGACGTCATGGAATGGGCACGCGAGGGCGTCACGATCGACACGATGCACAAGGCCGTGCGGGTAGGCACGCAGGCGGTGTTCGACCATCTCACCGCACGCGCGAGGGTAGACGAGGATCACGTGGCACTGATCGAAACAGCGCGCATGTTCGGCCACCTCTCCCGCGAGCTCGCCATCGCGATCTCACAGGCGTACCTGCGTGAAAGGCAGGTGGCGGGTAGTGACGCAGCGGATACCGTGGCCGCCGCGCTGATCGCCGGGAATGCGACACCGGCCCTGGCGCGCGCCTGCGGGGTCCGGTTGGCCGAGAGCTATTTCGTCTTCGCGGTCGGGTTCGTGCCACGCCATGGAGCGGACGAGCCGCGCCCGGATCGTCATATCCTCGCGCACCGGACAATTCGGCGAATCAGGGCCGAGGTGCTGCACCACTGCGATGACAACGCGCTGATGCAGATGGGCACCGACACAGCTACCCTGCTGATTCCGCAAGACCATTTCGATCCCGGCGCCGCCGAACGGTTCGTCGAGCAGATCGCCGGTGCGGCGCAGACGCAGGTTCGCGCCGCGTTCGTGGTGGCAGGGGCAGGCGGCATCTCCGAAGGGGTCGAGCGCGCGCACACGGTGCTCGACATCATGCGCCGCCTGCGCCGAGTCGGGCTCGAGCGCTTCGACAACCTGTCGCTGGAGTACCAGCTGTCCCGGCCGGGCACAGCAGGAAGGCATCTGGCCGCGCTACTGGACCCGCTCGAGGACCATCCAGTCCTGCTGGAGACGTTGACAGCGCACCTCGCGACCCACTCCACTCGTCTGCGCACCGCGCGTGTGCTGCACGTACACCCCAACACTGTCGACTACCGACTGAACAAGATCGCCGAGATCACCGGGCTCGACCCGACGCAGCCGGACGGTATCTGGCGCCTGCGTTCCGCGCTCGTAGCCCGCATGACCGGCGCGGGTGAGAAAGAGTTAGCCGCCGGCGGTGACCCCGACCAGACCGCCCAGGCATGCTGATCGGGGCGGACCCCAGGTCTGCCACCGAAGTCGTGGAGAGGCAGTGGTGAGACCGAACAAGGCGGCCGGCATCCGATGGCGCATACCGGTCGCCGCGTCGGCCCTTCTCATCGCCTGTACAGCAGGACTTTTCTGGCTACGGTGCGTGTACATCGTGCTCCACTCCAGACTGTCAACCGATCCGCTGACAGATCCCCATGGCTACGAACTCCTCATCGGCACCGTGCTCGCCCTGGCCGCCGCGGCCGTCCTCGCGGCCGCCGCGCCGTTTGTCGTCGAACCCGGCTCGAGCCGGATTCGACTGGCCAAGATCGTGGCGACACTGCTGGTAGTCCTGACAGCACTGCCCGTAGTAGCGCTGTTCACAGCGTGAACCGAAGTCCATTCGTCAAAATCGGTTAGGAAGCCTGCGGGGCGCGACGGTCCGGGCGTGCGTCAACGGCCCGAGACAGTCTTGGGCCGTTGATCTTCGGAATATTGGGCGTGGTCGCCGTGCGGGGATTTCGGGTACGTCGCTACTTGACCGAACCGGCCAGCTGATCGGCGAACGGGGCAACGAACTTTCCGACAAGGGGAAGCTCCGCGCGGACGCCGCCGCTGTTGTTCGCCTGGACCATGGCCATGATCCAGACGACGACCGCGAAGATCCCGAGGGCGAGTCCGGCGAGGCTGAAGATGATCCCCAGGGCGCCGAGGAGCGAGCCGATGATGCTCAGAACAATATTGAGCACCGAGACCCCGGCGAAGAAGATGATCGATTGCGCAGCATGGAATTTCACATCGGGATCGTTCTTTCCCACAAAGAGGAAGATGATTCCGGTAAGCCAGCCCAGCGCGTAGGACAGGATCGCACTGGTCTTCTTGTCCAGGCCGGCGGACTGCGGTTGGTTCGAGGGAAGCTGAGAAGATGTCATGCGGCAAGTACATGCCACACCCGCCGCCTACCGATCCCAACTTTCAGCACGAAACAAGAGGTCGGCGAGCCGGTCGAAGCACCGGAACCTGACGACCTGCTTGCCGCGCGGAACCGATCAGGTTTGTGCGTCGTCGACGGGTGGGTTCGACGTGGGGCGCGTCCGTTCGGCCTCGCTGCTCGCCCTCGAGGCGCGCCAACTCGCGATGAATCGCTCGGCTGACTCGGCGGAGATCTCTTCGTGAGGTTCGTCCACTCCCGGCCGATAGTGCTGGAGGTACTCGGTAGGACCCCAGGTGAAGTCCCTGCCGAGCGCTTCGTCGGTCGGTAGAGGCCGGGTGTCGGTCCGGCGCACAAGCCCGGTGATTCGACGGGCGCGCCAGCCGTCGGGCCAGCCTCTCTCGTCATCGATCAACGCAAAGTAGCGCACAACGGGTTCGTTGTTGTCAGGCATTTCTTGCTGTCCTTCAACGGGATTCGCGGCGGAGCGGCGCCGCTCTCGACTCTATATAGCGAAATTCGGAAACCACATCGACGTCAAGCTGCGACCGCTACCGTCTGATGTGGAGGTTCTGCCTCAGAGTGTCGATGAGGGGACTGCCTGACTGGTCCAACGTTTTGTAGTCGGAAAGTAGTCGATCGGGGGATTGCCCGGACAACAGAAAATCCCTCCACCTGCTTGCGCTGGTAGAGGGCCTTTTATGCTCCCCCATCTGGACTCGAACCAGAAACCCGCCGTTCTAAATGCCCTGTTTCCCAACAGTTTTCAATACTTCTCAAACCAACCTGTCACCTGCAGATTTGACGTTCGAGGCCTTCCGCTGGATGCCGATCGGTTCCGTTGATTCCCGTTGAATCCGTGTTGTTTCCGTGTTGCGGGTCGAGTTGGATAACGCCCTCCGCGACCACCAACGGGCTGTAACGTTCCAGTGCGCGCACCAATAGAACGTCGGACCCTGATACTTATTGGACGAAGGGCGTCCTCACCCGAACCGCCATGTCAGCGCTACCCGAAAACCCGACGATGAAAGGTGGCGTCGAGGCGCCTTGGTCGGTGGGCCAATATACCTCGCCCAACAGCCCGACGACGTCGCTCACGCTGCTGGGTCTCGACCAGGTATCCCGATGTTGCCTCGTGTAAGAAGTGGCACAAACGCGTCATCTTGATCCCGTAGCTGTAATGCTTGTGGAACCAGCTGTCATCGAGCCGGATGGTCGTCGTCAACTGACCGCGGGCATGACTCGGTAGTAAGTCCCGCTCTAGGCCACTGGCCGGGATAACCCAGACCCAGTGACAGAACCAAGGTTGTAGCCGAAGCACTGCCGGTGCTGACATGACGCGGTGATTCAGTCCGCCATACGACCGCGCGTCTGTGCAACAGGCCGAGCAGAGTGGTACCAGGTGGCACGGCTGAATTTCACAGTTGCGTTGGTCGGGCCGTCTTGACGTGGGCGGTTTGACCAGGAATGCGTAGAGAGCTGGGATGCCGAGTGCTACGTACTGGCGTAGTTGCTCAAGGTCGATCGGCGCAGTCCATCGACGTCCCCCGGACGCCGAATCAACTGCCTTGCACTCGAATATCGCCAGATTGTTCGTGGTGAAACCCACAACATGGTCAACCGAGCCACGGGACTGCGTCGGCGACCAGATGAGAGCGAACGGATCGTGCCGAACGATCTCCGCCGCAAGCAACGAATCAATCGTCCGTTCCGGTATTAGCCTCTCGCTACACATCATCCATCCTCCTCTGATGTGGACCATACAGACGGGACTGCTGCACGGACAGGTGACGCTGTCACCGGATCGTTCAGCAGTCCCGTAAGGATGTCCTGAGCCTTCGCACGTCAAGCCGCTTTGTCACCGTCGTCGGCGTGGCCCGGGTCAACGAGGCACGACCTATTCTGGCCGCCCTCGGCGCGGCCCTAGGCAAGGTGCGAGCGCTCGATTCGACTCGACCGCTCACCATCGCGATCCGACCCGCGACCGGCTCGGCCTGCTCCACGACAGCATCGCCGCGTCACCAGCATGGCCAACTCGATCGACCAACCTGCGCGTGCACCTCACTCGGACCCCAATAACGGGCTTCTGCCGCGGAGGCCCGCGCGGCAGCGAAGAGCTGATCCGCGTCCGATGAAAGTCAGGGACCGAACCCTCAATGCGTAGGCTGGCCTACGAGTTCGCGATCAAACTGACTCACATTTCGCGGCTTAAGACAAATAGGGCCAGGTCAGGTCCCGTCATAGGCAACCTGCAGTCGTGTGGTGCCCTTGGCTGTATGCAGGAATGCATCGCCCTGTCCGGCCAAGGATTCGGCTCCGGTCTCGTCCAAAATGATGCGGCTGTCAGTCGCGGTCTTGACCCGCAGGGCGAGTTGGGCAGGGAAGTTGGACCGGATAGTCGTCGAGATAACATCGGCGCTCGGGCGCTGCGTGGCAGCTATAACATGAATGCCCGCAGCTCGGGCCTTTTGTGTCAGGCGCTTCAGTAGCGCTTCGATTTGCTTCTTCTCGTCAGGGTCGCTCGTGAGGTCGGCGTACTCGTCCAGGACGATGACAATCCATGGCTTTCGGTCGGCTTCATCAACCTTGGCGTTGTACTCGGCTAGTTTACGCGTGCGGATCGCCTTCATGTCGGCGTAGCGCACAGCCATCTCTTCGACCATTCCCTCAAGAATCTCTATGGCGTCGGCGGCGTCCATACCGATCATTCCATCAAGGTGAGGGTCATCCTCGAAGTCGACAAGCTCGGTGCCCTTGGGATCGACGAGGCGAAGCCGCAGGGTGTCAGTGTCGTACCGAACCAGGCCCTTCAGGATCGTATCCAGGGCGACAGACTTTCCTGATCCGGTCGTGCCCGCCACCAACAAATGCGGTGAGTCCGCGGAGGACAGGTCAACGGTGACTGGGTTGCCTTCGATGTCGGCGCCCAATGGGGCGATGAGGCTGTCGGGATTTGTCGGGCACTGCTGCCACAGCGCCTTGGCGTCAACACCGTACTTCTCGTCGTCGGTCTTGGGGATCTCGAAGAGTACGGAGCCGCGGTCGGTGCGGGTACGAATGCTGAATCCGGAAGGCAGTTCCAGGGCCAGGAAGATTTCGTCGCGTCGATTGATCAACTTGTCCACGGTAACCCCCGGACTAGGGATAAACCGGAAGATGTAAAAGCCAGGTCCTTCTTGCCACATGTTGACATCCGGCGCCGTTACTGTGACCTTGTGGTGGGAGAAGACGTCGATAACCTTGTGGTATCGGACACTCAACTCTTCTTCGGAGAGCGCACCGGGCTGGGTATTGAGAGGAGCATCGCCTATATGTGCAGCAGGATCAGGCCTCATTATGGTTCGCAGCGTGGTTGTCGAATGTATCCCTCCGGAAATATCGGCAGATGCCGTCGGCATTTCTTTCGCGGGTAGCTCGGCGGAAATATCTGCGGAGACGGACCTGACGTCTGCGGAGACAGTCGCGTTGGTGATGCGATCCTCAAAGTCGACAAGAGGGGCGGCATTCGCGGGATCTTGTTTGGCACACAGAGCGTCGATAAAACTCAGCAACTCGTGCTTATTCAACCTCACCAGGGTGTGCCTGCCGAAGTCGCTAATCGCTGGGGCCGGTCGTTGGTCCTCAGCGGAGATGGCCACCGCAACGCCGGTGACTTGACCGAGCTGAACGTCCTCGGAGCGCAAGGCATCAAGGACTTTCGCCTCAACTTGGCGGGGGTCTTCGCTTCCAATAATGAATCGGGCTGGAAGATCCGCGGGTTGTAGGACACTGCCACTGGTCTGAGTGATCGCGGCCGCGAGCTCGTCCAGCCAGAAGGGCCGGTCATCGTGGACCTCACCATCCGATCGGAAGGCATCCACGCACAGGTCGGTGGTGCGATTGAGCTGCTCCTCGGCCGAGCCCACATCGAATGTCTGGCGGAACTTGGACTCGACAACCAGGACATCCAGCTGAATCGTGCCGTCGTCCTGAACTGTCAGGACGAACCGGCCTAGATCCGCGCGGGTCTTTTGGCTGCGGCCGAACCAGCGGTGATGCTCGTCGAAGCTGATCCAAGTGACCAGACTCGTGCCCCCGAGAGGGACCGGGAACTGCTGGTCGATGACAAACCGGGTGGCGACTAAGCCGACCACCTCGTTGACTGTAGTGCCGATGCCGAGCGAACGCAGGACGGCGCCAGGGGCCACATTGCGGGCGACCTCGTATATCCGTCTGGCAGTGTTTTCGGAATCCTGCGAACTGACGACATTGATCTGCTCCAGCCGGCGCCGTAGTCGCTGGACGACGAACTGCTGACCAGTTTGGGAGCTGACAATCAGGGTGTACGACTCATTCTTTCCGACGTTGGGTTTAACGAGGATCACGTCAGGACGGTTACGCAGGGCATCGATCTGCTCACGACCGATGAAGCTGTCGAGGGTGACGACCCAGTGGGCCACATGGTGCAATTTCGCGAACAGGTTCAGGTGCTGGTCGAAGCGCACCTGCATCTCGAAGTAGTCGATGCCATCGACGCTCTCTTTGGCGACCGGGGAATCGCGGTGGTAGCGCACGCACAGCGTCGACCAGGACTCGAGCGCCTCGTCTGCGGTCTCAGGCAATAGAGCCCTTACGACGTTCTCGCTGGACTGAGCCAAGTTATGTGAGGCCGGGTGCTTCCAGGAGTTGAACGAGCCGGACAGGGATTCCTTCTTGGTGCTCTGGTTGATACTTGTCTGGGCGCCGAACAGCGCGGGAGCCAGAGCGAGGTCGATGGAGTCTTCCAAACCCGACAGGTCCGCTCCCTGGTCGGGCTCCCATGCTCGCAATATGAGTTGGACGTCGGGCAGGAAGCTATCCTCGGACATCTCCGCGCCCGCGAACTGCAGGTCGAAACCCTGGATAATCTCGTGATGGGTGGCCTGGGGAGCCAACACGACTAGATCGACCTTTAGGCGAGGGTTCTTCGCGCGCATTTGCCTCGCCACGCGCGGCGGCAAGACAGGGTCGCCGTTGCGGTCCAGAAGCAGCACGCGTAGGCCGTCGAGTTTGTGGGGGTAGGTCGTCAGGTAGTCGGTGATGACACGGACCATCTCATCAATCGCGGTCTCGTCCACGCTGGAGAGCCAGTCCTTGGACTCGTTGCCACCGTAACGGACCGGTGCGTACTCCTCGTGCCCGGCCGATTCGCGCATAGGAATGGCAATAGTATCGCCAGGCCCGACGAGGACCGCCGGTGTCCCGTGGGGTGAGATCCGGTCGATGGCGTCGAAGAACAGGTCCTCGTTCTCCTGGTTGAGGCGTAGGCCTCCCTCGCTGTTCAGGGCGGTCCCAATGTTGCGGGCGGTCTCAGCGTAGTTCTTCGCCAACCAGCGCAGCTTCAGCGGGTGAGTCGCCAGCATCATCATGCGGCGATCGGCAAGTCTGACGACATCAGTCAGGACGACCGCACTCAGATCCGCGTCCGGAGCGTTGTTGGGAACCAAGCAAGCGCGAGCTTCACGGATCACGAGTTCCCACTCGTCCATGTAATCGGTGATCTTCCCGGCATCGAGTCCGGTGGAGAAACGCTTGAAGTGCTTGAGTTTGAGTAGTTCCAGCTGGTTAGCGAAATGTGTCGTGGAGACGGGCTCAGATTCGTCTGACTGCCATTGTCGGGGGTCGCTGAATTTTCCGAGAAAGGTGTCGAAGGTTAGATCGCTATCATCGCCAGGTGGATTTCGCCAGCCGTGGATGATGGCCGCCAGCGCGATTTGCCCTGGGATGCCCAGCGGGTCCCAGCGGAAACGTCGCTGCGCAGTGCCATCCATCTCGACCAGGATGCGCAGCGGGGCCCACTCAGTGATCGACTCGAAAGGCTCGTCTTCCGCCGGCAGGGGCGGCCGAGTCAGGTCTAACAAGCAGTCCCGAACATCAAGACTCAAGCGAAGTCCGGTGGAGTTTTGGATATCACGCAGGGTGCGTGCGTAAAGGAAAGCGAACAACCAACGGCTCCACTGTCCGGCAGCCTGGATGCCTTCCAGCCCGACGACGACAGAGCCTTCCTCTTCGTCTGCGAAGTAAGTCAGCTCGCGCAGCAGGGCCCGGAGCGGGTCCTGGACGGACTGAGTGTTCGGGAAGGCAAGCTTCTCGACCCTGCGGCGAGACCGCTTGGGCAACAAGTCAGCGAGCGAATCGACCATACTGGCCGGGGCCTCGTCGAGGAATCGCTGCGCGGACTCCTGGTCTCCGCGGTCGAGCGCGTCTTCGATCAGCATGGCGTCGAACTCGTCGACCCGAGCTGGCGCGGTCCTCTCAATCTCTTGCCGGATCTGTTGGCCCAGACCGACCTTCTTGGATTTCTGCTCAAAGACCTCCAGCCACAGCGCCAGGTCATGCTCGCCGCGCAGCTGATGAGGGTCCTGTGGGGTGGAGCCACCTTGATTACGGTTGAGTACAAGGTTTCGCATGCGCAACTTGGCAGTATCGGAGTCCGTACCGATGTGGTCCAGGGATTCTACGCTGAACTCGGTCGCGTTAATGCGGTCGCTCAAGTCGTCTTCGGTGATCTCCTTGCCGGTGGGCTGTTTGAAGGCACTGACCGAGACATTCTTCTTGATCCGGGTGGGCAGTGCGGCGGGCCTTGTGAAGAGTTGTCGGTCCGGGAAAAGATCGAGTGTGGGCAGGGCTGCCGAGATCTCGGGATAGACCGCGTCAGGGGTGCGAACTGGAATCGCCGCAACCTTCTGCGCGGTCTCGACCAGGAAGGTCGCCCATCGGTGTAGAGACCGGACCTCCGCATCAGTGGTCGCGCGCCAGATCTCGGACAGGGAACTGGCCATCACGCCCGGCACGGTTCCGCTGCCACCCGCTTCCCGCCACGCCGCTGCCATAAGCCTGTCGAACCCACGCTGGCCGACGGCGTCGTGGTGATCGCCCAGGATCATTGTGTCATCAAGAGCGTTCATGGCCGCCAACCCCTGCGCGTCCGGCGACTCGTCCCACTCGAAGAGCAACACCGCCTTACCCTGTCCCGAATTTCGCCACTTGGTCAGCTGGGTCTGCGGCTCCAGCAAGTACTCAGTCGGTACGCCTTCGATCGGCTCAGAGGCGCCGACTTTCACGACGACCTGACGGTCCGGCGCCCGCAACTGGCGCTGTGCGACATGACGGAGGGCCTCGCTCACCGTTGGTCGATCGAACCCTCGGACCCACAGACCGGCGCGGGCTTCGGTGATCTCAGTGACCCTGCGGAGCGCTTCGTCCGCGACGAAGCAACCGAGGGCTCGAATACTGCTGTCAGTCACTGAGCTCCTCCTCGAACCATGCTGGTCGCATCCGAATACTGCGTGAGCAGGCCGATAGCGGCCAGCTTATCCTTGAACGCCCTCCGGTTGTGATCGAAGACCGATCGGTCGACCTCGTAGGCCAAGGGGTCCACGGCCGCAATCTTTCCCGTCACGAGCCCGTACCTCTCGTACAGCAATGAGCAGAACTGATCGAACTCCATCTCCCTGCCCTGCGGGACGGTGGCATAGACCAGGCACTCAAGCATCGCGGGCTTCATGGTGAAGTGTCGGCGCCCGCTAGTCGCGTTGAGGGCTCCCACAGCGGCGAGGGTCTCACTGAAGAATGATCGGGGCGAGGCGATCGCTTTGCCCGCCTTGGTGAATCTCTCGTAGCCGCGCTTCTTCACATCGTCACCCTGGGCGTCGCGGATCATTTCCGTGGCCTGGACATTGATCGCGTTGACGATGTCATTTCGGCAGTTATTTAGGTTTTTCTGCGATTCTCTGCGAAGTGGACTCGCCTCGTTGCCGAAGTCCAACAGGATCGACCCGCGATCGGTGGCACCGAGCTTCGCGTGTGCCAAATGCAGTTGATGGCGTGCCAAGCAATATGGGACCCAGTGCATGAGACTCTCCGTGCGTTTCGCCCGAGGAGCGTTCGCCCGAGTGACGATGTTGCGGGTACCTTCTCTCAGCAGATCGGGCCACGGGCTGAGGTTCTCGTGCAGCTCAATCTCCGCATCCGAGCCTCTTACGGGCGCTTCGTCGGAGGCGAAGTCGTGTGCGCTAAGGGCTTTGGCGAGATCACCCAAGGGGGTGCCACTGTCCCGAACGAGCTCGGTGAGACCCTGTCGGGTCGATTTTTTGCGGTCAAGGTCACGGTCGGTGCGCAGCACTTTGTAAGCCCAGGTTCCACCATCGCGAAAGAGGTAGCGCTCGATATTCGGAGCTTTCGTGGTAGTTCCAGCGGAGGCCCTACTAGCCAGTGCCCGCTTCTTGGCGCTTGCTCCTCTAGAGGCATCGACCAGCCTGATCTTCCGGTCGACCGCGTCATAGTGGATGAGCTCACCGACGAACGGATAGAAGTGCGCGGCGAACCAGCTGGGTTGGACACGACGCCCAGGGATCTCGACCAACAGGGACGAGAACAGGGCGTGGAGCGTCGCCAACGTCTCAGTAGAGTCCCGATCGATGGCCTTGCCGAGCTCCTCGTCGCCTTCGACGATGACGGTCTTGGTGGCGATCCGCCGCGCCAAGTCATGCGAGGTGCGCTTATAAGCCATGTCTGCTCCATCCGCCAGGAGTCCTGCGAACGTATCCGGGTCGTCCTTATGCGCCAGGTAGACACCGCGGGCGATAGCGAGCATCTCCAGCGGTATATAGAACCCCCGGCCGTGCTCTTCGAGATTCACCCCGAAAAGGCCACGGACGACCTCCGACCTGGAGTAGTCAGCCACCATCACGCACGCACCGATCTGATCTTGTCGCCGATGTCGATCATGAGCTTCCTCATGACGTTGCCAACCAGTACCTGGATCTCTTTGACGTTGTCCGACGAATCGGTCAGCCGCGCAAGGGATGCGCTCAGGCCCCGAATCTCCGCCTCATGCTGGACCTCGCTCCGCAGGCCCGCGGCCCACCGTGTCAGCATCTCGAAGCGCAAAAGATCTGCTTCCACGGAGACCGCGTCATGGCCGGGGGAAACGGCCGGGATTCGGATATAGATAGCCCGGTTCAGCCATTCGACAGCGTCCTGCATCTCCGGAGTCACGTTCGTCTGGCTTTCCCGCTGCCACTGGGTGACCTGGTCGATGACCTCGATGTCCTTACTCGTCTCCCGCCGAGAGATCACGGCAGCGCGGGCGTGGTGAGTAAGGAACGCTGGGTCGAGTATCAAGAAGTCGGGGTTGCGCCCCGCCCGGTAGATACCTTGGACAGCCTCCAGGCCCTTGAGGAACCCATCTCGCACTCGAGTGTCTGCCGGGTCCCGATTCCCATCCTCGATACTGATGAAATCGTCCCCGGCCAGCAGGCCCATACGTGCGAACCGGTCCTCGTTGTCGTCGCAGTTGAAGAAGTCAGCCCGCCGAAGGAACGTGTACAAGCCCCTCAACTGCTCGGCCTGTCTCTGAACTTCTCGATTCGTACGGACCTTCTGTAGGTAGCTGCTGGCGTCCGAGGGAGGGAAGTCGCCGGCCGCGTCTGGATCCAATCGGTCGTCGACTTGGCGGCGAGAGACCTTGCCCGGGTCCAGCTTTCGTAGTGCCAGGAATGTTGCAACCCGATGACGTTGTTGCTGGGTCAGCCGGTCTCCGAAGAGAGCCTGGTGATACATGTGGGGAGCCTGCCACGACGTATCCGTGTGCGACCGTTTGTACTTGGCATGGACGTCCGCACAGGACAGACCGCCAGTCAGCATGTAGCTGGTTACCGACAGCGCCTGGCGGGTCGTGACAACGGCCCCGGTGCGCTCAGCCGCGGCGAACACGTCCCGGATCGCAGTCCGGCGCTGTGGCCCACGAGTGGGATCGCTTAGTTCGTTGCGGTTGGCCAGGATTGGGCAGACGTTTCGCGCATCACAGGTCTCGCAGGCCTTCCACCGCTGTTGCATTGTCCATTGCTTCAGGACCCACTGGATCAGTCCGCCGCTGCGGCTGTCGGCCGCGACGGACTGGTAGTTGAGGTTGATGACCGTTACCAGGCCATCGGGGTCGCTGACCTGTCCGCGCGTGATGCCGGCCGCGAGGGTAGTCACCAGAATCTTCGCGCGCCCGGTGTCGTCTTCGGCGACACATTTGCGTAGCTGGCCCTCGTTGGCGCAGATGATCGCAACACCCTCGTCCGGAGGATCGAGCAGCTTCACGAGCGTCTCGGCGCCTATCCGCACGCTGAGCTCGCTGAGATCTCTGATGATGTACAGCGGGCGACCTGCATAGGTCTGGCCGATCGGGCGGCTCGCGTCGCCGGCATCCAAGAGGTCGCGGAAAACGGCCTTTCGGGCGGCTTCGGTCGTGACTGACTCGGCATCGGACCGCAGCTCAGCGAGAAGGCTGGCGCACAGGCTCGTCTTTCCGTGTCCGGCGTCCCCGGTCAGGACGATGGTTTTCGTCGTCGGCCTCTCGATAGCCGCCTGCAGATAGGCGAGCGTGGCAACAGTGAAAAGCGTCTGCGTAGAGTCTGCTTGCTGCTCGTAGATCATCTCGGAGGCGTCGGCGTCGAACGGCTGGTATCGACGTATGCGTTGGACGTGTTTGTTGACCTCTAGCGACATATTGCCTTCCCTCGTCGACCGACCCCGAAGCGCTGCAAAATTCTAGCCGGAAGCGCTGGCGGCGGAAATTCAAATCCGTTGTCGGAGAGTTTGGAGTACCTCGTTGTCCGCGACGGTGTAGCGTGGTCCGCCCAGGTCTTTCGTGCCCCGATTGTGGGTCTCGGAGACTAGCTTCCGAAAGGGAGCCGTGACCAGGTCGAACCTGGAACATCGGGGTGGTCGAAGCCCACGTCAACCGGATCGATGCTGGAACGGCACATGTTCGCCCAGCCGAGCTGGACTGGCTGAGAAAGCGAATTCTGCTGAGCGACTGAGCGACATACGATCGAGGTCCCCTCCGGCCGCAACCGCGCCTCGGTTACGGCGAGCGATGAGTCGAAGTGGTGGCGTGAACGCCCGTCTTAGCGGAGGGGTTTTGCCGGTGCTGGAGCACCGCGTCCTCGACGCGTATGGCCGCGGCGGCAGGGTCCTCGTGCTCCCAGATCCGGAGGACGGTCCATCCCGACTCGACGAGTCGAACGTCGGTCTCGGCATCGCGCTCGCGATTGTCCGCGATCTTGGCTTCCCAAAACTTGGCGTTCTTTCGCGACCGCCTGTGATGATCCGGGCAACCGTGCCAGAAGCAACCGTCCACGAAGACCGCGACCCGTGGACCCACGAAGACGACGTCAGCTCGTCGCCGAAGCTGCGGAAGTGGTCGCGCGTCGACTCGATACCGGAGGCCTCGCGCCCAAAGGTATTTGCGCAACGCGAGTTCCGGCCCGGTATCGCGGCTCCGGTTGCCTCGCATTACCGCCCGGACGGCAGGGGTGCTCGCCCAGGAACCCGTCGTGTCGGTCGGAGTCGGCAGGAGGCCCATCGCGATAACCGACTTCCATGCCTGCTCGAGGTTCCCCCTCCGCGTGCTGGCGTCGACCTCCCCAACGTAGCGCGTGACCGTCCTGTCGCGGTCGTACCACCGAACGTAGGCGCGGATCCGGCGCGTACGCGGCAACACCTTCAAAACGACTGATGCGTGGGCGACCCGGCCGTCGTCGAGCCCGACGAGCCGGTTGTGGTTCCCGCCCGCGGATCGGTCCTGCTCCGCCGTCCGCTTGGCCCTGTCCAACCCGGGTCGACACTTCCACGCGCTGTCCGGTGGCATCCTGTCGCGCCACCGGTTTGAGTTTGACCTAGCCACCGTTGTACCTAGTTCTCGCCCTTGGCCCTTTCGGCGAGCCTGGCCTCCGCCTCGGTGAGGACCGTGGCCACGGCGGTTGCGAAGACCTCACCGAGCCGGACCGGCACCGCGTTCCCGAGCTGCCTCATCTTCTCCCCCCGGGGGCCGGAGAGTGCCCATTCGTCGGGGAACGTCATCACCCTGGCCGTCTCACGGACTGTCATGTAGCGGTAGGACCCGTCGTCAAGGCGCATCACCGACTCTCCGCCCGGTACGCCATGCACGCCCGCCTTGACCGTCTTCGCTGGCCGGTCCAGCTCGTTCGGTGTGTGGCCTGGATAGATTCGCGCGTCCGGCCAACCGATGTGGTCCTTGACCACGACCGCCCTGGTCACGGGGCTCCAGTGCTTCTTGGCAAGGTCCTTCCAGTGGTCCTTGCGGTCCAGATGGTGTGGAGGGACATCCGGCAGGGGCGGGATCCCATTGGCCTCGTCGCCGAGTAGCGCGTCGCGTAGCGTCCGCCACGGCTGGAGCTGCGGTTCGTCCACGAGCAGCGGACTCTGGAGTGTAAGGGGGATCCGGTCCATGACCGATTTCCGCACGGCTGCGGGTATTTTCGCCATGTGGTGACGTCTCCAATACGTGCCGTCGTGCATGTCCGCGTACAGACACGCGTCGGAGTGCGTGGGGCGCACGAGTTGCCGGTACCTGTCGAAGTCGACACCGAGGTCCCGGCGAAAGGCGATGATTATCACCCGGTTTCGGATCTGTGGTATGCCGTAGTCGGCGGCATTCACCGGGAAGTGAGCGACCTCGTAGCGTTCGTCGTCCGGGATCGACGAGGAGCTGGACAGACTGCGAAGGGTCGCGTCGTGGTCCTCCCAGTCGGATCCCTCGGCCCGTCGCTCGAACGGGAGGGACAGCTCCCGCTCGATGTAGTCGAAATAGGGCCTGAACGAGGGGCGCAATAGGCCTCGTACATTCTCGCAGATCACCGCTTTGGGGCGCATCTCGCGGATGGCGCGAAACATGTGTGGGAAGCCGTTACGGTCGTCCTCGTCGCCGCGCGCCACACCGCCGAGGGAGAAGGGCTGACACGGTGGACCGCCGGCGAGAACGTCGACTTGGTCGCGAAGATATTCGAAGTCGACCTTCGCCACATCCCCCTCCACGAGGGGCGGGCGCTGCTTGCCCGCGGGGATCCACGGCGTGTCGCCATCTTCGACACGTCTGGCCGCGTTGTTGGCAAGCGTCTCACACGCGCGCTTCGCGAACTCGTTGAATAAGAGCGGCCGAAAATTAGCCCGGCCCACGGCCATCGCCAACCCGCCGCCGCCCGCGAAGAGCTCTACGCTGGTGCGCTCGTGGACTTCCTCGCTGGGCTGCTGCGGCATGGCGAAACCATACCGCGGAGCAGTGGTATCGAATGTGTGTTCGATGGAGCGATTTCGGGTTATGCGGTGGTTCCTCCTTCAAGCGGCTTTGGCAGCTCTTCGAGGGTCACGCGGTGACCTCCCTATTTCCGGCTACGACACGCTCGGACCTGGCCCGATGGTCGGGCCCATACGCCAGGCTATTGGACGCAACAGAACTCGACTCACCGTTCCGGTCAGGGCCGTGATTCGTCACGGTCTCCGATGTCGAGGAAGCGACCTCGGCGTGGTCCATTGGTACATGTCGCCCGGCCGATACATCGGCCGGGTCGGATCCCGCCTGAGGAGTACGCGGCGGCGTGTACGCTACACGCGATTGCCACCGTCTAACCGGATCGCGATGCACATCCACCCTAAACGTTGTCTGTGTCGGTTTCGCGCTACGCAGCCTGAGAACCATGAGGGACACACCGCATCGACAGCTGTACTCGTCGGTGGGAGCCTCTCGGCCTGGTGATAGCGTCCGCACCTAAGTGATAGCCATGACCTGGGAGATTGCGTCGGGCACAGGTCCAGCATCACAGTATTCGGTACGGCGCGAGAACTGCTAGTTCGATGTAGGTAGGAGAGCCTGCAGCCGCGCCCAGGGCGCCAGCGCGGAGCCTTGCTTGTCCTCCAGGCGCTCGCAGTCGATCTGCAAGTTAACGTGGTTAAGGGCGTGCCTTTGGCTGCGTTGGCGATATGCCGCTATTGAGGAAACCAACGGCAGTAGGTTTCGCCGGTGTCGAGGGATTTGTCGGATTTTGCTGCGTTGCAATCTCTGCACAGCAGCTGAAGGTTGGTGATGTCGTTCAGCCCGCCGACCGCGAGCGGGATCATGTGGTCGAAATTGTGGGTGCTGAGTGAGTCGTATACGCCGCTCAGGTCTGTCCGGCAATAGGTGCACCGCCCCCGGTCACGGTAGAAGACTGCTTTCTGCGCCCAAGTAGGAGGACTCGTGCGCTTGAGCTTTCCTTCGCCACGGACTCGGAACAGCCTCGCCACCTCGGGTGTTTGAGCGCACGCTTCGGCGCTGAGCTCGGACACGATGCACGACGCGATCCAGTTGAGTCCATAGAGGAGTGCTCGGTTGGTGAAGACAGTGTGGAACACTTCGTCGGCTAGCTGGTCGAGAAGTTGTTCGTACGGCCCGCTCACCATCAGCTCTTCGGCGAAGTGCTCGAAGCACGCGTCCGCAACCCTGTGCGATTCTTGCCATGCGGACACGTTGTGGTCGACTCGGATCATTTCGCCGTGACTTGGCGGGACTTCGAACGAGTCGTCTCCGATGCCATAGTGCCGAAGCGCAACCGTGACCGACATATAGCGCACCGGCCGCCACTGCCCGATCTCATCGCTCGGTACAAACATCTCCGTGTAAGGACCGCCTGTCTCGTCGTAGAACATCCCGTGGGCTGCCCATCGCGCGAACTTGTGGACGAGGGTGTCTTTCGACCAGTTCGCTATGACCTCGGTCTCGCGGCCCTCGTTACGAAGTCGTGAAACCATGGCGATGCCCTGTTCTGCCATGTGGTCTAGCCGTCCGGCGATTTCGAAGGTTCGGTGCCAGCGGTGGACGAACCATTCCGGGCTGTTCCGAGGAGTCGAGCGCACAGAGCAAGATCTTATGATCATGGGCTGACATTGGACACTGAACCACGGTCAGGATCGACGGACAGGCTCTATTCAGTCCTTAGAATGTCGGACACGAGTGAGTCTAGGACCTCTGGAGCGACGACCGGCAGTGCAAAGACTGGAATCTCCCAGCCTGCGATCGACCAGGCATACGCGAGTAGCTGTTTGGCCTTAGAGATTCCCCTACGGTCGGTGGTGGCCTTAGCTATAGTCCTGGCGACCTCGGCCATCACTTGAGCCTGCTGCCACGGGTCGTGGTCAGCGGTGGCCTCGGCAATCACCCGGTCGATCTCGTCCTCTGACTGTGGGTCGGTGAGCGCGTGGGCAATACTCTCGGCCGAGTCACCATCGCCTCTGGCCCAATCCAAGTCGACTTCGGCGAGCACCCAATCGGCCTTTGCCTGCACCCAGCGTGGTTGCCATGAGGTGGGGACGGTGCAGGCGATACCCTCGGCCCGGCTCGGTTCGGCCCCGGTCGTCATTTGGTCGACCTGGACCATCACCCGTGCGAACTCGGCTATCACCCACGCCTGCTGCTGCGGGTCGGTAAGAGCTTGGGCAAGCTTCTCTGCCTGGTCGACGAGTCCTTTCGCCCGGCTGGGATCCCATGGTGCCACCGCGCGGGTGATCTCGACCAACATCCACGCTTGCTGCCATGGGTCGGTAAGAGCTTGGGCAAGCTTCTCTGCCTGGTCGACGAGTCCTTTCGCCCGGCTGGGATCCCATGGTGCCACCGCGCCGGTGATCTCGACCAACATCCACGCCTGCTGCCACGGGTCAGAGGAGGCGCAGGCGATGCCTTCGGCCCGGTCAACAAACCCGCCCGCCCGGCCGGGATTGAGCTGAGCCGCCACCCGGGCGATCTCGACCAGTACGCAGATCTGCCGCCGTGGGTCGGAGAGTAAACCGACAATCTTCTCGGCCTGGTCCGGGTCGACCCCGGCCACTACATGGGCCACCTCGACCAGAGCATAGGCATCCTGTCGCTGCGGATCGGTGAAAAGATCAGCGCGCTCGTGTTGGCTGGGCATAGCCTGGCCTGCGAGGTACCGGATCGGGATGTGAGTGTTGGCCTGGTGGAGACGGTCGCGGTAGCGGGTCAGGCGTGCGGTGGTGAGCAGGTCGGGATCGGGTTGCTCGCAGATAATTTGCTGCACGGTACGGATTTCGGCGAGTGCGGTGGTATCGCCCCCAGTTCGGGCGCGGATGCGGTCGTGGCGGGCTGCGTCGAGGGCCAGTGCTGCCATCCGTGAGAGGTCGCCGTGTTTGTCCAGGACAGGGAAGTGGCGGCGCAGCAGAAAGTCTGGGGTCTGCACAGGCCAGCCGAGGTCACGGTAACGGTCGGCCCAGGCGTGCAACTGACTGAGGCAGGTATTGATGTAGATGGTGCCGAGTTGTTCTTCGGCGGTGCGTTGCAGAGTCTCGTGGGCCAGCACGTACACGGGGTCTCCGCCGCCGTCAGGACCATGAGGGACCGAGCGGGTGCGCAGACTCCGTCCGGCGACCGCGTGGAGCAGTTCGTGAATCCGGAACGGCGCCGTGCCGGTGAGGTCGGTGAGTTCGGAGGCTGTCAGACCGTTGGCGGCGGTGATCAGCGCCAGCAGGTCACGATGGGCTTCGGGGCCACGCAGCAAGGCGCCGAGTTCGGCGAGTGCCTTGGCCTGAACATCGGCGGCGAACCGGGAGGAAGTAAGCGGGTTGGGCTTGGTCTTGGCCAGTCGGTGGCCGTGCGGGATCGGTAGGGTGGGGCCGTGGCGGCTGGCGACCACGACCCGCAGGTTCGGGTCCGGACGCGACGGCAGCAGGGTCACGATCGGCGGTTTGCCGGTGTCCTCGTCCAGGCCGTCGACCACCAGTACCAGTCGGCGCCCAGCCTTGGCTTCCCCGCGAGCCGCGAGAGTGAGCAGTTCGTTGCGCAGCCCGTCGCGGTTGATCGTCGCGGCCGCAATCAGGGCTCGTTGATCCGGCAGCAGCACCGCGAGTTGATCCAGGACGGCGGCGGTGAACGCGCTGTGATCGTTCTGATCGGCGAGTCGATCGGTGATGAAGAACCCGATCACCGTCATGTCTTTGGGCGGGAATAGTGTGAACCACGACAGCAACGCGGACTTACCCGCCCACGGCTTCGCCTTGATCCACATGTACGGCTGGTCCCCGCGGCAGAACTTGGCCACATCATCGAGTTCGGTTTCTCGCCCTCGCAATCCGTCGACCGGGGCGAGGAACTCGCGCACTTGCGACACATACAGTGATCTACCAGTGAGCAGCGCCCCGTTCGACACCACGCCGACCTCGTAATGGTGCTCGGTGTGAGAGACCATCAGATCGCGGCCGGCCTTCACCCGGTCGAAGTCATAGATCGGCGTAGCAGGCCGACGCTCCTCGCTCATGGTTGTGAGGCACCATCATGTCCGGCGTCGATATTCTCGAAAGACATGTCGCCCTCGGAACGAACTTTGCGTGCTCGGACACCAGCCCCCGGAGCACGGATCCCTTTGACCCGCAGCGCCCCCCCAGCTTTGACATTTCGCAAATTCACACCGATCGCTGGCTCCGAAGCGGCCGCGGGTGTGGACTGCCCACTTTGCGCCCACAACGATGCCCCAAATACGCCGATGGTCAGCACCACGACGGCCACCCACATCCACACCGAGTGATCCCCGCCGGTCGCGTAGTTCACCGCTACCGCCAGCCCGGTAGTCATCAACGCGGTCGTCGCCGTAAGCGCCACCACCCGCGACAGTGTCTGTCCTGACACCACATCAACCTCCCACCCGAAATAGTGAGACTGATCCTCGCAGTCCCATGCTCGAAAGACCAGGCGACACAGCCAATGCCGTCCACCAGCGCCCGTCCGTTACAAAACCCAAGCAGCGCAACCCTTTAACATCCCGGGCGGTCGCTCTAATCATGCGGATGTTGCAACAACGTGAGGGCTGACGGTGACATTTTGCGGGCCCATCTGATTTCTGGTTGAACGCGAACTTGGCCTCCGTCGTCAACATCGGCCGCCAACTGACTCAACAGACGTCGTTGGTGGTGGGTTGACGCATCCGGTGGGGCGCATAGCCGTTTCGCGCGGATGAGGAGAGCTACGCGAAAGGCCCCGCCGATCGGGCGGGGCCTTTCCGACCGGGCAGCTAGGCCCTGAGGTCACAGCGATGCTCTACCAACTGAGCTACACCCCCATGTGTGGAGGTGACGGGACTCGAACCCGCGACCTTCGCAGTTGCCCGAACCGTACACCGGGGCAACCGACAGACGAGGCGGAATGCGGCTGCCAGCGACTCGATGACCGAAGCGTCGGTCCGCCAACTCCGCTCCACAAGACTTCCCTCACACGGTGCTCGATCGACCTTTGGTGCGTTGAGCGATGATCTCCTGGGCTCGTTTGCGGTTGCGGTAGGCCTGCTGCCGACAAGCGTTGCTGCAGAACTCTCGTGGTCGACCTGTGACGTGCGGGAGATGATCACTCGGGTGTTTTACAGGGTTGGGACACTGCTTGCAGATGCCAGCCCTGGGCGGGAGAGCGGCGTCGCCACTGTGGTAGATCGCAAGCGAAGGCCCGAAGTCCGGGTCGTCGCGGATCCGGGCAAGATGCAATCCGTAGGACCGCCGAAGGTTGTAGTTCTCCGGGTTGTGTCTGATCAGGTGCAGCACATAGCGCAGCTCGCTAGCACTCATTGTCGCACTCGTCGCCCGTATGAGCTCGGCTTCGACCGAGTGGTCAGCCACATGGTTGGCGATCGGGTCGCTCCAGGTTCGTTTGCGCGCCATCAGTTCAGTTCCCTGCTAGACCGATCCTTGCCTTGTCTGCGCCGGATGGCGCGGCCGTTCGATCGCGACCGGCGACCGAAGGCCCTCGCAAACGTCTCGAACACCTGCGGCACATCCTCTCGCCGAGCCCGCCATAATGCAGTGCTACCGAGAATCACAACTGCCAATGCCAGTACCAGCAATGGCAGTTGTATCCAGAACACTGTCCAGGCGCTCTCACCCATTGTCGATGTTGCGAGCCCAGCGGTCACTTCAACCTCCGTAAACGACAACAGGCCCCCGGCGCACGTGCGCCGGGGGCCTGTTGATGGACACAGAAAAAGGTCTCAGCCGATTGGCTGAGACCTTTTGCAGGCACACCTGTGCCCGATGCAGAGAAGGCTACCGTTGCAGCAGCTTTGAAGCAAACAACGCTGCAGCCTGGTCGCTCTGCCTAGCTGTTACACGACCACACACCGGCAGCCGGGTAGTTTCGTAACGTTGAGCCCAAATCTGGCTACTAGGTTGCCCGATAACTCTGGTTATCAGCCAACTGAGAATGGAAGTAGGACATGGCAACAAGGGCCACAACGGCCGGTGTGACCATCGAGGCGCACGTAGCGGCCTTTCTCTCGGCACTGGCTTCTACCGGCCGTTCAGCCAATACGGTCCGGGCCTATCGCACTGACCTAGCGGGCTTTGCCTGCTACGTCGACGGCGATTTGGGCGATCTCAAGCCTGAACATGTGGGTGAGTTCCTGTCCGAGATTGCCGGTCTGGCGCCAGCGACCCGGAAGCGCAAACGAGCAGCGGTTGCCGCGTTCTGCCGATGGGCGGTTCGACACAACCTTCTTGCAGCGAACCCGATGGACAAGTTCGACACCATCAACGTCGCCAACCGGCCACCACAGCCTGCGGCCGCCGGCGACGTTGTGCGGGTGCTCGACGAGATCTGCTCGCGGAGGCCTGCCAAACATTGGTCGATCGGCCTGCTGCGTGACCGGGTGTTGTTCGAGACGATCTATGCGTGTGGTGCCACCACTGAGGCAGTGTGCCGCCTTGAGGTGGAAGATCTCGACCTGACCCCTAATGATGAGCACATCCGGCTGCGCAGCAGAGACGGTGCAACGCGATCAGTACTTCTCGACGACCGCGGCTTCATAGCCTTGCTGAAGCGCTACCTTGCCCGCACCGGCTACCAGTCGGGACCGCTCTTTCGAGCGACGATCAACGGCAAGGGTGGAGCCCTGACCTATTCAGCAGCACATCACCGATGGCAGAAGTACGCTGCTGCAGCGGATGTCGATATCCACCTCCATCAGCTGCGCTATGCCCATGCCGCCGAACTGGTTCGCGCCGGAGTCGCGATCGAGGTCGTGCGCCAGCGCCTCGGCCTCGCCTACACCCGCAGCAACCCAGGCCTCGCCCAGCTCGCCGAAAAGGCCGCCGATACCGAGATCCGGGCCGCTCGGCGACGGCCAGCTGTCAGCCGCTGGCGGAGGTAGAGCACTTTATGTGCGAGCCGAGAAAACCCTCAGCTGCCGGCTGCCGGTGCGCCAGTCGGCTGGTCCTCCTTGCGGGCGGCTTTCACCCCGCCGTGTACCACCGACGATCTCACGCAGACACCGCGTGAGATCTCGCGCAAGGACAGTCCTTCCGCGTGACGTGCCAGGATCGCACGGCGCTCGTCAGCGTCGACTACCTGCGGCCGCCCAACCCTTCCGGCCGCGACGGGCTGCAGCTTCGAGTCCGTCGCCGGTCTTGCGGGTGAGGTCGCGGCGCCGGTTATCGGTCAGCGCGAGCGCCAGGTCGAGGATCAGGCTTCGCTCGGTGTACTCGCGAGCTGCGATCCCGCGCAGTGTCGGATGCGAGAGCTAGTGCCGAGAAGACTCAACTTTCGGCGTGGGCCTCTGCCTGATCCGTCCGCTAATGAAGGGGGCTGATCTCACAGGATTGGGCGGGGTTCGCTTGTCACCCAGGCGCGTTCAGTAGCGCACCGTCGACTGTGGCCACTAGGTCGGTGGCTTGCCGCAGAACAGCTAGCGTTGGACGTCGTGGGTTCAGTGGGCCAACATACAGCGACTTACCAGACAGCAATGCACCGCTCGACACCACACCGAGCTCGTAACGGTGCTCGGTGTGAGAGATCGACAGGTCGCGGCCAGCTTTCACGCGGTCCAAGTCGTAAACCGGCGCAACAGACCGGTGATCCTCCCGGTTCACGGTTGTGAGGCCCCATCACGCCTGGCGTCGATGTCCTCGAACAACATGTCGCCCCCGGAACGCACCTTGTGCGCGCGAACACCTCCTCCACGAATCTTCTTGACGCGTAGCGCTTTTCCCGCTCTTACTTCTCTCAGCTCGACACCGGTCGAAGGCTCCCCGCCAGCGGCGGACTGCCCATGTTGCATCCAAAGAGATGCCGCGAAGGCAGCCACGGTCAGCCCTGCGACTGCCACCCACATCCACGCCGAATGATCCCCGCCGGTCGCGTAGTTGATCGCCACCGCCAGACCTGTCGACATCAATGCTGTCACCGCCGTAGGCGCTACCACCCGCGACAACGTCTGACTTGTAGCCACACCAACCTCCCACCCGGACAGAGAGACTGATCTTCTCAGCTCCACATTCCAAAGACCAGCCAACAGCAGCGCAGGGTCGGATACCCGCACTGACCGCTCGATGAGGTCGCAGCCGACCGGACCGCTAGGCGACCATGTCCAGAATAAGACGAAGGGTGGCACGGGACTGCTGCACGGATCGGTGACATCTGATCTGTGGTGCCGACAGGCACTGCTGGAAGGATGTATGCCGTGCCCAAGCCCTACCCCAAAGAGTTCCGCGACGACGTCGTCCGCGTAGCTCGTAACCGAGAACCAGGTCACAAGCTCAAGCAGATCGCCGCCGATTTCGGGATCAGCGAGTCGTGCCTGGCTGGTTGGCTCAAGCAGGCCGACGTCGAAGACGGCATAAAAACCGGAACCACGAGCGAGCAGTCCGCCGACAACGCTGAACTGCGCAAACGCATCCGGTTACTCGAGCAGGATAACGAAGTGTTGCGCAGGGCCGCAGCCTATTTGTCGCAGGCGAACCTGCCGGGAAAATGATCTACCCGCTCGTTCGTGAGCTGGCCGCCGACGGGATTCCCGTCGCGGTGACGTGCCGGGTCCTCGATATCGCGCGCCAACCGTACTACCGGTGGCTCGCTGATCCGGTCACCGCTGCCGATCTCAAGCAGGCGTATCGGGCCAACGCCTTGTTCGATGCGCACCGCGACGACCCCGAATTCGGGTACCGATTCCTCGCCGACGAGGCCGCCGACGCGGGCCAGCTGATGGCGGCGCGGACCGCGTGGAGGATCTGCTCGACCAACAGATGGTGGAGCAGTTTCGGCAAGAAACGCGGCACCAAGAACAGTCGATCGGGCCCACCGGTTCATGACGATCTCGTCGAGCGGAGATTCGCAGCTGATGCACGAAATATGTTGTGGCTCACCGGTATCACCGAACACCACACCGGTGAAGGCAAGCTATATCTTTGCGCGGTCAAGGACGTGTTCTCGAACCGGATCGTGGGCTATTCGATCGACTCGCGGATGAAGGCCCGCCTCGCTGTCGATGCCCTCGCTTCCGCCGCGGCCAGGCGAACCGCGGTCGGTGATCAGGTCGCCGGCTGCGTAGTTCACAGCGACCGAGGGTCGCAGTTTCGATCTCGAAAGTTTGTTCGCTCCTTGGGTTTACATGCGTTGGTCGGATCTATGGGACGAGTCGGCGCCTGCGGTGACAATGCGGCGATGGAATCGTTTTTCGCGTTGCTACAGAAGAACGTCCTTGACCGGCAGTCTTGGGCGACCCGCGACGAGTTGCGGATCGCGATAGTGACCTGGATCGAGCGGACCTATCACCGGCGTCGGCGTCAGGCCAGGCTCGGCAGATTGACCCCGGTCGAATACGAAGCCATCATGACCACACCAGCTCTTCGAGCTGCTTAACCGCTGTCACCTGATCGTGCAGCAGTCCCGACATCTACATCGATCCGTGTGGTGATCAGCAATTCGTCGACGGTCTTCGTCAGTTGGTCGGATCTGATCGGCATGTGTAGGTCGGGTTGATGCCATAACTGTCCTGGTATTGACCGTCCGAGGGGTCGGCGGGCGACAACGACGAAATTGCTCAATCGCCATCGAGGCGGACCGTGTAGAGAGGCGGCTGAAATCTGTCAGGCCGCTCACGCGAAAGTAGTTCGCGCAGCGACTCGGACGCGGGTAAGTCGGTCGCTTCAGCGAGCTCGATGACCCTGCGGACAGTCAGAGCATCGATGCCACGATGTGCCGCATCTACTGCGTATCGGTCGATTTCGGCAAGCACTTCTGGGCGGTGCGTCCGCGCGGCAAAGCGGTTCGTATGACGGTTGCGTTCGATGTCTATGTCGCTGTAGCCGCGGTGGTTTCGTAGCAACTCCTCGACCTCCACCAGCGTGGTAGCGGGCATGACGAGTGCTGCCAGCGAGTTCTCCGCGAGAGTTTCGGCGCTGACCTGATAGATGTGTGTGACGGCGTCTACGAGTTGAACGACGCTGTTCCGTTGAGTTTCTACTGTGCCGCGCCAGCCGTGGGCGGCTGAGGTGAGCAGTCCGTTCGCTTCTGAAGGATGCCAGGACCAGATGGGTTCGAACTCAACGACGTCCGTAGGCGTCAGAACCGCGACGTCTTGTGCGCTGAGGTGTGTTAGTCGGGCGCAGACCTCGCTGATGGAAAGCTCACCGTCAAGTCCGACTCCCGCGACCAGGACCTGGGATGGGAGGCCGGACATCACCGCTGCGGCCAGGGCAACCGAGTCTGCCAACGGACTCCGTAGGCCCCGCTCGTGGCCGGCCGCCACGATATCGCCGCCGACATCGACAACGATCAGTTCCGCGGCATCGAACGCGGCGGCAGCGTTCCTGATTTGGTGGGCGAGTCCTGTTGCGCCTGCGGCGATGTCCATGAGCAGAATCGGCAGGTCGATATGTTGGGTAAGTCGAGGGAGCGTGGACTGCCCACCCGTGCGTAGACCTGCGGTGTGAACGACTTCGTAGACTCCGCCGTGATCGACCAGGCCGTCGAAGTCTGCAATGTTTCGAGGACCCGGTGTCGGATCGATGATCAGCCGGTCCCAGGAGTAACTCATGATCGCCGCGATCTGCAGGTGCGGCATCTTCTGGGCGAGCACGGCCGCGGTGACCGCGTCGCCGCCTCCGCCTGCGGCGATCGCGATTGCCGTCATTGTTGCGTGGTCGACCTATCTGTAACCCGTACACTGGCTAGTGGCATATGGTACTCAACGAAGGATGCGGGTTGCCCGAAATCGAAGAGGTCTTGCCCAAGTACCTGCAGATCGCTGGGTACCTGCGCGATCAGATCGTACGCGGCGACCTCCCACCCGGTGCCGAAGTTCCGTCCGAGCGTGAGTTGGCGGCGGCATGGCGGGTGGCTCGGCCGACTGCGACGAAAGCGTTGCAGGCGTTGCGACAGCAGGGTTTTGTTGAGGCACGCCGGGGTTCTGGCACGTTCGTTCGGGATGTGAGTCCTGCGGCGCCGCGTGCGCGTGAGCGGTATGAGCGGGCCGCGACGATGGGCACGATGTACTCCGATGCCGAGCGTGTTGCGTTCCCGTTCGTCGGCATCGTGGAGTCGCCCGCCTACGTCGCCACTCAATTGGACATCGCCGAAGGTGACCTTGTTGTGAAGCGACAGCGCGTGATCAGGAACGAGACGTCCGGCCCAACTGAGCTGTCGACGAGCTGGTTCCCGGCCGCCACGGCTGACGCTGCACCGAAATTGCTGTTGGCCGAGCGGCTTCGCGGTGGCACCGTTCCCTATCTCGTTGAGCTGCTCGGCTTGAGTGGCGCCTTTGCTCGTGACCAGGTGTCTGCGCGGTTGGCTGATGAGGAAGAGCGGCTGGCGCTCGATCTGCCGAATCCGGCTGCCGTGCTGGTCTATTGGCTCGTGGTCTTCGACTCCGACGGCGTACCGGTGGAGTTCGATGAAGCTGTCTATCCGCAAGAGCGTTGGGCGTTCCGCCAGGACTACCCGATCACCGTTTGACTCTGGGCCAATCTGCCGGAATCTTTCCGGCGTAGACGAACTGGACTATGCCACTACATGATTTAGTGGCATAGTCCAGTTGCGTAGTTCTTCCGTACGCCGGTGGGAGGAGTCAGGTGGCAACGCGCATGCCTGACGCGAACCGGCTACCGGATGGACGGCTCGACGGAACGTCCAGTAGACGACACCAGAGGTGATGAGGATGCAGCTCGCATCACGTCGACGTCCGCAATTGATGCGGATCCCGGCGATCGAAACAACAGAGGCCCGCTGCCTGCACTACAGGCAGGAGCTAGGGCTCCCGGCGGTGATCGTGCCTGGAACCGAACGAATTATCGTTCACTGCCTCGACGGTCGACTCGGCGCGGTCATCGCCCCAGCAGTGCTGTGTAAGGCGGCAACCCTGCAGCTGGCTGCTGGTCTGGTCATCGTCCATCCTCGGTCGTCGAGAATGACTTTCCTGACAAAGCCCGGCCCTCATCCCGACATCGAACCTCTCAGCCAAACGCTGCTGCTCTGCAACATCGCGGTCGATACGGGCTGGGTGGTCTTGCCATCGCCTAGCGACGAGCAGTCTGGTTACCGACGATGGCAATCGCCGCCCACCAGCGGGGACCTACTCCCGATGTTGACGGTGCTCGGAGCGATCCTCGGAGCCGGCCGGTGAACGCGCCCGTCTTCGCCTATTACCGACGACCGTTGGTGCGGAACAGAATTCGAACCGTTGAAACTTGGCTTGCCGAGGTTGCGTCGCTCTACGGCTGCGATGACCCCACCGGGCGGACATTCATCGAGTTCGAGTCACCGATTCGCTTGCTGTGGTCGCTGGGCGAGTTTCTGAATCAGCGTATCGACGCGAACGTTGTCCAACAGGTGCGTGACCTTGCGCGGGAGCACGGCTACGACTACGACCGATTGCCTACCTATCCGACGCCTGCTCCTGCGCTGTGGCAACTGATCAGAGCACTCGAAGCGACCGGTGGCGGAATCGTTCTGGTCCCTTCGCTGCATCACCTCGCCGGCCTCGAAGTGCCAGAAACAACTATTCTGCAACATCTTTCGGCGAACTTGCACGCACGGATCGTCTGGGTGGATCCTGCGGTCCGGAACCCCGAGCAGCCGTGGGTGGGGGGTCAACGTGTTCCTAGTGGGCCGCCGACTGGACTGCTAGGTGAATTCCGGGTCAGTCCGTTCTGTGCTGCACTGCACCTGGCGCGTTTGTACTGCGAGGAATGCCTGGCTCGATGTGGGCTCGGGAGGTTGGCGGACGCGATCGACGAGCTGATGGTGGCGATCGTCGGACCGGCCGAGCAAAGGTGGAGTGGTGACGTCGACATGCTCGGCGAGCAGTTGGTGGTGCGGCTGATTCGACCTGTGGACTTGGGTGTCTTGCTCGTCGAGGTGGTCGAAACTCACGAGCACGGCGACGCAACCTTGGATGCCGCCCTACGTCCGGTCCGCGCCTCGGGAGTGAAAGTGCACCGTCAAATTCTCTCCGGTGGAGGGACATTGACGCGTTTCGAGGTCTCGATTCCTGGTTTGGTGAGGCGCTGATGTGGGAGTTGGCTTTCCCTGTCGCGCCTTGTCTGGCTGTGCTCGTTTGGTGTCTCCGTGGTGGGCATTGGACCGCTGCGTTCACCCGCTCGCATGGATCGGACACAAGCCGGATGCGGGGGAATGACCATGTCAGCGACATCGGTCGCAGGTGAAGTTTGCCTGTCAACGCCACATTTTGCGAGCTCTGGCGTAGACGCGAAACGATACTTCCATCGTGCGCAAGACCGAGCTCATCTCGATCGCGGCGGGAAGGCCTGGTCACCGCTCTTGCGCTTACACCGCTGCTGCGTCGTAGGCCGCGACGACCTCGGCGGAGATCCTGCCGCGGCTCGAAACCGTGTGTCCATTCTCTTTTGCCCAGGCGCGAATGGCGGCGAGATCGTCACGGCGAGCGGACGGACCCGCTGTCACGGCCGTTCGGCGACCGGAGATCTTCGCCCGACCGATCCGTCGGGCGTAAGGCAGCCACTGGTCGAATGATTCACGCAGCTTGGCTGCGTTGGCCTCGGACAGGTCGATTTCGTAAGCAGCACCATCGATTTCGAAGGCGACGGTATCTTCGGCGACGGAGGCGCCGTCGTAGTCGTCGATAAGGGTGACAACAACATTGCGCGCCATCGCTATACGTCCTGTTCGTTGTGTACGAGGAATTGCGTGCGCGTCGCCCGAACTGGTTGAGCGCGGTCGTCGGCAATCGTAATGCTGTTCGGCTTGACGAGAGGTTCGGCGTGCGCCGGGCAGTCCCGGGGCCCGTCAGCGCCTCGATCTGCGCTTGTGTCGACACCGCTTGGCACTGGCATTCTGCTCAGCAGTTCGCGCGGACGAAGAGCCTTCGCGTCTCGCCGCCGCTGTCATGGATGACTACGTACCGCCGAGGTTCCTTGTCGTCTTTCGCCGAATGTTCGTTGACGGCGTTGTTCGCCAGCGCATCGACCATGCCTGTCGCGTCCCAGTACGACTTCCACGACGATGGAACACCCGGGGCGAACGGGGCGAAGCCGGAGCGCTGTTTGAACTCGTCGACCGAGCTGCGGGGTATGTCAACCACCGCTACAGAGGTCCATGTATTGAAGCCGCCGTCGCGGTCGAACCAGACTGTGTTCGATCCCTCCGGGAAGATGACACCTGAGCACTCGGACATATTGCGCAGGCCTTCTGCTTCCTGTGAGCACCCGCTCAAGGCGATCGTGGTGGCGCAGACGGATACGCAGAGCCCGAGGACTCGGGTGATGGCGTGCCTCACAGCTTTCCGATCCATCGTAGTAGCCTTGTCGCTTCACCTCGGGAACGAAAGCTGCGTGCCCATCCAGCCTCCTCGAGCTGGCGCATCTCGTTGTTGATATCGGTCCCGATATTGAGGCTGAGCGCTTCTCTCTGCAGCTTGTCGAAGTTGTAGAAGTCGTAGACGTAGACCTTGTAGATAATCTCTGCCTGCAGGCCGCCATCCACCTCGGTGACGGTGGTGTCGCTTCCGACTGCCACGTCGTAGTGACCGAGCGCGTAGAACAGGTCGCCCTCTGTCTCCTCCGCGCCCAGCCATTGCGACGTCAGCTCGAGGGTGACGCCGATCTGGGGGTCCTGGCGGGCTTGCTCCCTGATCTCGTCGAGGCCCTCGGCGATCTTCTGCCTTGCACTGCTGCTGGCGATAGTTCTCTCGAATTGCGCTGAGCTGATCTCATTTTCGAAGCCGGAATCATTGTTGCCCAGAAATATGCTCATGAGGTCTTCGGCGAAGTCGTAGCCCATAACGTCGAACCAGGACTGGACCGCTGCCGCATCGACGCTGTTGGCAGCGGCTTCTGCCTTGTCCAGAGCGCCGGTCTTCGAGCCGAATACGGCACGGTCGGCTGGCAGCGGGCGGTCAGGCGGGCGATGCAATGCTGCTCTCCCACCACACGTTGTTCCCGAACCCGTACCGGGACGCACCAAAATCGACGACCACTTTGTCGGGCACCTCGTATTCATTCGCGGAGAAGGTAGGAAGTGTGCGCCCCGGCGTGTAATCGAGCGCTTGGGTCAACTTTCCGATCATGGACGTGATCGCGTCTCGTCGCGCGTCAGCCGCCGATCTCAACGCATCGACCGCCGAGACGATCTGAGATTTGTTGGAATCGCTCATCGGTCGGTCGATGAGTTGGGCCCACGCTCCGAGCGGCAGGGTGAAGCCGAGGAAACTCATCGACTGGGACAGCCCGCTGCTCCAGCCCATCGCCTGGTTGTACACCAAGCGTTGCAGGCAAGCGCCACCGTTGGTGAGGATCTGTCCGACGACATCCAAGTCGGAACTTCGCATGGAGATGGCCTGTCCGAGGGCACTCGCGCTAGTCGCGAAGGACTCCGCAGTGTTTCCGGACCAGCTGCCTTGCAGCCACCGGAGGCCGCTCGATAGGTTCTCCGACGCCACGAAGTCGTTGATGCCGAGCTGTCGAATCCGGCTCCCCAGTGTCTCCAACGTTTCCCAGTCCGAGGCCAGCGGTACGAGGTACTCGGCTGCGGGCTTGATGCCGATCGCCCGGCTCAGCGGATCGTCGAAGTGGGTGATCAGCTCGATCGCTGAATCGACCACCTTGCGGACAGTGAACTGGCCGTCCTCGATCGCAGGAAGCGTCGGCAACTGCAGACCCGCGAATCGGGTGACTCCGCCCGCTCCGCCGGACGACCCGCTGATCGCTAGATCGTTCGTCGTGCTCGTGGAGATAGTCGAGATCGCTTGTGCGGATGCGTCGTCGGTTCCTTCGAACTGGCGTGAAGCACTGGAAAGGCTGGTGCCATACGAAGAGATGTTGGTCAGATCCTGTTGGTATGACGTGGTCAACGTGCTCTGAAGGTTCTCGAACGACGATGTCAGTGAGGCGAGCAGCCCGGACGTTCCGCTGGGCAGCGATACTTCCGACAGCAAGCGCGATGCGTTGGACGAGAAGTTGGTTCCCAGGTCTTGCAGGTCCAACCCGAATCCATCGAGACTGGCCACCTGCACGGTGAAGTCGTTCATACGTTCCCCCTCGGCGCAACGGTAGCAGTGTAGCGATGCCGATAGTCGGATGATCAATGCGTGCTAGGCGGCGACTACCCGCCGAACATGTTGTTGCGGAGAGCATCCGCGTGGTGAGACCGTCATAATTCGACGAGCGGGACTCGCCCTCGAGCAGCATTGCTCGGATTCGTAGGCGTTTTCAACAGGCGATTCCTTAGAGGACCTCGTGCTGGTCGAGATCGTCGAGGTGGATTCGGATCTCGTGGGCGGAGAGGCGGGTGTCGTCAGTCGGTGGACACGAGACGGCAGGAGGATGGCAGCAGGTCTCCCAGGTGCCGCCCTTTGTACGGGGGAACAAGATTCGCGGAGCCCAGATTATCGGCAAGGCAGTTCCGGACGGACGTCTGTGTAGCCATTCCGTATGGCTGACGATCGTGAGCGTCGGTGGATGAAGCCGCATCGCCAGAGGCGCTGAGAGTATGTCGCGGTGGCACCTTCGATCACGGCGAACATCGGGATGTGAGCCGTCGCCACGAATCACTGTGGCGAAATCTCATCTTTTGAGGTTCCATTGAGGTGGAAGAGCCGCTGATCGGGCCTAACTGAAAGTTGCCCGATGAACAACGATCAACAGCAAGGCTCGCGCAAGCCTGCCCACTGTCTGTACTCTGCGGGCTACCCACCTGGGATGCCGTGCCGATCCCGGCCGCGCCGCGCCAGTCCGAACGGACAGGCACGAGGTGCGGTCCAATGACCAGCGAAGAGATCTGGCTGACCACCGACGAGGTCGCTGCGAGGCTCAAGATCCCGCCCAAAACACTGGCCACGTGGGCATCTGCCAATCGCGGACCACGATTCGCCAAGATCGGCCGGTACCGCCGCTACTTGCTTCGTGATGTCCAGCGGTGGGAGCAGGCGCAACTCGAGGCCGCTCGGTGCGAGCAGCCACCGAACACTTCTGCCTGACGGCCATCTACCGCGCCCACGAGCACACCTCTCCAGACGGGGGTGCCCCATTCGGCTTGTCCTCTGCCGTGTCCGAACTTTCGTTGAAAGGGGGACAACTCGATGCCGCGCCAAGCACTTCCCATCGGCACCTACGGCAAGGTCAAATCCACCCGGCAGCGCAATGGCAGCTGGCGAGCAACGACGCGCCACCGCGATGAGGACGGCATCAGCCGACCCGTCGACCGCTTCGGTGCCACCAAGGGCCAAGCGGAGAACGCACTCCGCCGCGCACTGGCTGAACGTACGAACTCGCGCGGCAAGCTCATCACCCGCGACACAACGCTGACCGAACTTGCTGACCTGTGGCTCGCCGAGAAGGCCGTCCAGGACGGCATCACGCCCCAGTCGCTCGACCTCTACCGTCGCGAGATCGACGTCTCGACCGACAAACGGGCCAAACCCGACGCGATCAAGATTAAATCCGCGTTGGGCGGGCTACGTGTCTGGGAAGCCTCGACATCGCGACTTGATGCCCACATCAAGCGCATCGCGCTCGACGGTCATCGGGAGAAGGCGCGGCGCCAGCGCGTCATCCTGTCCGAAATGATGGGCATGGCGGTTCGTCACGACGCGATAGACCGAAACCCTGTCCGTGAGGTGGCGGACCTGCCCCGCAAGCGCACCAAACCGCGCGCCGCCGATATCGAGGTTCTCTACGAGTTGCGTCAGCACCTCGACGAGTGGGTTAACGGCGCCCCACTCGACGGGTCGCCCGGATACACCTACGGACCCAAACGCAACCAACGAGTGCTCGATGTTGTCGACGTCGAACTCGGGACCGGCCCACGTCCAGGAGAAGCGTTGGCGTTGATTTGGTCCGATGTCGATCTCAAGGCCACGCCACCGCGGATCGCCTTCTCCGGCACCATCGTTCGTATCAAGGGCAAAGGTCTGATCCGTCAGCCACGAACGAAATCCGACTCGGGCTATCGGACCGTATTGATCCCGCCGTTCGTCGTCGAGACCTTGCGCCGCGTGCAAGCGGAAGCCAGTCCCAGCGAGCTGGATTTGGTCTTCCCGAACCGCGACGGCGGTATCTGGGACCCGAACAATTTCAACCGGCTCTGGAAGCAGGCGAGGGGAGACAAGTTCGCCTGGATCACCGCCAAGACCTTCCGCAAGACTGTCGCCACGATGATCGCGACCGTGCACAGTCCGGAGGACGCGGCCCGCCAACTCGGCCACTCGGGCGATAGTGTGACCCGCCGCCACTACATCGATCAACCGACGCAGGCACCCGACTTCACCGCCACTTTGGAGCGACTGAAAGGGTGAAAAGATGTTGTTTTCGTGTAGTGAGGGGTCAGAATAGTCAAAAACCAGGGTCAAACGATGACGTTTGCCCTGGTAGATGCTCCCCCATCTGGACTCGAACCAGAAACCTGCCGATTAACAGTCGGCTGCTCTGCCAATTGAGCTATAGGGGATTGTCCTGGGTGGTTAGACTCAGGTGGTCTGCCTTGGCGGGCTGACCGAGATGAAACTTTAGCGCATCGTGTCGCGGGAACCCAAATCGGGGCGCTACCTGCGGACATGCGGCGTATAACGATGTGCTGTCGAACGGTGGCCGGATCGACAGGGGTGGGGCGGCTGGGGCAGGATGGAGCCCGCACACAGACGTGGGAGGAGCTCCAGGAGATGCTGCGGTTGATCATCGGCGTGGCGGCCGGTTATGTGCTGGGCACGAAGGCCGGTCGGGCACGCTACGAACAGATCACTGCGGCCTCGCGAGCGGTCGCGGGTAGTCCGGTGACGAGGAAGCTGGTGTCAGTGAGCCGGCAGAAGCTGTCGGACAAGTTGAGCACGCAGCCGAAGCTCGAGCCGATGGAGCCGATCGACGAGCGCACCACGGTCTTGATTCCACACAACCAGCTG
The DNA here is from genome assembly GCF_053606985.1 of Nocardia sp. NPDC055165. Lineage (NCBI taxonomy): Bacteria > Bacillati > Actinomycetota > Actinomycetes > Mycobacteriales > Nocardiaceae > Nocardia > Nocardia sp. NPDC055165. Next base: position 176,434 of record NZ_JBSGSS010000013.1, read on the forward strand.
CGTCGCTGAACCGAGTTCTGTCGGCGCGCGCGGACGAGCGTCCAACCGTCGAATCCTCCTGACGCGCAGGCTCCGCGAAATTCCACCTCAGTCACACCGATATACGGGGGACCCCATGACCGATCCGCATCTGAACGCCGCCGGCGCCGCACCGGTGTCGTTGTTCAGCGCCCAGCATCTCGGCGACGCGAGTGCGGAGGCCGCCGAGCCGGTCCCCGGCAACCATCTGCCGACCTTCCTGGCCGCGGTCGAAGACCCGGACCAGAGCTAGCAGTGCTCGCTCTCGCTCCCCGGTAGTTCGGTGCGGGTAGTACCTGCGTGGAAATTGGGGTAGCCGGGTACTCGTGTGGGTTCGGACACATCCTCGTACGTTCAGATCAGCCTGAAAATCTGCGGCTGACGTCGGCGTTTGGGACATCTGCGCCGCGCGAGTGTCGAGGAGTACGGATGTCTACCGCAATCACCACGCTGACATCGCCCAAAGGCCGCCCACTGACTCTGATCGGCGACGCGAAGGTCTCACCGAACTCGGTGTACCCCGCGCCGACCACTTCGTTCGTCGAGCTGCTCCGGGCGGAGGTGAACGGCGCACATCGTCTTACACCGCGCTGTCTCTACGTGTACGGCACCGACGGATGGCCCTATGTCGTGGGCGTGCTGCGCGGTGCCGCCGGCGCGATCGGCGACAACAGCAAGCCCAGCTTCGGACGGCGGATGACCCGCGACGTCTGCGACTTCATCGTCGCGTACTCGGCTCTGTAGGAAAGGAATCATCATGTCCGACACCATCTCTGCCGAATCGGTAGCCGACGTCGCCTACGAGTTCGTTGTCCCCGTGGAGAAGCCGTTGCAGACCGACCTGACGGTGATGCCCGAACTGCTCGAGGTGGATCTGCTGGTGCGCGCGGCGGAGGCGCGCGCCAAGTTCAACGTCGACGGATCCGGCATGACGGTCGCCGTCCTCGATACCGGGCTCCGCACCACCCACGTCGATTTCGCGGGCCGGGTTCGGGCAGGCCGCAACTTCACGGCCGACAACAATGGTTCGCCCACCGATCCGAGCGACGGACAGGGTCACGGCACCAACGTCGCGGGGATCATCTGTGCCGGCGGGGTGCACACCGGGATGGCGCCGCGCGCGAATATCGTGCCCGTCAAGGTCCTCGGCAACTCCGGCGGCGGGAGCTTCGAGGCGATCCGTGACGCACTGCACTGGGTGCTGGCCAATCGGGCATCGCTGGGTATCTCCGCCGTGTGTATGTCGCTCGGCGCATCGGACAACAACACCTCGGACGCGGATTTCGCGGGCGACGGCATCGGCGAGGTGATGCGGAAACTCACCGACGCCGGCGTCGCCTGCTGTGTCGCGGCGGGTAACGACTACTTCGCCCACAACAGTGGCCAAGGCATGAGCTACCCGGCGATCTTCCGCCAGACGATCAGTGTCGGCGCGGTCTACGACGCCGACGAGGGCTCGTTCAGCTACGGCTCCGGGGCGACCGCCCTCTCGACGGCTCCGGATCGGATCACACCGTTCTCGCAGCGCTTGCACTCGAGTGTGGGTGGCGCCTGCGCGACCGACATCTTCGCGCCCGGCGCCCCGACGACCTCGTCGGGGATCCGCAACGACAGCGGCGAGTCGATCCAGCACGGCACCAGTCAGGCCACGCCCGTGGTCGCCGGCATCGTGCTGCTGATTCAGCAATTCCATCTGCGGGTGGCCGGGACGATGCCGTCGGTCGCCGATGTTCGCACATGGCTGCTGGCGGGTGCTGTGCCGATCGTGGACGGCGACGACGAAAACGACAACGTCGTCCACACCGGACAGACGTTCAGCCGGATCAGCGCGTTCGGCGCGCTCACCGCCTGCGCGAAGGACGTGGCGCGCTCGGCGCTGGTCGAAGCGGGTATCGACCGTTCGCGGGTGTAACTGCCATGAAGGCCAGGCTGTTCCTCAGCCATTCGAGCCGGGACAGCCGCGAAGCGGTCGCACTGCGGGTCTGGCTGATCGAGGCGGAACCCGGTCTGGCGGGCGAGATCTTCCTCGATCTCGACCCGGACACCGGGATTCCGGCAGGCGTGCGCTGGAAGGACGCGTTGCGCCGGGCAGGCGACCGCTGCGAGGCGGTCATCTGTCTGCTGTCGGACAACTGGGACAGTTCTCATGAGTGCAAGGTCGAATACCGCCATGCCGAGTCCCTGAACAAGCCGATCTTCACGGTCCGGCTCGAACCGCTGACCGGGCGCGACATGACCAGCGAGTGGCAGCGCTGCGACCTGTTCGGGGACGGACCGAAGACCACGATCCTGGTGGACGGGGAGAAGGTCGAGTTCCTGACCGAAGGGTTGCAGCGACTACGTCACGGTCTGCGGGCGGCCGGTATCGGCGCCGACACCTTCGGCTGGCCACCGCCCGGCGACCCGGGACGCGCACCGTACCGCGGGTGGGAACCGCTCGAATCTGTCGATGCCGCAGTATATTTCGGTCGCGACGCGCAGATCGGGCGAGCGATGGACACCGTGCGCGGCCTGCGTGGCCTCGGTGGTGGCCACCTGTTCGTCGTCCTCGGTCCCTCCGGCGTCGGCAAGTCGTCGTTCGTGCGCGCCGGGTTGCTGCCTCGGCTGGCCCGCGACGACCGCCACTTCCGCACCATGGACATCGTGCGGCCGCACCGCAGGGCGCTCACCGGCGATGCCGGATTCGCGCGGTCGATTCACGCGTTGCGCGTCGGCGTCGGGCTGCGCCGGCCCTGCCTCACCGAGATCGAGGACGGTGTCCGCGACATCGAACAGGTGCGGGCCTGGCTGATCGAAGCACAGCAGGCCGCGCGCGATCGCGTTGTGGACTCCGGCGACGACCCGGCGCCGACGCTGATTCTGCCGATCGACCAGGCCGAGGAGCTGTTCGGCCCCGAGGCGGGGGAGCAGGCAGGCGTGCTGCTCACTCTCCTCGGCGGGCTGCTCGACCGCGAGCGTGGGATCGCGATGATCGCGGTCGCCACTATCCGCTCGGACCGCTACGAACCGCTCCAGACCGCACCCATGCTGGCGTCGGTCGCGGTGCGCCCGTTCGACGATCTGAAACCGATGCCGCAGGCCCAGTTCAAGGAGGTGATCGTCGGGCCCGCGCGGCGGGCGAGAGAAGCCGGCGCGGAGTTGTCGTTCGCCCCGGACCTGGTGGAACGTCTGCTCGACGACTGGTCCCGCGGCGCCGACACCCTGCCGCTGCTCTCGCTCACCCTCGCCCGGCTGTACCGGGACTACGGGGACGGGGAGATCACCCTCGCGCACTACGAATCCCTCGGTGGATTGCGGCGGGTGGTACAGCGGGAGGTCGACGAGCTCCTCGACGCCGATCCCGAGGTCCGGGCCGGGCAGTTGGCGATCCTGCGGCGGGCCTTCGTGCCGTGGCTGGCGACGATCAATTCCGGCAACGACCAGCCGATGCGCCGCCCGGCCCGCTGGTTCGATCTGCCGCCGGAGAGCCATCCGCTGCTCGAGGAGTTCGTCGCACGCAGGCTGTTGGTCAAAGACGAGCGAGACGGCGCCGTTGTCGTCGAGGTCGCGTTGGAAAGCCTGCTGCGCCAATGGGATACCCTCGCCGACTGGCTGCGGGTGCAGGCCGGCGAGCTGGAAGCCGCCGACAACCTCGAGCGGGCCGCGCAGGCGTGGGAGCAGAACGGGCGGCGCGAGGAATGGCTGCTGTCGGGGTCACGGCTCACCGATGCCGAATCACTGGCCACCGCACCAGGATTCCGCGAGCGGCTCAACCCTGCCCGGGGATTGCTGCTGGCCTCACGGCAGGCCGAGGACGAGCGCATCGCCGAGGAACGTCGGCACCGGGAGGACGAGCTGCGGGCCGCCAGGGAACGCCAGCAGGCGGCGGAAACGTTGGCGGCCACGGAGAGCCGGGCGAAGGAGGACGCGCAGCGCAGCGCCAGGGCGTTGCACCGGCGGTCGCGGATTCTGCGGGCGGCGCTGGCGGTGACCATGGTGGCCGCGCTGGTCGCGGGTTTGCTGTGGGTGCGCGCGGATCGGGCGCAAGAACGTGCCGTCGCCGAGAGCCGTCGCGCGACAGCACTGGCATTGTCGGCGAACTCGCAGCTCATGCTCTCGGGCCGGTGGCCGGGAAAGAGCGACGACATCCTGGGTATGCAGATGGCTATCGCCGCGTACCGTCTCGGCGAGGGGACCGGGCGGGAGTTCGCCCTGCTCAACGCGATCCACCAGCAGGGCAAAATCCGCAAGATCGCCGACATGGACGAGGCCGACGTCTCCAGCGTCACCTATAGCCCGAATGGGAAACAGATCGCTGCCACGCGTGGGAACGCGATCCAGCTCCTCGATGCCGCAACCTGGACCCCGATCGGCGCTCTGCTGTCAGGTCACGCGTCCGAAGTCACTCGCATCGCGTTCAGTCCGGACGGTGCCCGGCTGGTGTCCGCAGGTCGAGATCGAACTGTTCGGCTCTGGGATGTCGAGTCCCAGAAGCAGATCGGGGCCGAAATGCGCGGCCACACCGGTGTGGTCGTCGGCGTCGCGTTCAGCCCGGACGGCCACCACATCGTGTCGGCGAGCTTGGATGAATCCGTCCGGCTCTGGGATGCCGGGACGCATCAGCAGATCGGCGAGATGACCGGGCACACCACGCCGGTGACCTCGGTGGCGTTCGGCGAGAACGGGTTGATCGCCTCGGGTGACGTCGGCGGCACCGTCCAACTGTGGGACGCTCGGTCCCAACGGCCCTCGGGGGATCCGCTGACCGCGCACACCGGCAGCGCGGTGAACAGCCTTGCCTTCGACCGCAATGGCGACCGGCTGGTGGTCGCGGGATTCGATCTCCAGCAATGGGATACCAGGACCCGCCGCCCGATCGGGGAGCCGCTTCGCGGGCACACCGCCGCGGTAGAACAAGTCGTCTACAGCGGCGACAGCACGCAGATCGCTTCGGCAGGCGATGACAAGACGATCCGGCTGTGGGATGCCGCGACGGGCAGGCCCATCGGAGAGCCACTGGAGGGACACGAGCTGGTGGTGTCCAGTGTCGCCTTCCATCCCGACTCCGGTCGAATCCTCTCCGGCAGTATGGATTCCACCGTCCGTGAGTGGGATGTGGGTGGCGGGCGAACCATCCACCACGGCGCGAGAGTGCTGGGCGCGGACGTGAGCCCGGACGGCAGGCATATCGTCTCCGGCGGTGCGGACGGCACCATTCGGCAGTGGGATACCGGCACCGGTGCGCAGGTCGGTCCCTTGATCCGCGGCGACGACGGCCTTTTCCAGCTCGCGGAGTACACAGCAGAAGGCACGCAGCTGGAGGCCGCCGGGTTCAGCCCCGAATCCCTCACCTGGACCGAAATTCGGTTCTGGGATGCCGCATCGGGCGCTGCGGTCGGGCCGCCGATCCCGCTGCCGCCCGAAACGGCTGTTTTCGTACACGACCCTGGTCGGCGCAGGATCGTGATCGCCGGCGACGGAAAGGCACAGATTCGAGACATGGCGAGTATGCGGCCGGTCGGACCGGAACTGCGCCACGACGACGGTTTCGTGCAGATGGTGTCGATCGACGACGCCGGACGGCGCGTCGCCACCGGCGCCACCGACTACGCGGTCCGGTTGTGGGACGCCGACACCGGCAATCCGGTCGGCGACCCGATGGTCGGGGACGGGTGGGTCAAGAGCACCAGCTTCAGCCCGGACGGCCGACTGCTCGCCGTCGGTTACGAAGACAAGACGATTCGCATCTGGAACACCGATACCGGCCGGGAAATCGGCGAACCCATGGTGCAGGACGGCCCCGCCACCAGAGTCCAATTCTCTCGGGACGGCCGCACACTGGTCACCGTCGGTACCGACAACGTGTTGCGGCTGTGGGATGTGGGAACGCACCGCCAGATCGGACCGGCCCTGGTCGGTCACGGCGCTCTCGTCACCGCTGTCGATTTCCTGCCCGACGGTTCGGGGATCATCTCGGCGAGCATCGACGAGACCATCCGGATGTGGCCCGTGCCGACCGCCTCGCCCGAGCAACTGTGCGCCAAGATGACGCACAACATGAGCCGGGAGATGTGGCGGGGCCGGGTCTCCTCGGAGATCGGCTACATCGAGCTGTGCCCGGGACTTCCGATCGCCGGCGAGGAGGAGTAGCCGATGTCCGACGACGATCTCCTGAACACTCTCTGGCAGCGCCGAACTCGCTGGTCGGCCACCGCTACCCGGATGAAGCGCCGGTTGGATCGAGTGCGGCTCACCGTCCTGTTCCTCGGCAGCTGGGGTGCGATCGCCACGGCCTCGACCACGACGATCCTGCGCTCGGCCGGCACCACGACCCGCGTCGTGGCGCTGTCGGGTGCGGTGGCGCTGGCGGTGGCGACGTTCCTCACCGCCCAGTACCTCACCGCGGAATCGACCCGCCGCTGGACCCGGGCACGGGCCGTCTCCGAAGGCATCAAGCAGAGAATTCTCACCTTCCGCGCCATCGGCGACGCGCAACAGACCGAGCGATTGCTGACCGAGATCGAGGGCATCGAGCACGCCGCCGAGGACCTGCTGCCGCTGCTCGCGCCCGGCGACGACGCCGTCCAGGCGCCGCGATCGATGCGGCCCGACGAGTACGTCCGCGATCGGGTACGGGCCCAGATCGATGACTACTACCTGCCGACGGCCCGCTGCTACGGCGCCCGCGCGACCAGGTTGCGCCGCGCGGCCGTCGGACTCGGCCTCGCGGCCACGATCGTCGCCGCGATCAACACCGGCGTCGGCGCGGAATCGTCGGGCCGGATCGCTCCGTGGGTCGCGGTCATGACCACGCTGAGCGGATCGTTGCTGGCCTACCTCGCGGGCAAGCGGTACGACTTCCTGGTGATGACCTATCTCGCCACCGCGGATCGCCTGCGACGGCGGCTCGATCGGTGGCGCGCCGACGGATCACCCACCGATCGGGTGCCGTGGGCGGAATTCGTCACGGACTGCGAGAACACCATCTCGCTTGAGAACGCGAGCTGGATGGCGAAATGGGGCGAGCGCGCGGAGACCTGAACCCGTGCAGCCGAATCCGAGTTGCGGCAGGGGTGGCCCGTGCCGGATAACCTGAGCGCAGTCACGTGGGTGGTCGTGCGAAGGAGTGGTGATGGAGTTCGGGCCGGAGGCGATCCTTGCGGGATACCGCATCGAGCGCAGGCTCGGTGGCGGGGGAATGGGGACGGTGTATCTGGCCCAGCATCCTCGGCTGCCGCGCCGCGACGCCGTGAAGGTGCTCGATGGGCGGCTCGCGGTGGAGCCGACGTTTCGGGCCCGATTCGAGCGTGAGGCCGATCTGGCCGCGCGGCTGCGTCATCCGAATGTCGTGCAGATCTTCGATCGGGGCGTCGACGGCGATCGGTTGTGGATCGCGATGCAGTTCGTGGACGGGCTCGACGCGGCACAGCTGCTGCGCCAGGGGCTGTCGGTGCTCACGCCCCAGCGGGCGGTACGCATTGTCGCCGAGGCGGCGAAGGGACTGGACTACGCGCATCGGCAAGGCTTGCTGCATCGCGACATCAAACCGGCGAACCTGCTGATCGCCCGTGCCGACGACGGCACCGACGAGGTGATGGTCACCGACTTCGGGATCGCTCGGAGCATGGGGGAGACGACGAGTCTCACCTCCGCGGGATCGGTGCTCGGCACGCTCGCGTACGCGGCGCCCGAACAGCTCGAGGGGCAACCGCTGGATGTGCGCACCGACGTGTACGCCCTCGGCGGCACCCTCTACGAGCTGCTCACCGGGTTCGTGCCGTTCCAGCGGGAGAGTCCGGCGGCGTTGATCAGCGCGCATCTGATCGAGCCGCCGCCGCGTCCGTCGGCCGGACATCCGGGGCTGCCGCCTGCCCTGGACGGGGTGATCGCGCGGGCGATGGCGAAGAATCCGGACGACCGATACGCCAGCTGCGGTGAGCTCGCCGACGCGGCGATTTCGGCTCTCACCGGCGCGCCGGTGGTGGGGGAGACCGCTGTGCTGCAGCGGGATACGCCGCAGGCTCCTGGCAGGTCGCTGACCAGGAAAGTCCTGCTCGGTGTCGGTGGCGCGGCGGTGGTGGCCGCGGTGACCGCGTTCGCCGTGCTGACCGCCGCGAACAGGGGTGCTTCGGACGCGCCTGCCACGACGCAGACCGCGCGGATCGGCGCCGTCCCGAACAGCCCGAAGGCGGCGGCGGTCCTGCGCCCCTGGCTCGACGATGTCCTCGCCGGTGACATGAGCGCCCTGATCCGCAAGTGCTGGACCCAGTCGCCCGCCGAGATCCCCGGGATGTACGGCGATGTCGAGCAGATCGCCGATGCGGTGCGCCGACCCGGCAGCCTGGGCCAGTTCGGACCGTATTGGCAGAACAACGCGCTACAGGTCAGCCTGCGCCCCAGCGAGTTACGGTCCGTGTACGGCTGCCCGATCGTCAGTGACCGATCGTCGACCGGGCTCACCGAGGAGCAGGCTCGCTACACCGTCGAGCGCTATCTGAGCCGGGTGGTCGGCGACCCCGTGAACCCGGCCGACGTGGAACCGGACTACCCACTGCTGTGCAACGGCACCCAGCCGGGCACCGCCCTGTCCGGGGTGCGGCGATTCGAGGACAAGGCACTCACGGTCCGTAGCTCGACAGGCACCGTCGTCACCATCAACGCGCCGGTGAGCAGTGCGGACGGTGCGACATCAGCGGTCGAGCTCACCCTCGAGCACGCCGCGAACGGCTACTGCATCTCCCGCCTGGACCGTGCAGGCTGAGCTGGGGTTTCGAAAGCCCGGCGGCAGGTGCAGCTCATCCGAAAAGGGTGATCCGTCCAGCTCGCCGCCGTGGCTACGGTGGAGGAACGTCCACGCTGAATCCAGTCAGGAGTTGCCGTGCCGAAGTTGGAGATCAAGAGGAAAACAGAGCTCTCCCGCACAGAGGTAGGCGAGCGGCTCATCATGATCGGACGGGCCCTCGCCCACGGCTCCGAAGTGGAACTGAAGACCGGTGACGACTCGATCGAGATCGTCGTCGCCGACCGCCTCCAGTGGGAATTCGAGATCGAAGTCGACGGCGACGAGACCGAAATCGAAATCGAGATCAAGTGGCACGACGATCCCGCCGCCGAGACGAGGTCCGACGCGAAACCGGCCCCGGCCCCGGCTCCGAAACCGGCGCCGAAACCGAGACCGGCCACGAAATCGGCGTCGAAACCGGCACCGGCCAAGGCGGTGCGCCGTCCCCGGTCGCGCAAGACCACCGCCAAGTGAACCGCCTCCATGAACTCGCCGGACACCGCCGGTAGCCGCGCTCGACGCTGGTGGGCGCGACTGGCGTTCGTCGCCGCTGCCGCGGCTGTGGTGGTGCCCGTGCTCGCCGCCGGGGTGTTCGGCGCGTTGGCGTTGCTGATCGTCGGCACCGGCGGCGTCGTGGTCGCTGTGGCGGCGCTCTACTCGTTCATCACCCGGTTCGGCATCCTGCGGTGGATCGCACTGGGGGTGGCGCTGCTCGCGCCGGTCGTCGTGGTGGTGTCATTCGTGCGGGCGAATCTGCTGTGGGTGGTCCTGGTGTGGGGTGCGCTCGCGCTGGTGACCCTCGGCGCCGCCCGCGCCGCCCTGCGCGGCAGCGGTTCGGACGCGAAGATGCCCGAATTTCCGGTCCCACCTCCGCAGCGCCCCTTCCTGATCATGAATCCGCGCTCCGGTGGCGGGAAGGTGACGAAGTTCGACCTGGTGCGCAAAGCCGAAGAACTCGGTGCCCGCGTGGCGTTGCTCGAAGGACCCGAGGAAATCGACGTCACCGCACTGGCTCACCAGGCAGTCGCGGAGGGCGCCGATCTGCTCGGGGTCGCCGGCGGCGACGGGACCCAGGCCCTCGTCGCGGCTGTGGCGGTCGAACACGATCTGCCGTTCCTGGTGATCAGCGCCGGCACCCGCAATCACTTCGCCATGGATCTCGGGCTCGATCGCGCGGATCCCACCCGGTCACTCGACGCCCTGCGCGACGGTGTGGAGTTGCGCGTCGATCTGGGCACCGTGAACGGACGGCCCTTCGTCAACAACGCCTCGTTCGGGGTCTACGCGGAGATCGTGCGCAGTCCGGAATATCGCGACGACAAGACCGCGACGGTGCTGGCGCTGCTTCCCGACCTGCTCACTGGACACAGCGGCCCGAAACTGGTCGCCCGGATCGGTGCGATGGCGGTGGCGGGACCACAGGCGATCCTGGTGAGCAACAACCCGTACGGCAGCAATGATCTAGCGGGCCTGAGCCGTCGTATTCGCCTCGATCGCGGTGTTCTCGGCGCGGTCACGCTGTCGGTCACCAGCACCAGGGAAGCGGTCGGTCTGCTGCGCCGAACCCGTCTTCGCGGCCTGTCGCAGGAGACAGCGATCGAGTTGATCGTCGACGCCGACGCCCCCGAGATCCCGGCAGGCATAGACGGCGAATCCCTGTTGCTCGCTACACCCGTCCGGTGCACCATCCAGCCGGGGGCGCTGCGCGTGCTGGTACCCAGAACCAGACCGGGGGTTCGTCCCGCCGCCGCGGCCTTCGACTGGGTACGACTGTGGCAGACGGCGCGCTGGGCTCGTCCGAGCTCATAGCTGGGCCAGCTGGTCGTCGAGCCGGGCCAGCCACCTGTCGAGCAGTTCGACATGCTCGGGGGTCGCCCGGTCGCGTACTCGACGCAGGGAGTCTCGCAGACCTGTGACGACCATCGGTGAGCGGGCGGCGAAGGCGATGTCGTCGACCCCGGTCCGGACGAATTCCTCCCATCCCGGCAGATGAACGACCAGCCTGTCGACACCGGCGTTGTCGGTGACCCGCAGCGGTTCGAGACGTGTCTCGGCCACCCATCCGAGAAGATCCTCCAACTCGTCGATGGCCTGTACGGCTGTCGCCGGATCGTTCACCGCGCTGGACAACGCGCGCAGCGCGATATCGGCCAGCAGCCGAAGCGCGAGCAGCGGGTCCTGCTCGAAGGTTCGTTCGGTGCCGACGACGAGACCGCCCAGCACAGCGTCTTCCGGCAGTTCGCCGCCGTGCACATCTGCCACGTGACAGCCGTGATGCAGTGTGGCGCCAGGATTCTCACGTAAGACGATGGTCACGTTCGCGGCCGTCGCGGCGTCGATCAGGTCGGCCGTCTCGACCCGTTGCAGCACTGCGGGCGGCTGCTTCCAGACAACCGTCGTCCGCACGGGCGGCAGCTGTGGCGAGTCGAGGCGGGGTGCGGCGTACAGGGCGGTGAGCACCGTCCGCCCGTGATCGGCGATCGTACTGAGCGCGGGCACCAACTGAATGGCGGCGAAGGCCCGCAACAGCAATGCCCGCAACAGCACGAGCAGCACGAACAGCGCCAGCATCGCGAGGACCGGCACGACCGCCGAAACCTCGGGACTTCTGCCGATGGCGAGGGCCGCGGTCACACAGAACACGACCAACCCGAGGGCGAACCCGAAGGTCCGCCAGATGAAGGGGTCGTCGCGGAACAGCATCAACCGTGGCGTGAACGTGGACATCACCCATTGCACCACCAGGAAAAGCAGCGAGAAGATCAAGGCCACCGCACCGAGCAGGCCGATTCCGATCGAGAGCAGCGCGTCGGTCACCGGGGCGCTCGGCGCGCGTGGTCCCCAGGCGATCTTCGGGGCGGCCAGGCCCGCGCCGAGCCCGGCGAGCATGAAGGCGAGCTGGGCCAGACCGGCTCGCAGGCGGCGTGGGCGTGCTGTCCGGGCGGGCATTCGCCGATGGTCACACATCGGCCGTGAGCTCGGCTCACCCGAAAAGGATGACTCCTCGCGACAGTGGCCCGGTGCGTCGGTGGCGGGGCGAGAGGGGGTCGACTGGGCCGGCTGACCGCCAGGGCTAGTGGTCGACGAGGTCGTCGGCGGAAATCCGGGCGAGTTCTTCGGCGAGGGCGGCGACGGTGTCGCGGATCTGGTCTTCGGTGTGGCAGGAGGTGACGAAGAAGCGGAGCCGGGCCAGGTCTTCCGGCACGGCGGGATAGATGATCGGGTTGACGTTGATCGCGCGATGCAGCAGCGCGGTGGACAGTTTCAGCGTCTTCATCGAGTCGCCGACGATGCACGGGATGATCGGAGTGTTGTGGCTGTCGCCGGTGTTGATACCCGCCTCGCGGGCGAGGCGAAGGAACAGTTCGGCATTGTGTCGAAGGCGGTCGAGCGGCGTGTGGTCGGTCCGCAACAACCGCATCGCGGCCAAGGACGCGGCCGCGTTCATCGGTGTCATGCCGACGCTGTAGACGAAGCCCGGAGTGGTGTATTTCAGGAATTGGACCAGCTCCGCGCTGCCTGCCACATAGCCACCGCAGCCCGCGAGCGCCTTCGACATCGTGCCGGACCACAGCTCGACATCACGGCGGTCGACATCGAAGTATTCGCCGATGCCGCCGCCGTTCTCGCCGAGTACGCCGACGCTGTGCGCCTCGTCGATCATCAGCAGGGCCCGGTGCTTCTTCTTGATCTCGATGATCGCGGGCAGATCGGGGATGTCACCGTCCTGGCTGTAGACGCCTTCGATGAGGATGAGGACCCGGCGGTATTGGTGCCGGATCTCGGTCAGCAACGCGTCGAGGGCGGCGTGGTCGTTGTGCGGGAACGGTCTGCGGGTGGCGCCGGACAGTCGGCAGCCCTGCAGGATGGAGTCGTGCGCCAGGCTGTCGTGGATCACCAGATCCTCGGGGCCGACCAGATGGCCGATGATCGTCACGTTCGTCGAATGACCGCCCACCAGTGCGATCGCGTCCTCGGTACCGAGCAGGGCGGCCAGTTCGGCCTCGAGTTCGCGATGGATCGGCTTCTCGCCGGAGAGCAGTCGGCTGGCCGAGACCGAACTGCCGTAGCGGGCCACGGCGTCTTGCACGGCGGCGACGACGGCGGGGTGACCCGACATCCCCAGATAGTTGTAGCTGGAGAAGTTGACCACCTGGGTGCCACCGATGAACGAGGTGTCTCGGGTGACGCCGTCGTTGATCAGGAAGTAGGGGTTGGCCAGGCCCATTGCTTCGCCGCCCGCGAGCCGATCGGTGATGGCTCGCACCTCGGCGAAGTCGGAGACCCTGTACTCGGGGGCGACGTCTGCCTGCCTGGCTTCGGCTGCGGTGGAGGTGGTTTCGGATGTCTCGACCGACGTGTTCGGCGCGGCAGGGGAATCGGGTCGTCGACCGGTGAAGTGGGCGATGACATCGCCGAGCGTCGTTGTCCCCGTGACCAGGGCCGGGTCGACGGTCGTGCCGGGGATCTTGCGGGTCAGACCGGTGAACAGGTCGGTGAGCATGAGCGAGTCGAAGCCCAGGCTGTCGCCGAGTGTTCGGCTGTCCGCCAGCCGGTCGGCGGGAAATCCGCTCACCCTGGCCACCTCCGCGCGGACGATCGCGGCGGCGTCCGGGGCGTGATCGTTTCGCACGGAGCCGGAGCCGGTGTCGAGGGGTGCGCCGGGTGCCTGGCCGGGCGCCGCCAGCAGGCCCGCCAGTACCGCGTTCTGTTCACGGAAGAGCGCGATCAGTGAGTCCATCGTCGTTTCCTCGGTAGGTGCGGAGTGGGGTGTGGGTGCCGATGCGCCGACAGTGGGTGGCTCCACCCAGAACCGGTGCGCGCCAGAGAACTCGTACACCGGCAGGCGGTGACGGACGCGCTGCGCGGGTTCGTAGAGTTCGTTCCACACGGGGTCGAGACCGTCACGGTAGAGCGCGGCGACGGTGGCGGCGAGGTCGTCGCCGGTCGCGCCGGGGCCGGGACTCGGGGACAGGCAGCGTGCACCGAGCCCGGGATCGATCCTGCGCACCGCCGCGGTGAGTACGCGCCGGGGGCCGACCTCGACGAGGTGCGTCGGGTCGGTGCCGAGCGCGGCGTGGACGGCGTCGCCGAAACGGACTGTGGCGCGGACGTGTTCGGTCCAGTATTCGGCGTCCATCACCTCCTCGGGATCGAGCAGCCTGCCGTGCACGGTCGAGTAGATAGGCAGTGCGGCGGCGCGGTAGGAGCAGGTATTGGCGATGGTGTCGAACTCGGCGAGCATCGGCGCCATCAGCGGACTGTGGAACGCGTGCGACACGGTGAGCGGTTTCGCGATCACCGACCGGGTGCGCAGCGCCGAGGCGATACGGTGCAGCGCCTCGGCGTCGCCGGAGAGGACGAGATCCTCCGGGCCGTTGACGGCGGCGACCACCACGGCGGGTTCGTCGGTGAGCAGGTCGGCGATCTGCTCGGTGGCGGCGCGTGCGGCCAGCATCGCGCCACCGGCCGGCAGTCGTTGCATCAGCCGTCCCCGCGCGGTGACCAGCTTGCAGGCGTCGTCGAGATCGAAGACACCCGCCACCGCCGCGGCCGCGAATTCGCCGATGCTGTGCCCGATCAGCCAGGCCGGTCGGATGCCGAGGTCGGCGAGCGTCTTGGCGATGGCGTATTCCATGGCGAAGATCGCCGGTTGCGCGAGGGCGGTGGGATCGAGGTCGGCGTGTTCGTCGAGCAGCAGGTCTCGGATCGATCGGCGGAGGTGGGCGGCCATGGCGGTGTCGACGAGTTCGAGTGCTCGCCGGAACCCCGGGCTCGTCTCGTGCAGAGCTCGCCCCATACCGGGGAATTGCGAGCCCTGACCGGTGAACATCCAGCCGGCGCGCACCGGCTGCGCGAGACCGTGCCGCCGGCTCACGTCGTCGCCTGTGCCGTCAACGGGATGCAACTGCGCGATTGCCTCGTCGCGGTGGTGGGCGATGACGGCGAGCCGGTGCCGACCCGACGACTTGACCTGATTGCTCGTCCAGCAGAACTGGGCGAAGTGGTCCTCCGTGACCGATGTCAACGCCTCCGACATCCGGATCGCGTTGCGCCGCAGTCCATCCTCGCTGTCCGACGAGAGGGTGATCACCCTCGCTCCGGCTGTTCCAGGTGCCCCGGATACTGCCGACGCGGCGGGAACCTGGGAAGTCACGGGCGATGCGGTGGCGCTCGCCAACACCATGTGCACATTCGTACCGCCGAGCCCGAAGCTGCTCACCCCACCGTGCGCGGGTCCGTCGAGCGGCATCGGATCGTCGAGCAGGCGCAGGCCGTGCCGGGCCATCTGCAGGCGCGGATTCTCCTGGTCGGCGAACCTGGACGGCGGGACCACCCCGTGGTGCAGGCTGAGGACGGCTTTGATGAGCCCGGCCACGCCCGCGGCCCCCTCGGTGTGGCCGAGGTTGCCCTTGATCGACCCGATCCCGCAGGGCCGCGCCCGGTTGCTCCCGTGCAGCTTGCCGAGCGCCTTGACCTCGATCATGTCGCCGAGAACCGTTCCGGTGCCGTGTGCCTCGATGAAGTCGATGTCGTCGGGTCGTACGCCCGCTCGCCGGTAGGCTTCGCCGATCACCTTCTGTTGCGCCCATCGGTTCGGCGCGGTGATGCCGTTGCTGCGCCCGTCGGAGTTGACGGCGCTGCCTTTGATCACCGCGTAGATCGGCAGCCCCGCGGCCTCGGCATCCGCCAGGCGGCGCAGGACGAGCACTGCCACGCCTTCACCGCGCACGATCCCGTCGGCGTTGCCGCTGAACGGTTTACACCGCGCGTCCGGCGCCGACAGACCCGCCTGGGTGTAGAACACGCCGACGGCCGGGGTCAGCACGAGATTGACGCCCCCCGCGACGGCTTGGTCGCAATCGCCTGCTGCCAAGGCATTGCACGCGAGGTGGACCGCGACCAGCGACGACGAGCATGCCGTGTCGACCGCGATGCTCGGCCCTTCGAGGTCGAACTGGTAGGACAGACGGTTCGCGGTCATGAAGTATCCGTTGCCGGATCCGTGCTGCGGCGTGATCGCGGCGTAGTCGCTCATCTGCAGATTGGCCCACTCGTTGGCCATCACGCCGACATAGACCCCGGTCCGTGAGCCTGCCTGCGCCCGGGGGTCGAGCGCGGCGTCCTCGAAGGCTCGCCAGGTGGCCTGCAACAGCAGTCGTTGTTGCGGGTCCATCGATTCGGCCTCGTGCGCGGTGATGCCGAAGAATTCGGCGTCGAACGCGTCGGCGTCGTCGATGAATCCGCCGCTGCGGGTGTTGATGGTGCCGGGTGCGCCGGCCGGGTCGTGGAAGTCGTCGGCGTTCCAGCGGCTCGACGGGACTTCGGAGATCGCGTCGCGGCCGTCGATCAGCAACTGCCACAACCGCGCCGGGTCGGCGGCGTGCGGGAAACGGCAGTCGAGGCCGACGACAGCGATATCGGTCATGCCGCGACGGCGATTTCGGCGGTGAGGTAGGTGGCGATGGCCGCGATGGTGGGGTATTCGAAGACCAGGGTCGGGTCGATGTCGAGCATCCACCGGTCTTCGATCTCGCCGCACAGGGCCACTGCCGACACCGAGTCCATGCCGAGTTCGGCGAGCGGGATCGTCGGGTCCACCTGGTGCGGTGCGCGTTCGGTGTAGTCGGCGACGCGCTCGATGAGCCAGTCCTGGGTTGTCGTGGAGTGAGTGGTGATGGTGGCGAACATGTTTCGGCTCCTCAGTGGGTCGCGGTCGAGGATCGGCTCAGGGCCGGTTCGAGGTCTTCGTGCAGGACGGTCGAGATGCTGTTGTCGACGAAGGCCTCGCGCATCGAGGCCCGTTGGACTTTGCCGCTGGTGGTGCGGTGCACGGAGCGGCTCTCGATGAGGACGACGCTCGGTGCGGGGACATCGAAACCGCGGGCGACCGCGATCTTGATCGTCGAGGTCAGCTCGGCGAGGGTGGTACCGCGCAGCAGCGCTGTCTTGATGCCCTGCACGACGACGAGCCGTTCCCGGGCGCCTGCTTCGACGGAGACGGCCACGCCGGTGGTGAGCGCGGGATGCAACGCCTCCACCAGTTCCTCGACATCCTGCGGGTAGAGGTTTCGGCCGTTGATGATCAGCAGGTCCTTGAGCCGCCCGGTGACGAACAGTTCGCCGTCGCGCAACATTCCGAGGTCGCCGGTGCGCAGGAAGGGCCCTTCGTCGCCGAGATGCGCGTCGAAGGTGTGCCGGGTCTCCTCGGGCCGATTCCAATAGCCGGCTGCCACGCTGTCGCCGCGAACCCAGATCTCGCCGACGGTGTCGTCGGTGACCTGCTGCCCGGTGTGCGGGTCGACGATGCGGACGGTGAGACCGCGCGCCGGTTGTCCGCAACCGACCAGCATGCTGTCGGGCCCTTCGGTGACGACGGGCTGTGCATCGACCGGCCCGGAGGTGACGAGCAGCGTCGCCTCGGCCAGGCCGTAGGCGGGCAGCAGTGCGGTCGGTCGCCACCCCGCGGGTGCGAACCGTTCGCGCATCGCGGTGATGGTGCGTTCGCGGACCGGCTCGGCGCCGCACAACGCCACCTCGAGGGAGGACAGGTCGAGGGTGGCCAATTGTTCGTCGGTGACGCGCTTGGCGATCAGTTCATAGGCGAAGTTCGGGGCGGCGGTGCAGGTGGCGCGGTACTTGTCGATCGCCTGTAGCCAGCGCACGGGGCGTTTGAGGAAGGTGGTGGGCGACATGAACACCAGGTTCGCGCCGGCGTAGATCGAGGCGAGCAGCGAGCCGATCAGGCCCATGTCGTGAAATTGCGGGATCCAGGTGACGCCGGTCGAGGTGTCGTCGCTCCCGATCGCGGCGGCGATCGCGGCTTCGTTGTGCAGGAGGTTGCCGTGGGTGACGACGACACCCTTCGGTGTGCCGGTCGAGCCGGACGTGTACTGCAGGAACGCGATGGTCCCGGTGTCGATGTCGGGCAGGCGCCACGCGTCGGGGTCACCGAGCTGTTCGTCGGTGGCCACCACGGCCGCGGTGGTGGCCGCGGCGACCATCGGCTGGAAGTTGGCGGTGGTCAGAACCAGGCGGGCGCCGGAGTCGGCGATGATGCCCGCTACGCGCCGCGTGCTGCGCTCGTCGTGCGGCAGGGGCGCGGGCACCGCGATGACGCCCGCGTAGAGGCAGCCGAGGAAGGCCCGCAGGAAAGCCATGCCGTCGTGGTAGAGCAGAACGACGGGTTCGGTCGATTCCGGGCGATCGGCCAGCCACGCGGCGAGCGCCCTGGCATCGTGATCGAGATCGCGGTAGGTGACGACCTCCTCGACGAGCTCGCGCCCCGCCTCACGCAGGTAGATGTAGGAGCGGGTCTCGCCGTAGACGCGAACCTGCTGCCTGACGTGGTGCACGTAGCTGGGCTGCATGTGGCCTTTCCTTCACCGGGGAGAAAGTCATAGGGACTGACTATGACTATCCGCTCTCTGTGCCGGTCCGGATAGTGCCCGCAGGTATCACCCGGCGAACCCGGGGGTGGCCGCTGTCCACCCCTGGGTGTGGGCCGCCGTGGCCTCGCCGCGATCGCGCGCACGACTCAGATGACGATGACCCGGCGTCCGCGTGAGTGACCGGCCTGGCTGTCGACGTGCGCCGCGGCGGCGTCGGACAGCGAGTACGACTTCTCGACCGGGATACGCAGTGTGCCCTGCGAGATGAGGGCGGCGGCCTCGGCGAGCGCATCCGGCACGCTCCCCGCCACGCCGGAGAATCGGACCCCGAGGGCGGGTGCACCGAGATCGGCGATGGTGAGCACCCGCTGTGGATCCCCGGTCAGCTCGACGAGCTCGCCGATCACCCCCGAGCCCGCCAGATCGAGGGCCGCGTCGACCGGCCCGAACCGGCGCACCCGCTCGACCCACCCCTCGCCGTACGTCGTGGGGAGGGCGCCGAGGCTCCGGAGATAGTCCTGGTTCGCGGCCCCCGCGGTGCCGATCACCGTGATGCCACGCTCGCGCGCGATCTGCAGCACCGCCGATCCGACACCCCCCGACGCGCCGCTGACCAGCAGTGTCTGCCCGGCCCGCACACCGACCTCGCCGATGACGCGCAGCGCGGTCTCCACCACGGAGGGATACCCAGCGGCTTCCTCGAACGTCAGGCCCGCCGGCATGCGGGCCCAGGCCGTCAGCAAGGCGAACTCGGCATAGGTGCTCGAGCCTTCGCCGAACACCGGGTCGCCGACCTCGACTCCGTCGACGCCCGCGCCGACCTCGTCCACCACCCCGGCCGCGTCCAGCCCGACACCGGCGGGCAAGGCGATCGGATGCGCCCCGAGGATCTGGCCTTCGCGCAGCCGCCAGTCGACAGGGTTGACGCCCGCCGCGCGCACCGCGATGCGAATCCGGCCGGGGCCCGCGTGGGGCTCCTCGGCATCGATGAGTTGCAGGACGTCGGGACCGCCGAACTCGGCGAAGCTCACTTTCCTCATGCCTCGAACGTAACACTAACGGTTAGTGTTTTGAAACAGGTATGAATTCATAACTGATACAGATTCCTAACTGGTAGCCTCCTGGCATGACCCTGCCGACCGGACGTCGTGAGCGCAAGAAGGCCGCGACCCGCCAGAAGATCGCCGATACCGCCCTGCGGCTCTTCCTGGAACGCGGGTACGACGAGGTGGGCATCCGCGAAGTCGCCGCTGAGGCCGACGTTGCCGTCACGACACTGTTCGCCCACTTCGCCGCCAAAGAGGCCCTGGTGTTCGAGCGGGATGAGGACTTCGAACAGGGACTCGTGCGGGCGGTCACCGACCGGGCGGCCAACGAACCGCTCATTCCCGCGCTGCGGCGCGAAATCCATGCCATGGTGCGACATTGCTCGGCGGACGGCGCCGCCCCGATCTGGCACATGATCGACGAATCCCCCGCGTTGCGCAGGTACGGGGAGTCGATGCGGGTGCGCCATGCGCAGGCGCTGGCAGCGGCCGTCGCCGCCGATCCCGCGTTGGCGCGGACCACGACGGAGAGCGCGGCGATCGCGAGGTTCGTGATCGACGCCTACTCGCTGGGCCGGGAGGCCGCCGATCCGGAAGCCGCGGTGGACGAGATCTTCCGGATGATCGAGGCGGCCTGGGAGTGCACCGGCCCCGGGGCTTCGGTATAGCCGGCGGGACGAACCGCAGCGGGCGGCCGCAGGTGTCTGCGGCCGCCCGGATCCACCTCTTACCCGACGGCGGCCGGGGCGAACGTCGAGCGTTCGAAGCGGCCCGCGGGGGCGAACTCCGCCAGCAATTCGGCCGCGTCCGTGCCGGTGACCTCGGTGATGTAGGCGGCGGCGTCGGTGGGGGAGTCGATCGGCAGGAACGGCTGCGGACGGTGCAGCAGGCCGACCAATGCCGAAGCGAACTTCGGGTTCACGGCGGCCGTGGCGAAGAACTGGCCGCCGATGTCGCCGAATTCGGGGTCGCTGAGGAACAGGCGGGTCACCTTGGCGGCGGCGTCGCTGCGGGCAGCGAGGAACGTGGCGTACTGGTCGGTGATCCACTGTTCGTCGAACGGTCCGTCGTGTACGGCGGCGGCCGCGACCAGGCGCTGCGCCTGGATCAGCCCGCTCTGCGCGCCTTGGCCCGCGACCGGGTCGTAGGCGACCGCGGTGTCACCGAGGGCGGCGACCGGATGGCCGCCCGCGGTGTGTCCCACCCCGGCCCGCACGACCGGCCGGACCGCGCCCTTGAGCCAGGAGTGCGGGTCCTCGGCAATCACCTGGGTGGCCTGCACTTCCGGCAGGTCCCAGTCGATGTAGTCGCGGTAGAGATCCTTCACGATCTGCAACGCCGATTCGGCGGAATCGGCTGCGGCGAAACGGGTTTCCCAGTCGCTGCCGGGTCGGGCCCAGCCCAGGAACGCCCAGCTCGGACCCGCGTCCTTGTGCAGGTACGGACCCCACCACGCCTCGCCCTGCTCGGCGAGAATGGAGAACAGGCTGTGCGCCCCGCCTGCCGGGCTGCGGTGCGCGAAGACGCCAGGGTCGAAGTCCAGGCCGGTCACGGTGACCGTGAGCAGCGAGCGCTGCGGCTTGTCGTAGACAGTGCGTTCCTCGTCGATCGGGAACAGGTCGGCCAGCCCGCCGCGGCCGGTGGCGACCAGGGTGAGGTCGTTGGCGGCGGCGATGGCGTCGAGGGATTCAGGGGTGACCGGTTCGACGACGAAATCGCCGCCGCGTTCGAGGAAGGCCGTGAGGCGCTCATCGGCCTTGAGCCGGGTGTCGACGGCGACGCCGACATAACCGTCGAAGGTGCCGTCGAAGGCGATCAGTTCGGCGTTCTCGGGTCCGGCGATCCGCACGCTGAGCCCGGTGTGGCGGGGCGCGCGCCCGGTGTAGCTGTCGAGCCCGAGCGCCGCCTCGGCCTGCTGGGTCTCGCCGAATTCGAGGGCGGTGCCGGTGGCGGGGACGTCGTCACGGAGTGAGCGTTGATCTCGGTCGCTGTAGAGGGTCACGGTGAAACCGGCGTCGAGAAGACCTAGCGCCGCAGTGACGCCGGTTTGGCCGGCGCCGATTACCGCGGCCGAACGAGGGGAACGGGAAACGGGTGTCTGCGATGTCATACCGGAATGGTGCGCTCACCTTCGCCCGATGATGAGTGTTGCGATCAGCGGGAATCGATCCGAATACCTTGCACCCCAGCGGATATAGCTATGTGGGCACGCCGATCGGCGCCAGGCCGAGTACGTCCTGGCGCCGATCGGCGATACACGCCACGCTACGGACGGGCGAGTGCCTCCACCGGTTCGGGACGCGACTGCTTGGGTGGCAACACGGTGGACCGCGGACCGCCGACGCGATACCCGGCGCCGCGATGCTCGGGCGGGAGCCGATCACCGGCACCGAACAGGGCATTGCGCAAGGTGCCCGGCTCGTAGTCGGTCCGGTAGACGCCGCGCTCGGTCAAGACCGGAACAACGTGGCGCACAATGTCTTCGAATGTCCCCGGCGTGATCGCGTAGGCGAGGTTGAATCCGTCCAGGTCGGTGTCGGCGACCCACTCCTGCAACAGGTCGGCGACTGTTTCGCCGGAGCCGGTGAACACCGGGCCCATGCCGCCGATGCCCGCCCAGCGGCCGATATCGCGCACCGTCCATTCGCGGCCGTCGTCGTCGAATTCCTGGAACGCCGCGACCGCGGACTGGATGGCGTTGCTCTGCACATCGCCGATCGGGTCGTCGAGGTCGTACTGCGACAGGTCGATTCCCATCCAGCCGGACATGAACACCAGTCCGCCTTCGATGCTCGCGTAGGACAGGTACTCCTCGCGCTTTGCCCGTGCGGCGGTGTCGGTCTCGTCGGTGATGATGGTGGCCAGCGCGTAGATCCTGGCCGCGTACCGGTCACGGCCTGCGGCCTCGAGCGCGTCCCGGACACGCGAAACTGTTTGCGCCAGGATTCGTTTGGAGGGTCCGGCGATGAAGATCGCCTCGGCGTTCTCGGCCGCGAACCGCACACCGCGCGGGGAGGCGCCCGCCTGATAGATCACCGGCGTCCGCTGCGGCGACGGTTCGGAGACGTGGATCCCCGGCACGGTGTAGTGCTTGCCGTGGTGGCCGATGTGGTGCACCTTCGACGGATCGGTGTAGATGCCGCGTTCGGCATCGCGCACCACCGCGTCGTCCTCCCACGAACCCTCCCAGAGCTTGTAGAGCACCTCGAGGTATTCGTCGGCCTGGTTGTACCGTTCGTCGTGGTCGAGTTGATCCTCGGCGCCGAAATTCCTTGCCGCGGAAGGCAGATAGCCGGTCACCACGTTCCAGCCGAGCCGCCCGTTCGTGAGGTGGTCGAGGGTGGACAGGCGGCGCGCGAACGGAAACGGGTGTTCGAAGCCGGTGCCGGTCGTGATCCCGAAACCGAGGTGCTCGGTCACCGCCGCCATCGCCGACACCAGCAGCAGCGGATCGGCGACCGGCGTCTGCGCGCCCTGGCGCAGCGCGGCGATGTCGTTGCCGCCGTACACGTCGTAGGTGCCGAGGACGTCGGCGATGAAGATCCCGTCGAACCGTCCGCGTTCGAGCAGTGTCGCCAGCTCGGTCCAGTAGCCGATATCGGTGTAGCGGTGCGACTGGTCCTCAGGATGACGCCACAGCCCCGGGGATTGGTGGGCGACGCAGTTCATGTCGAAGGCGTTGAACCGGATCGGCCTGCTCATCGCGGTGCCGCCACGGTGCTCGCATCCTCGGGCTCCGGACTCGCGGAAGCTGTTGCGCCGGTGTTCCGCTCGCCCGCGCTCCAGCCGAACGGCAGGTCGGTGCCGTTGAGCAGGTAGTCGCCGACCGCGCGAGCTTTGAAGAGGGCGGGATTGTGCACCGAGATGGTGCGGGCGTTGCGCCAATGGCGATCCAGGCGCAGCTGTTCGGACACGATCGAGGCTCCGCCGAGCTCGAACAATTGGGTCGTGGCGCCGAGCACGATGTCGATCACCCCGAGTTGTGCTTGCGCGGCGGCCAATTCGGCGGCCACGAGATCCTTCTCGTCCGTCGCCCCGGCGTCGAGCACCCGGTCGAGCACATCGGCCACCGCGAGTACCGCCGCACGCGCGGTGAACGCCGCCGCCGACAGCTTGCCGATCACCTGCTGGACGAGGGGGTCCTCGCGCGGCAGATCGGCGGCGGCATGGGTGTAGGTGCGGGTGCGCGCGCTCACCCATTCCCTGGCGTCGCGTTCGGCGCGGGCGGCGATCCCCGCGAGCACCGCCAGCTGCACCAGTTGCAGGTAGGCGGTGCCGTAGGTGGGCCCCGCGACACCGTAGCCGGGTCCGAGGACGCGGTCCTCGGCCACCACGACATCGGTGAACTCGGTGGTGCCGCTCGCAGTGAGCCGCTGCCCGAAGCCGTCCCAGTCATCGTGTTGCACAACACCTTCGGCGTCCGCGTCGACCAGCACGCCGAGCCGCTCGCCGTCACTGTCGGCCGCGACGAGGATGTGATCGGCGAACAGTGATCCGGTGCTGTAGTACTTCACGCCGTTGAGCAGCAGCCGGTCACCGTCGCGGGTCAGCCGGGTGCGATACCGGTCGACCGCGCCGACCCCCGGTTCGGTGATCGCATTGCCGACCAGGGTCCCCGCCGCGACCGCCCGCAACCATCGCTCCCGCGCCGGCGCCGCCTGCGCCAGGAGCTGATCCTCGACGAACGACCAGTGCACCCGCAGTGCCTGCGGCAGATTCGACTCGGCCGCCGCCAGGTCGATGAGCAACCGGAACAGCTGTCGCACACTCACGCCGTACCCGCCGAACTCGACCGGCACCCGCAACGCCCCGAACTTGGCCTCCTTCAACCAGCCCACCTCGTCGAACGGCAGCCGCCGATCGACCTCCCGTTCCACCGCGCCCGCGGCTATCCGGTCGAAGATCGGGGCGAAGATGGCGTCCAGCTCGGAATCGGTGGTCGATGGCGCGGCGGTGGAAGTCATGCTTCCACGATCGCGCAGGGAGATGCCGGATTCACGGGTTGCGCGCAGCGCGATCACAACGGAGTGGACTCCGATCTATCATTGGCGACGAAGTGTCTGCGCGGAGGAAGTGAGTGGCGAGCATGTCGGTACCTGACGACGACCCGAGCGCGATCTTTCGCCGGTACCTGAGTTCGGTGGTGCTGCACGCCCAGGCAGGTGCGAAGGCTGTCGATCTGCACGCGACCGACCTGTACGCGCTGAACATCCTCGCGCTGAGCGGCGCGATGACGCCGGGTGAGCTCGGCACTCGAACCGGCCTCACCACCGGTCCGACCACTCGTCTGGTCGACCGCCTCGAACAGGCGGGGTACGTGCGTCGCGGCGCCGACCCCGGCGACCGGCGCAAGGTCATCGTCGAGCCGATCGACCAGCCCGCCGAGCTCGACAAGGTGCTCGCCCCGGCGCGGCGCCGGATCGGCGAGATCATCGCGAGCTACACCCCCGAGCAGCGCGAAGTGCTCTTCGACTACTTCGCTCGGGCGGCAGTGGCCTACCAGGAGTCCGTCGTCGATCTTCGCGACTGAGGCTCACGGATCGTTCATCGCCCTCGGCACCGCGCCTACCTGCGTGCCCACCGCTGATCGGCGGTGGGCACGCGGTCAGTGGCCGCGGGCGATCCAGTCCGCGAGCGCGGGACGCTCCGTGCCGATGGTGGTGGTGTCGCCGTGACCGGTGTGGACCGTGGTCTCCTCGGGGAGCGTGAGCAATCGGTCTCGGATCGAGTCGATGATCGTGTCGAAGTCGGAGAACGAGCGGCCGGTGGCGCCCGGGCCTCCCGCGAACAGGGTGTCACCGGTGAACAGGGCCGCGAGGTCGGGCAGGTGCAGCGAGATCGAGCCGGGGGAGTGGCCGGGGGTGTGCAGGATGTCGATATCGGTGCCCGCCACCGTGATCCGGGTGGTATCCGCCAGCGAGTGGTAGTCGGCCCTCGGGTGGGTCATGCGCCAGAGGGGCTCGTCGCCGGGATGCAGCAGGACGGGGGCGTCGAGGCGCTGCGCGAGTTCTGGCGCGACGGTGACGTGGTCGTTGTGGCCGTGTGTGCACAGGATCGCGGTGACGTGCCGGTCGCCGACCGCGGCGGCGATGGCATCGGCGTCGTGGGCGGCGTCGATGACGAGCACCTCGGTGTCGTCACCGATGAGCCACACATTGTTGTCGACATCCCAGGTGCCGCCGTCGAGCGCGAAAGTGCCCGAGGTGACGACTCTTTCGATGCGAGTCACCACACCACCACCGAACGCAGCACCCGGCCCTGCGCCATCGCGGCGAACGCCTGCTCGACCCCGTCGATGCCGATCCGCTCGGTGACGAACCGGTCCAGCGGCAGTCGGCCCTGCCGGTAGAGGTCGATGAGCATCGGGAAGTCGCGCTCGGGCAGGCAGTCGCCGTACCAGGAGGATTTCAGCGCACCGCCGTGCGAGAAGAAGTCGATCAGCGGCATCTCCAATGTCATGTCGGGTGTCGGGACGCCGACGAGAACGACCGTGCCCGCCAGGTCGCGCCCGTAGAACGCCTGCTGCCAGGTCTCCGGGCGGCCGACCGCGTCGATCACCACATCGGCACCGAAACCGCCGGTGAGTTCCTTGATCCGCTCGACCACGTCCTCGCTGGTCGCGTCGATGGTGTGGGTGGCGCCGAAGTCCTTGGCCCAGTCCAGTTTTTGCTGATCACGATCGATCGCGATGATCGTGCCCGCACCGGCGAGGCGCGCACCGGCGATGGCGGCGTCACCGACGCCCCCGCAGCCGATCACCGCGACGCTGTCCCCGCGCGAGACGTTGCCGGTGTTCACGGCGGCGCCGATCCCGGCCATCACGCCACAGCCGAGCAGGCCGGCGACGGCGGGATCGGTCTCGGAATCGACCTTGGTGCACTGCTTTTCGTGCACGAGGGTCTTGTCGGCGAAAGCGCCGACGCCTAGGGCCGGGGTGAGCGGGGTGCCGTCGGTGAGCGTCATCGGGACGCTGGCGTTGTGGGTGTCGAAGCAGTACCAGGGGCGCCCGCGCCGACACGCTCGGCATTCGCCACACACCGCGCGCCAGTTGAGGACGACGAAATCGCCCGCGGCCACATGGGTCACCGCCGCGCCGACGGACTCGACCACACCGGCGGCTTCGTGCCCGAGCAGGAACGGGAACTCGTCGTTGATGCCGCCGTCGCGATAGTGCAGGTCGGTGTGGCACACCCCGCAGGCCTGGACGCGGACGACGACATCGTGCGGTCCCGGGTCGGGAATCACGATGTCGACGGTTTCGACCGGCGCATCCTTCGCGCGGGCGATGACTCCGCGGACGGTGTCTGGCATGCGGACCTCCTCATGGTTGGCGTGGGTCTACGTCAACGCTAGCGGGGCCGCCCGCCCGGTCAATGCGGGATGGGTGGGATCTCACCTGTCGGACTGCCGAGTTCTTCTCGCACATGGTGTTCGACGAGCAACGGAACATAGTTGCGGATGTGCACCTTCCCGAACGCGTCGTAGACGTTGTGCACGATGTCGGCGAGCTCAGCGGGTGCGATGGTCGGGTACCGGATGATCAACCGCTCGATGACCTCGTCGAGTTGGCGGTTCTCGTGAGTAGTCATATTTCGGGGGTACCCGGCGATACCGTCGATCAACGGGGCGGTGCCTACTTTTCGTCGAAACCAGAGATGCCCCAGTTCCCCGGATCGCGTCCTGACGGCTGCGCATAGACGGTGTCGATGGTGGCGATCGGCGCTGCGTCCTGGACGTGGGGGGACGGGGTGGGCACGGTGGAGCATGACCTGACCAGAGGAGATACCTATGAATCCGGCTCGCCCGGCAGTTCGTGGCCCCCGCGCGGCCGTGCTCGCGCTCGCGGTGCTCGCGGTGGGCGTCGGCGCCTGCTCCGCCGACCCGGGCACGCCGGAATCCGCCGTCGCCTCGGCGACGCCCGAGACGTCGGCCACGACTTCCGCTGCCACCCCGCAGACCAGGCAGCTCGACCACGCCCTGGACGCCGACCTCTACGACGCGGCCGTCGCCGACGATGCCGCCCGGGTCCGCGACCTGATCGCCCGCGGCGCCGATATGGAGACGCGTGGCGACAACGGGCGCACACCACTGGTCGCCGCCACCAAGAGCACGGCGACCGCGGCCGCATCGGCCTTGATCGAGGCGGGCGCCGACGTGAACGCCGCGGACGACCTCCAGGACTCCGCCTACCTGTACGCCGGAGCCGAGGGCCTCGACGAGATCCTCGCGGCGACCCTGCGCCACGGCGCGGACCTGCGCAGTGTGAACCGTTACGGCGGTACGGCACTCATCCCGGCGAGCGAGCACGCGCATGTGAGCACCGTGCGGATGCTGATCGCCGCGGGCGTCGACGTCAACCATGTGAACAAGCCGCGGTGGACGGCACTGCAGGAGGCGGTCGTCTACGGCGACGGCTCGCAGCGCTACCAGGAAACCGTCACCGCGCTGCTCGCCGCGGGCGCCGACCCGCAGATCCGCGATGCCGAAGGCCGCACCGCGCTACAGAACGCCGAACGCCTCCACCAGGACGCGATCGTCGCACTGCTGCGCTGAGCGGGCGCGCCGATGCGCTCACCGCGTCTGTTCGCGGACCGATTCGGCGAAAGCTGTCGCGGCGGCGCTGCGGTGCCCCTCGGCCGCGGACAGCAGCGTGACGGTTCGCCGAGACATGCTGGGCCGCAGTGGAATCCGGGCGAGTGGGGGATGAGTGTCGGTGACCGACTCGGGCAGGATCGTCATCAGGTCCGAGGTGGATACCACCTCCAGCAGTGCCTGAATCGAATTGACCTCCACCGCGATTCGTGGCGAAACGCCGTGGTCGTGGAGGTAGCTGTCGATGTGGTGGCGGGTCGCGAACGTCGAATTGAGCAGAGCGAGATCGCGGCCGGTCAGATCGTCGGGTGTCACGGACTCTGGTAGCGCGGGGCGCGCGGCGATGCCGACTACGGCGGCCAGGGTCTCCTCGTACAGCGCTTCGGCCGTGATGCCGGGCAGCCGCGGTGGAGCGAACGCGATGCCGAGGTCGAGGCGGTCGTCGAGCAGCTCGGACTCCATGGCGTCCTGGGACAACTCGCCGAACTCGACGGTGACCCCCGGATACCGGGCTCGGAACGCCGCGATCAGCGGGCCGACCAGATAGGGCGTGAAGGTGGGAGTGGTGGCGAAGCGGAGCAGGCCGCGACTGAGATCGGTGACGTCGTGCACGGCCCGCTGCGCCGCGGCGACCTCGTCGACAGCTCGGCGGGCATGCGCCAGATAGGCCGCCCCCGCGTCGGTGAGCCGCACGCTGCGCCCGGTCCGGTCGAGCAACACCGCCCCGACGGCGCGCTCGAGCTGCTTGATCTGGTGCGACAGCGTCGGCTGCGAGAGGTGTAGCTGCTCCGCGGCCCGGGTGAAGTTCCCGTGCTCGGCGACAGCGGCCAGATAGCGCAGGTGCCGCAGTTCCGGCGTCACCGTCGGTCGCCGTCCGGTCCGATCCGCGCCAGCACCGCGTTGACCACCAGGCACGCACTGTCCACCACATCGGCCATCGGCTGGCGGTAGGCGTCGAGCACCCACTTCTGGGCGATGATCACGATGGCGCCGACCAGGCCGAACAGCACCGTGCGCACGCTGACGGCAGGGTGGGTTTCCAGGTCGACATGCGGGGTGATCAGGGCCATGCAGATATCGACCAACGCGTCGAGAACGTCGTGATAGGCCCGGTCGACCGCGGGGCTCACGCCGAGGATCTCGAAGAAAGCGATCCGGGGAACCCGGGGGTCGTCGAGGATGAGCTGGAAGTACGCGGTCAGGCCGACCCGCACCTGAGCGTCGACGGCCTCGGCCTCGCGCAGGCCGGTATGGATCGCCTCGATCATCCTGGCGGCCGTCTCGCGGTACACCTCGAGCAGCAGATCCTCACTGTCGGTGAAGGACTCGTAGAAGTAGCGTTTGCCGACCCCGGCCGCCGCGCAGATCGTGGTGACTGTGGTGTTGCGGTAGCCGTCGATGCCGAAGGCGTCCGTGGCCGCCTCGAGCAACCGGGTGCGGCGGTCCTGCTGACGTTGCCCAGGGGCGGCCCCGCGGTACCGGCGGCCGTCATCGAGTTCGGACGCTGTCACAACGCCAATTCTGTCAGGTGACCGCGGTGGGGCGCGCGCGGGCGCTGAACGAGGATTGCCCAGAACATGTTCTTGCGATCGGACGTGACCCACGCTACGTTACTTCCCGGTACGGGAACGTCGGAGTTCCCGATGGTGGAGGGCTGAACCGAAGCATGATCACACATCGTGGGCGGCTGGCTGCGCTGGTCGCATCCGTCGTCGTAATGGCAGGCGCCGTCGCATCCGCACCGGTCGGACAAGCATCGCCGAATGCCGAGGGTCTCGACACGCAGTTCGTCGCCACCCATAACGGGCCGCAGCAGTACCCCAACGTCTTCATCGAGTGGGATGTGCCGATCACCATGAGTGACGGCACCGTATTGAAAGCGAACGTCTATCACCCGGCCGGTGCGGACGGTCAGCCCGTCGCCGAGCCGACGCCCACGATCGTCAATATGACGCCCTACACCAAGCTGGTCACCAACGTCGCCGACTCGGCGCTCGCGGTTCCCGGCCTGTCGGACCTGCTGATGCCGGTGCTGCAGAACCTGGACTTCTCGCCGTTCGGTTTCAGCAGCCTCAGCGACATGATGAACGCGCTGCCCGGCGGCGCGGCCCGCACCTTCGGCGTCGACCGGAATCTGATCCGCGGCGGGTACACCCAGGTGGTCGTCGACGTGCGCGGCACCGGCTTCTCCCAGGGCACCTGGCAGGTCTTCGGTGAACGCGAGCAGCTCGACGGTGTGGAAATCGTCGACTGGGCCGCGAAACAGGGCTGGTCCGACGGCAAGATCGGGATGAGCGGCATCTCCTACTCGGCGATCAACCAGCTGCAGACCGCGCAGCGGCACCCCGAGGCGCTCAAGGCGATCTTCCCGATCGTGCCCGGTAGCGACCTGATCCGCGATGTCGCCGCCCCCGGTGGCGCGCTCGGGATCGGGTTCATCCCGGCCTGGCTGCTCGCCGTCGACGGCGCGAAGCTGCTGCCCGATCTGATGTCGATGCTGAACGGCAGATTCGACTGGGTCTGGCTGCGCGACCGGGTGACCGACCCGTTCACCTTCTTCAACGTGCTCATCGCCGCGCTGACCACTCCGAACGTGGAGCAGATCCCGCCGGAGATGGCGTCGATCCTCGACGACGAGAGCGCGCTGCGGACCGCCTGGGTGGGTTCGCCCGATCAGGTGCGGGTGCCGACCTTCCTCTACGGCGGCTGGCACGACATCTTCACCTACTCCACCCCGCGCATCTACAACGCGGTGAACGTGCCCGCCGAGCAGAAGAAGCTCGTCATGGACGACGTCTACCACGTGACGGTGAGTTCGGGACTCGGCCAGCCGGGTGCGCCCGCGCCGGCGGATTCGTTGCAGCGCGCGTGGTTCGACAAGTGGCTCAAGGGAATCGACAACGGTATCGACCGCTACGACCCGGTCACGTTGTGGCAGCAGGGCAGTGGGCAGTGGACCGCCGACGTCGCCTTCCCGCGGCCGGGCATGCAGTACCGGCGGATGTATCTCGACGCCGCCTCCTCCGGCACCGCGCCGGGCGCCCGCCACGACGGCAGCCTGCGCACTGCGCCCGGTGTCGCGCAACGCGTTTCGGTGGATCCGAGCCTGACCACCATCTGCTCGCGTGATGCCGCGCAGGGCACGGCCGGCCTGGTCCCGCTGCCCGATATCTGTGCCAAGGACGCCCGGATCAGCGAGGGCGCCGCGCTCACCTTCACCACGGCTCCGGTGGCCGCGCCGACGCGGATCTCCGGTCCGATCGCCGCCCACCTGAACACCGTGCTCGACGCCACCGACGGCTACTGGACGGTGACGGTGAACGATGTCGCCCCCGACGGCACGTCGACGGTCTGGTCCCAGGGGCAGCTGATGGCATCCCTGCGCACGATCGACGAGGGCAAGGCGACCCGCTCGCCGAACGGCGACTACACCGACCCGTATCCGTACCTCACCCTGGATACCCGTCAGCCGATCGTGCCCGGCGAGCCGACGACGATCGAGATCGGCATCCGCGCCACCGACGGTGTCCTGCTGCCGGGTCACCGCCTGCGTGTCGACGTCTTCGCCGGCAACTTCCCCAGCGGAATCCCGCTGCGGCCGTTGCTGAACGAAAGCGGCCTGCGCACCCAGCACCTCGAGCTCGACCCGTCCCGCCCGAGCTGGATCAACGTCCCCCTGGACACCGATCCCGGCTGGTGAGTACTGGTTCACCCCGCCTCCGATCTCGCGCCGATCATCGATCGCGCGACATCGGGGGCGGGGTTCGCCGTCTTGTCGAGACCGGGTTCGGCCTGATCCTGTCCCCATCGGCTCGCTGATCAGCCCGCGGTCGCGTGCACATCGGGTACTCGCGTCGCGTCCGCGCCCGCGGCCGCCGCGAGGTGGGCGAAGGTGACCGCGTCGCGGACCGCCGCACCACCGTGATCGTTGTTGAAATAGACGTAGCTGTCGGCGTCGGGGGACCAGGTGCCGAGCAGCCGATGCGCCCAGCCGCGCAATGCCTGCTTGCCGTAGGACGGCCGGGGAGCGGCGCGGCCGGCGTGCAGGCGTAGATAGGCCCAGTCGGTGGTGCGCCACAGCGGCGTGATCGGGTGCGAATCACGGTCCGCCCAGGTCAATGCCGCGCCACGGGATCGCAGGACGTCACCGATCTCGTCTGTCCACCACGAATCGTGGCGCGGTTCCACCGCCACTCGCACCGTGTCGGGGAAGCAGCGCAGACAGTTGTCGAGCAGATCGGGGTCCGCGCGCAGGGTCGGCGGCAGCTGGAGCAGGATCGGTCCGAGCCGATCACCCAGTCCCTCGGTCCGGTCGAGCAGGCGCTGCACAGGTTCGGCGGGGTCGCGCAATCGCTTGATATGGGTCAGGTAGCGACTCGCCTTCACCGCCATCACGAAGCCCGCGGGCGTGCGCTCCCGCCAACCGGCGAAGTTCTCCCTGCTCGGCAATCGATAGAACGCGTTGTTCGACTCCACCGTCGCGAACGCCCGCGCATAGTGCTCGAGCCACTGCCGGACGGGCAGCCCCGGCGGGTACAGCACACCCCGCCAGTCGCGGTACTGCCAGCCGGAAGTGCCGACGTACATGGGCATTTCGGCCTCCCTCCGCAGCGCTGTCAGATCTCCGAGCGGAGCAGGGGCGCGAGTTCGCTGCTGTAGAAGTCGAGGAACGCATCCATGTCGGGTCCCGCGTTCATCAGCACCACACGGTCGAAACCCGCGTCGGTGGCCTTGCGCACCGCCTCGACGTAGCGCTTCGGATCATTGCCGCAGACAAAGGATTCGAGCATGTCGTCCACTCGCACGGTGCTCGACGCGGCGGCGAAGTTCGCCGGATTGGGCAGCTCGCTCATCACCTTCCAGCCACCGGTCGACCACCGGTTGGTCGACAGTGCCGCTTCGGCGCCCGCGCGATCGTCCTCGGCGAAGGCGACCCCCACTTCGACGTAGCGCGGACCGGATCCGCCCTTGTCGTGAAAGGTCTGCACGAGTTCGGGATCGGGTTCGGTGGCGAACAGTCCGTCGCCGAGTTCGGCGGCGATCGCCGCGGCGCTCGGCCCGCCCGCGGCCACCGCGATCACCGGCGGTGTCTGCGGCAGATCGAACACCCGCGCGTCCGACAGCTCCAGGAACTCGCCGTAATAGTTGCGATAGCCGCCGCGCCACAGCAATCGGATGATCTCGAGCGCCTCGCGCAACATCCGCTGACGGATCAGCACCGGCGGGAACTCGTGGCCGATGACGTGCTCGTTGAGTCGCTCGCCCGAACCGATGCCCAGGGTGAACCGCCCATCCGAGACCAGGGCGGTGGTGGCGGCGGCCTGGGCGATTACGGCGGGGTGATAGCGGATGGTCGGACAGGTCACGCCGGTGGCGAGCCCGATGTCGGTGGTGCTCGCCGCGATCGTGCCCAGGACCGTCCAGGCGAAGGGCGAGTGGCCCTGCTCGTCGAGCCACGGGTGGAAGTGGTCGCTCATCTCGACGAAATCGAAACCGGCCGATTCGGCCCGCACTGCCTGTCGAACAAGCTCTTTCGGGCCGAAAGCCTCGGCCGCCAGTTTGAATCCGAGCTGCATGGCGAACCTTTCGCTGGGGGTCAGCTACGGCCGAGGGCGTTGGCCAGTTCCTGCTTGTTCATCTTGGAACGGCCGTCGATATTGCGGCGGCGGGCCTCGTCGTAGAGCTGATCGCGGGTCTTGCCGCCGCCCTGCGCCCGCTGGCCGCTGCGTTGCGAAGAACCGCGCGATCGCGACGATTTGCTCGAGCCCTTGGTCTCGCCGTGCTGGGCGCGCGTCTTGTTGACCGTCCGCGCGGCGATCTCCTCGGCCCTGCCCTCGCTGCGGCCGCGCTCGCGCTCGGACTTCTTGATGTCTTCGTACTGCCGTTCGCGCTTGTCACTCCAGGCTTGTTGAGGCATCACGTGCTCCGTTCCGGTCGGTGGACGGCTCTGGTTGCCGCCTACCCGGGGATCGGCCGGGGAAACAACCGCCCGGCGAGGATGACCGGAACCGTGATCGAGGACTGGCACACTGGCGTGGTGAGCGCCTCGGGCAGCGTGCGGGCGGCCGCCGCCTCGGCGTGGCGGTGGATTCGCAGCGCTCCCGGCACCTATGTGTGGCTGGCGGCGCTGGGTGTGACCACCGCGATCCAGCAGCGGCTCACGCCGGAGGAAGCCAGAGTCTGGCTCGGGCACCGCTCGACCAATCTCGATCGTCTCGGCGACGACCCGATCCGGGTGCTGATCGGCAGCGCGTTCTGGACCGACGGCGGCGGGTGGCTGGTCTACGCGGTGCTGTTCAGCCTCGTGCACGCCAACGCCGAACGGTGGCTCGGGACGCTGCGCTGGCTGGTGGTGGTCGTCCTCGCCCATGTCGGCGCCACGTATCTCAGCCAGGGCGTGCTGCTCTGGGCGATTCGCCACGACAGAGCCCCGGAGCGTGCGGCGTTCGCGCTCGATGTGGGAGTCAGCTACGGGCTGGCCGGAGTCGCCGCTGTCCTCGCCTACCGTGTGTTGCTGCCGTGGCGGGTGCTGTACGTGCTCGGTGTGCTGGCGGTCTGTGTGCCACCGGTATTCCTGGACCGCACGTTCACCGATGTGGGCCACGCGGGTGCGGCGTTGATCGGCTTCGCGTGCTATCCGCTGACGCGAGGGCGGGCCCGCGACTGGGATCCGAGCCCGCGCCTGCGCGAATCGTGTCTTCGGATCAGACGAAGAATTCGACGATCATCCTGGCCCACCACTGGAAGTAATCGATGACCATGATCGCTCACCGCCTTCCCTTCGCCCTTGTCAGTTACCGATCAGCTGTTGCGAGTAGAGGGGCATAAGACTGATAAACATGCTGGTGAACAAGTTTTCATCCGCATGTATCGGTGTTTTCCAGTAGGTGTGAGCAATAGATCGGCAATCTGATTCGCCGGTACTGCGGTTAGGGTGGCCCGGTGATCTTGCTGGCGATAGGTGTGGTTCTGCTCGGGGTGTTCGCGCTGTCTTTCCGTCAGGAGCGGCGCCGGTTCGGCAACGCGGTGTTGCTGCTGCTCGGAGTCCTGTGTGTCGGCGCCGCGCTGATCGGTTCGGGCGCCGAAGGATCAGGGCCCGAAATACTGGTCTTCTTCGCCCTGGCGCTGTCGCCGCTGCTCGTGCTGGTCCTGGCCGGACTGCTGATGCTCAACGGAGTGGTGATGCTGCGCCGCGAGGGCGTGCGTCCGGCGAACCTGCTCTCCTTCGGTCTCGGCGTCGCGCTGCTGGTTCCGTACGCGCTGCTGGTGATGGCGGTGATCGCCGAGTGGGTGGTGCTCGGGGTGTTGCTGCTCGCGGTGGTGCTCGTCGCCGCCTACCTCGGCTTCGTGCTGGTCGCGTTCCTGCTCTATTCGGTCGTCTACGGCGGGGTTACCCGCACCGACGACGCCGTCGCGATCGTGGTGCACGGCTCCGGCCTGCTCGGAGACCGGGTCCCGCCGCTGCTGGCGAGCAGGCTCGACCGCGCGCTGCAGATCTGGCGTACCGACCGCGCGCACGGCCCCGCGCCGCTGTTGGTGACCAGCGGCGGCAAGGGCTCCGACCAGAAGGTTGCCGAGAGCACGGCGATGGCCGCCTACCTCGTCGAACACGGCGTGCGCGACGACGAGATCCTGCGGGAGGATCGCTCGACGACGACCCGCGAGAACCTGCTGTTCAGTCGGGAACTGCTCGCCAGACAGGGGATAAACAGCCGCATTCTGCTGGTCACGAGCAATTTCCATGTGCTGCGGACCGCGTTGCTCGCCCGTTCGGTCGGGATCGACGCCCAGGCGGTCGGCGCGCCGACCGCGCGCTACTACCTGCCCAGCGCTGTCCTGCGCGAATACGTCGGGATTCTGGCCGAACACAAGGCGATCAACGCCGTGATGTGCGGGTTGCTGGTGGCGGCGCCGGTCGCGCTGGCGATCTTCGGTGCGGACAACTGACACATTTAGGTGTTACGTACAGTTATGGATAGTTGTATCATCGGAACTACCGAGCAGGACGCAACGTCGCGACCTGGGGCACGGAGGTCCGTGCGCGGTTGATCGAGGAGTACCGATGAAGCTATTTCCTTGGGGAAGAGAAAGCCCGGAGATCGATCCGGGCGTGGTGGCATTGCACGCGCGCAATGTCAGCTTCGACTGGTCGGGTGTCGACCTCCAGTGGATGTCGGCGGAACCGATCGCCGGTCACCTGATCAGCGCGCTGAATATGCTGCTGCCCGAGGGCGAGCGCATGTTCATCGAGACCTACCGCGAGGCTTTGCCCTACGTCAAGGACGAGAAGCTGCGCGAGGACATGCTCGGCTTCATCGGGCAGGAGGCCATGCACGCGCAGACCCACGGAAAGGTGCTCGACGACGTCTTCACCGCCCACGGCGTCGACGCGAGTCCCTATCTGGCGCAGATGGAATACCTGTTCCGCATCTCGCTCGGCCCGCGCGGCGGCGACGATCGCGCCGGCCGCCAGATGCTGGTCGAGCGGCTCGCCTTCATCGCCTGTCTCGAGCATTTCTTCGCCTGGCTCGGGGACTGGGTGCTCAACGCCGACCTCGAGAAGTTCGGCGCCGACCCGCGGATGGCCGACCTGTTCCGCTGGCACGGTGCCGAAGAGGTCGAACACCGCAATGTCGCCCACGACGTCGCCGAGTACTTCGGGGTCGGCTACGTCCGGCGCTGCGCGTCGATGACGCTGGTGTTCCCGATCTTCCTCATCGTGCTGGTGCGCGGTGCGCGGTTCCTCGTCCAGCAGGATCCGCAACTGCCGGATCGGGGCTACGCACGGCTGCTCGCCGGTGTGTTCGGCGCGATGTGGCGTGGTGCGCTGCCCGGCGTGCCGTCGCTGCTGGCCAGTGCGCTGTCGACCTTCCAGCCCGGCTACAACCCGCAATCGGTCGGCTCGACGGCGCAGGCGATCGCGTATCTGGCCGCCTCGCCCGGCGCCCGCGCGGCAGCGTCGTGACCACGCGCGACATCCCCGCCGATCTCTACGGCAAGTACCGCCACGATCCGGCGATGAAGGTCATCGACGCCATCGCGGCCACCCGGTTGCGCTGGAGCGCGCTGGTCAACCGCGGTGATCTGCGCCCACGCGTCGACGATCGCCGCCTGGCCGTGGTGGTGACCGAACGCCGGATCGAAGCGCACGACCAGGACGTGGTGAGTCTTCGCCTCGAAGCACCCGACGGGCGCGTGCTCCCGCGCTGGCGGCCAGGGGCGCACCTGGACCTGGAACTACCGTCGGGTCGGCTGCGCCAGTATTCGCTGTGTGGCGATCCCGCCGACGAGCGCGCGTACCGCATCGCCGTGCGCCGCATCCCCGGTGGCGGCGGCGGCTCGATCGAGGTGCACGACGCATTGCCCGTCGGCTCCGGGTTGGTGGTGCGCGGCCCGCGCAACGCCTTCCCGTTCGCCGTGCCGGGCCACGGATCACCTTCGCAGCGCCTGCATTTCGTGGCCGGCGGGATCGGCATCACCCCGATCCTGCCGATGGCCAGGCTCGCGCACCGGCTCGGCGTGCCGTGGACACTGGTCTACAGCGGACGCAGCCGCGACACCATCCCGTTCCTGGACGAGATCGAAGGCTTCGGCGCGAACGTCGTGGTGCGCACCGATGACGAGCACGGTCTACCTGCCGCGGTGGACCTGCTGCCCGACGTCGCGCCGGGCACCGCGGTCTACGCGTGTGGCCCGACCCCGATGACCTCGGCGATCGTCGCCGCAGTGCGCGAGATGGCCGACGTGGAACTGCATTTCGAGCGGTTCTCGCCGCCGCCGATCGTCGACGGCACCCCGTTCGAGATCGAATTCGCGTCCAGTGGTGCGGTGGTGACGGTCGATGCCGACCGCACCGTGCTGGACACGATCCTCGATTCCCGTCCCGACCAGCCCTACTCGTGCAGGCAAGGCTTCTGTGGCACCTGCGTGGTGCGGGTTCGCTCGGGCGAACCCGACCATCGCGAGACCACGCTGTCCGCTGCCGACCACGCCGAGGGTGCCATGCTGGCCTGCGTATCCCGTTCTCGCGGTGAGCGATTGGTGCTCGACCTGTGATTTCTCCGCTGGACAAGGAGTCCGAAAGATCATGACGAACGACAGCCCGCAGCCCGCGAACCAGCGCACCGTCCGCAGCGGTGATTTCGACATCGCCGTGTTCGAATACGGCGACCCGGCCGCCGACACCGTCGTGCTCGTGCACGGCTGGCCCGACACCCACCATCTGTGGGACAGGGTGATTCCGCTGCTCACCGAGCGCTTCCACGTGGTCGCCTACGACACCCGTGGCCACGGCGAGTCCACCCGCACCCAGCGCACCGACGATTTCCGCCTCGACGAACTCGCACGCGATTTCTACGCCGTGATCGACGTGGTGAGCCCCGATCGTCCCGTGCACGTGCTCGCCCACGACTGGGGTTCGGTGCAGGTGTGGGAGGCGGTGTGCGAACCGCGGGCCACCGAGCGCGTCGCCTCGTTCACCTCGGTCTCGGGCCCCAACCTCGACCACCTGTCCGCCTGGGTGCGTGACCGCCTCTCCCGGCCCACCCTGCGCAATGTGTGGCAGCCGATGACCCAGCTGGCCTCCTCGGCCTACACCTTCTTCTTCATGACGCCCGGTCTGCCGCGCGCCACATTCAACGCCATCGGTACCGAAAAGCTGTGGCAGCGTGCGGTGTCGATCATGAACGACACCCCCGCCGCCAATGTGAAGCTCGGGCCCACCTTCCGCCGCGACATGGTCGACGGGCTGCTCATCTATCGCGCGAACATCGTGGCGCGCATGCTCTCCCCGCGTGAGCGTCGCACCGAGGTGCCGGTGCAGTTGATCGTGGCAGGACGCGATGTCGCCGTGCGGCCCGCGGGCTACGACGATTCGGGCAAGTGGACCGACCGGCTGTGGCGTCGCGACGTCCCCGCCGGGCACTGGATGCCGTTCTCGCATCCGGAACTCCTCGCGACCGCGACCACCGAGCTCATCGACGCGCTCGACGGCGCCGGCGTCTCGCGCGGCCTCGCCAGGGCCGAAGTAGGCACTGCGCGAAGGGAATTCGAACACAAACTGGTGGTCGTCACCGGTGCGGGCAGCGGCATCGGCCGGGAGACCGCGCTGGCTTTCGCGCGCCTCGGCGCCGAAGTGGTGGTCTCCGATGTCAACGAGCTCGCCGCCAAGGCCACCGCGGAGCTCGTCGCATCGGAAGGTGGGGTGGCGCACTCCTATCCACTCGATGTGTCGAACGAGGACGCGGTGCGCGCGCACGCCGACACGGTGATCGCCGCGCACGGCGTGCCCGATGTGCTGGTGAACAACGCCGGTGTCGGCCAGGCGGGCGGATTCCTCGATACTCCGTCGGAGGAGTTCGACCGCGTGCTGCGGATCAACCTCGGCGGTGTCGTCAACGGCTGCCGGGCCTTCGGTGCGGCGATGGCCGATCGCGGGCTCGGCGGGCACATCGTGAACCTGTCCAGCATGGCCGCCTACAGTCCGCAGCGC
Source organism: Nocardia sp. NPDC055165 (assembly GCF_053606985.1). Taxonomy (NCBI): domain Bacteria; kingdom Bacillati; phylum Actinomycetota; class Actinomycetes; order Mycobacteriales; family Nocardiaceae; genus Nocardia; species Nocardia sp. NPDC055165. The sequence continues at coordinate 215,734 of NZ_JBSGSS010000013.1, forward strand.
GACATGGCGGCCTACGCCACCAGCAAGTCGGCGGTCTTCATGTTCTCCGATTGCCTGCGTGCCGAACTGGCCGACCGTGGTATTTCGGTGTCGACCGTGTGTCCGGGCATCGTGCACACGAATATCGTTGCCACCACCCGCATCTCGGGCGTCTCCGCCGCCGAGGAGGCCGCCGCGCAGCAGAAGTTCGACAAGCTGTACGAGCGACGCGGCTACACCCCGGACCGGGTGGCCGCGCAGATCGTGAAGGCCGTGCGGACCGGGCGCGACATCGTGCCGGTGACGCCGGAGTCGTGGGTGCAGTACCGGATCAACCGGATCGCACCCGGCGCGGTGCGGTTCGCGGCGCGCCGGATGAAGCTGGTCTAGATCGGGGCTACGCCCGGCGCAGTTGCTCCTCGACGGCGGCAACGTGCCGGGCGTCCACGCCCCACGCGTTCTCGACGCCGACCGTGCGGTCCAGGTCCCACAGCACGCACTCTTCCTCGGGTCGCGCGACCAGCGACCAGGCGACCACGGTGCGGCCCAGCTGTTCGACCATGGTGCCGTGATTCTGCGTGCTCTCCCCGGCGCCCTCGGGGAAATGATGCAGGAAACGCCCGTAAGCCTGCTCGCAGAACGTCGCGTAGAGCTGGGTGCAGAGGATGAAACCGTGCCACGCCTCGTCGACCGCGTGCGAGGGCATACCGATCACCTGGTCGTCGCGAAGGGCGGCACCGCAGCACCGTAACCATTGGCGCAGACCGGTTTCCACGAGTTCGCGAGGCTGCCAGGGCGAGGTTTTGAAGATCGCTTCGGGGAAGACCAGGGCGGCGACGGTGCGGTCGACGGTGGGAAGGTCGACTTGCCGTCTGCCGGTCCGGGAGAAAGAGAACGCCACAATTCACTGTAAGGCCACTGACGGTGGGGGTGCTGTGGCCGGGTTCTGGCGTTAGCCTGCGAACATGGTGTTGACGCTCGTAATCGTGCTCGGTTTCGTCGTGGTGTGTCTCGGCGCGGTGGTGACGACCGTCGTGTGGCTGATCCAGAAGTCGAGTCAGCCGCAGAACGCGCGCCCGCTGGATCGGCGATGGGTGGCCGGGTCGGCCGGGATCACCGGGTATGTCGACGGGACCTCGGGGCAGCCGTGGGATCCGGGCAGCCCGTCCGGGTGTGGCGGTGGCTCGAACAGCGGTTGCGGCGGGGGGAGCGGCTGCGGCGGCGGGAGCAGCAGTAGCTGTAGCGGTGGAAGCAGCAGCAGTTGTTCCGGTGGGAGTAGCAGCAGCTGTGGAGGTGGCAGCAGTAGCAGCTGTGGCGGCGGGTCCTGATCGTGTGACCTACGTCCCAGTGCGCTTGACCTGAACTCGACTTCAGGTTTCATCCTTGACTCGTTCGGTCAACACCACGAAGGAGTCGCGATGCGCGCAGTGCAGGTCAAAGAATTCGGTGGGCCCGAGGTCCTGAACCTGGTGGAAGTTCCCACACCGCAACCGGATTCGGTCGAAGTGGTCGTCGACGTCGAGGTCGCCGACGTGATGTTCCTCGATACCCGGCTGCGCAGCGGGTGGGGTCAGGACTACTTCCCGCTGAGCCTGCCCTACGTCCCCGGTGGCGCGATCGGCGGCGTGGTGAGCGCCGTCGGCACCGACGTCGACCCCCGCTGGCTCGGCAAGCGCGTTGTCACCCAGACCGCCGCCAGCGGCATCGGTGGCGGCCTGCCCACCGGCGGCTACGCCGAGAAGTCCCTCGCCAAGGCCGCCACGCTGACCGAGATCCCCGCCGGGCTCACCACCGAGCAGGCCGTAGGCCTGGCCCACGACGGTCGCACCGCGCTCGCTGTCTTCGACAGGGCTGCCGTGCAACCGAATTCGTGGGTGTTGATCACCGCCGCCGCGGGCGGCCTCGGCACGCTGCTCATCCAGCTGTCGATCGCGGCGGGCGCGCGGGTTGTCGCCGCGGCGGGCGGACCGGAAAAGCTCACGCTCGCAACGCGATTGGGCGCCACTGCGGTCGTCGACTACTCCGTCGACGGCTGGGCGGACCGAGCGCGGGAGATCACCGGCGGGGGAGCGGCGGTCGTGTTCGACGGTGCGGGTGGCGACATCGGTGGCGCGGCCCTGACCGCCGCCGCCGACACCGGTCTCTTTCTCGGATATGGCTCCGCCGCAGGTGATTTCGCGACGGGCGACACCAATGCCGCTGGTGCGCGCGGAGTCACGGTGCTCGGTCTGTTCGATATCGTCGGCCAGGACGTGGACTGGGTCGGCATCACTGCCCGCGCTCAGGAAGCGGTCGCCGAGGGTGCGCTGGAAGTCGTGATCGGGCAAACCTTCCCGATCGATCAGGTGCGGCAGGCTCACTCCGCGATCGAGAGCCGTTCCGCCCTCGGCCGTACCTTGTTGACGGTCGGCGCGTCATTGTAACTTATTGTGCGCTGCAACGGAATACACGTTAAGTTATGTTCCGTGCAGGGACTGATAATCATCGCAGTGATAGCTGCGGTTCTGTTGTTGGTAGTTGGAGTCATCAAGTTGGCCAGCAACCCAGGGGGCAACATCGAACGTCGCGAACGCGATGTACGAGCGCGGGGAGGCCAGCGAGCTGAACGCTCGTAAACCCTACCCCCGGGTGCAGCACCACCACGGCGATCGGTCGCCGCGTCTTTCTCGGAAGCCGCGACTCCGGTCGCCGTTCTCGTACCCGCCGGTCCGACACGACCGCCGCGTCGAGTGGTCAACCCCGCACTTCGCCGGGTACCATGCGACTCGCCTGCGGAGACCCCCGCGGCGAGGGGCGGTAGCTCAGTCGGTTAGAGCCGCGGACTCATAATCCGCTGGTCGTGGGTTCGAGCCCCACCCGCCCCACTTCCCCTCCTGAACTGCGTTTTCTCCCAGCGGATTCGGGACGGGTTGCCGCCAGGGCCGGACGGGTCGAGGATGGCCGGCCACTTCTCGGCTACCAGGCGCGGGTCCGCCTGGATGAACGCGACACGCTGCTCCGCCCCGATCTCGGTGGCGGCTGTCGGCATCGCTCGGCCCTTCTGCGTATTGGTGCCGACGACAACCACCTGCTCACCGCCGCTCGGGTATGTCAGCGCGAGAGTGTCCTCGGCCTGCGCTCTGGTCGGCTACTTCACGCTCAGCCCTGTGATGAGGACGGCGACCATCCGGCGGGGGTGATAGCGGGGGGTGTCGCCGCCGATGCAGAGGTTGCCGACGGCGCGCAGGAGTTCGTAGGGGTCGGTGCCGGCGGGGATTTCGCCTGCGGTGACGGCGGCGGTGAGGAGGGCTTCGCAGGTGGGGACCAGGCGGTCGAGGAAGTAGGTGTGGAGGGTTTCGAAGGTGGTCGCGTCGGAGTGAAGTGCTTCTGCCAGGCCGTGTTTGGTGGTGAGGAAGTCGACGAAAAGGGTCATCCATTCGCCGAGTGCGGCGTGGGGGGAACCGAGGGCGGCCAGGAGTGTGGGGCCGGCTTCGGCGCACGCTTCGACCTGGTGGCGGTAGACGGCGACGATGAGGTCGGCCCGGGTGGGGAAGTGGCGGTAGATGGTGCCCACGCCGACGCCTGCTCGGGCGGCGATCTCGCGGACGGGGACATCGACGCCCGAGGCGATGAAGGCGGCCGCGGCTGCGTCGAGCAGGGCCTGCTGGTTGCGCCGGGCGTCGGCGCGTCGGCGCGGCGCCTCGGTCGGGTTGTCGGCCACGAGACCTCCCTCTTGTTAAACGGAACAGTGTTCCGTATGTTGATTAGCGGAACATCGTTCCGCTTGGTCGAGGATGCCAGAACCGGCGAGCCGAACCAAGCCCATCTGGGAGGAACCGCCATGCAGTACCGCACTCTGGGCCGTACCGGCGTTCAGGTCAGCACGCTCGTGCTCGGCGCGATGAACTTCGGCAAGCTGGGAAATTCCACCCAGGACGAGGTCACCGCCATGATCGATGTCGCCATCGACGGCGGCGTCAACCTCATCGACACCGCCGACATGTACGGCCAGGGCGAATCGGAGGAGCTGGTCGGCAAGGCCGTCGCGGGTCGCCGCGACGACCTCGTGCTGGCCACGAAGGCGACGATGCCGATGGGCGAGGAGCGCAATCATCGCGGCGGTTCACGCCGCTGGCTCATGACCGCGCTCGACGACAGCCTGCGCCGACTCGGCGTCGACCACGTCGATCTCTATCAGATCCACCGCTGGGACCCCGAAACCAGCGATGAGGAAACCCTCTCGGCGCTCACGGATCTACAGCGTGCGGGCAAGATCCGCTACTTCGGATCCTCGACATTCCCCGCGTACCGCATCGTGCAGGCGCAGTGGGCGGCCGAAGAACGCCACCTGAGCCGCTATGTCACCGAACAGCCCAGCTATTCGATCCTGCAGCGCGGCATCGAAACTCACGTCCTGCCGGTCACCGGGGAATACGGTCTCGGCGTGCTCGCCTGGAGCCCGTTGGCCTCGGGATGGCTCTCGGGCGCCATCCGCGCCGACCGCGAGATATCCACCAGCCGTTCGGCATTCATGCCCGACCGGTTCGACACCACCATCCCGGCCAACCACGCCAAGATGGCCGCCGTCGAGCAACTCGCGGCACTGGCAGACCAGGCGGGCCTGACCCTGATCCAACTCGCCCTGGGTTTCGTCACGGCCCATCCCGCCGTCACCAGCGCCATCATCGGCCCCCGCACCATGAACCACCTGCACGCCCAGCTGGCCGCCGCCGACACCGTCCTGTCGCCCGAGATCCTCGACGCCGTCGATGCCATCGTGGCCCCTGGCACCGACCTCGCCCCCCACGAGAAACACGACACCCCACCATCTCTGCTGGACGCGTCCCTGCGTCGTCGATGAGTCGACGTCAGAAGCTCGTGGCTCGTGCCGGCCGCGGCTCGGACGTGAGTAGATCGCGCCATCGGTTCATCAGCAGCGCGGTGTATTGGTCGGCGGTGATGTCGTAGGCGCCGAGGGCGTAGCCGTCGTTGGTCTCGACGAGCGTCGTTTCCCCGTTGGCCAGTACGCCGAAATCGATGGCGTAGGCAGCGGGGGCGGTTCCGGAACGGTAGTAGGCACTGACCGCTGACTCGACTGTTTCCCTGTTCAGTGGCACGGAGTTGTCACCCTCGTAGTGGTCCACGGCCACGATCTGCCTGCCGATGACATAGACGCGGTATTCCGACACCCAGGTGACGACCTCGGAGCACCAGACGCGCTGGCGCCGACTGGTATTCCCCCATGCGGCGAAATCGTGTTCCGAGTAGCAGACCGAGCCCGTGAAGGCCTTGCGGCGGTCCGCGGGTTTGACGAAAACCGGTGGGGAGGAGCCGCCATCCATCGAGCGCTCGATCTCGCCCAGGGTCGACGCCCACACCTTCCGCCCGAGGAAGCCGCGAAGCACGTCGGGATAGTCGTCGGGTTGCGGTAGCGGGATGCCCAATTGGCGCATCGCGCCGTGCATCGCAGCCATATCCCCGGCGATGAAGATGCCGGGTCCCAATGCCAACTGCCTGCGTTGAATACGCTTCAGGCTGTAGTGGCGGACGGGGACGCCGAGTCTTGCGAGTCCCTCGGTGAGGAGCTTCTCCTCGTGCCGCATCGGACCCGATCCGGCGTACTGCAGATAGGCCACCGTAAAACTCATGCCTTGATGATGCCTGTCGACAGCGTTGCGGATTCAGCAAATGGCTGGGAAATTACTTGTGCGCCAGTCGAAGTCCCCGACGGTCGGATCGGCATACGGCAGCGGAAGGGGCCGATCGACGATGCTGGTCGGATGGCATCTAGGTGCGCGGGGTGAGGATCACGATCGGGATCGTGCGGCTGCCCGCATGACGTTGGTAGAAGTCGTAGCTCGGGAAGAGCTCGACGAACTTCGGCCACAGCAGTTTTCGTTCCGCGTCGGTGGCTACGCGGGCCCGGACGTGGTGCGACCGGGCGCCGATCTGGATCGTGCTGTCCGGGTTGGCTTTCAGGTTGTGGAACCAGGCGGGGTGGGTTGGTTGGCCGGCTTTGGACGCGGCAAGGGCGATGATGTCGCCGTCGGCGTGGAACATCAAGGGTGAGGTTCGCTGGGTGCCGGTTCTGGCGCCGACGTGGTCGAGCAGCAGGATTCGGGCGTCGGGCCAGGCGGGCATGTGGCCGCCGAGCCTGCCGTTGGTTCGGCGGTACAGGGCCACATGGAGTTTCGTCGATCGGCGGCCCAGGTAGATGCCGCGCTTGTTCATGAATTGGGAGCACGATTCCACCAGTCGTGCCATCGACGACCTCGTGGCGCGATGACCGGTACCGGTCTTGTTCGGATCACTCACTGCCCCTCCAGTGTTCGTTCTACTACGGCCGATAGTAGACAAATTCCCGGTCGGCCGAGGGGGAATCGTCAAGCGAGGAGTTCGCGGGCGAGGGTGGCGGTCCACCAGGTTTCGACTCGGTCGGGCGACCAGCCTCGTTCGGTGGTGAGGGTGGTGTAGACGTCGATGGTGCACAGGGCGGCGTAGATGTCGACCGAGGTGGGGAGGTCTTCGCGAAGGGTGCCGGGAGGCCAGGAGGTGAAGACCTCGATGCGGGTTCGGTCGGCGCGGTGACGGGCGTCGATGTAGGTGGTGGCCAGGGCCGGTTCGGTGCGGCCCGCTTCGCGGATCAGGGCGATGACGTCGGCGGCGCGTTCATAGAGGCGGCGGTCGTAGCCGGCCATGGCGGCCAGCTGAGCTCGGGGGTCGCCTGCCGCGGCTTCCAGGGTGTCGAGCATCTGCGGGGCGTCGGCGGAGAGATCGGCGGCATCGACTATTGCCTGGATGAGCCCGGTTTTGTTGCCGTAGGCGGAATAGACGGTGGGAACGGAGACGCCGGCTTCGCGGGCCACGTCGCGGACCGTGGTGGCGGCCCAGCCCTGCTCCACGAACAGCCTGCGGGCGGCCTGGGCGATCTCGATGCTGGTCGCCTGGGCTTGCAGGGTGCGGCGAAGGGAGTCGTAGCGGCGGCGAGGTGAGTCGGTGGCCAATATTCAAAATATGAGCGATAAATCTAATCTGTCGAGCGGCGCACGGTTTCAGCGGGTCGCGGGGATCGCCGGTATCGGGTTCGCGCTGGTCATCCTGGGGGCCAATCTGATCTTGGCACCCGCCGGGTTGCCGAAGCCCGGTACCGACTCGCGCACAGCCGTCGCGTTCTTCGTCGACCACCGCGACCTCGTGGCGCTGGCGATGGCGCCGGTACCGCTGGGCTGGTTCTGTGCCGTGCTGTTCGGTGCCGGTGCACTGGCGGCCCTGCGACCGGCCGAGCGGACGGCGGGGACCGGGTGGTCGCTGGTCGGCTTCGCCGGATTGCTGTTGCAGAACGCGACTTTCACAGTGATCGTCGGAATTCGTTATGCCCTCGGCGCTTCGAGCGGGGAAGGCGGCGCACTGTGGGCGCTGCACGATGCCCTGCTCGCGCTGAACGGCACCTTCCTCGCGACGGCACTGGTCGGCCTGACGGTCGCGGGCCGGCTCGGCGGGCTCGTCAAGCCATGGCATGCGACCATCGGATTCCTCGCCGCCGCACTGCAATTCACCGCGGCGACCCTCACGCCCCTGATCATCGACCACGATGGTCCGCTCGGTCTCATCGGTCTGTCCGGCTGGCTGCTGTGGTCGGCCTGGTTCATCGCCTACGGCGTAGCGCTCCTGCGCACAGCCGCAGTCCGATGACTTATGTCATGGCTTGACCATGTGAATCCCATCGGGGATCGGTGACTGCGCTTACTACTGGCGACGCCCCGCGTCGACCACCGTAGAAGGCATGAGAAACACAGACGTCATCACCGCGCGCGGGCTGCGCCGAACCTACGGCCGCGGCGACGACGCGTTCGAAGCCGTCAAAGGCGTGGACCTGGAGGTGCACGAAGGGCAGGTGTTCGCCCTGCTCGGAACCAACGGCGCGGGAAAGACTTCCACCCTCGACATGCTGGAGGGGCTCATCGCTCCCTCGGCAGGCGAGGTCGAAGTCTTCGGCCTGGACCCGCTCCGGCACCGCGACCAGGTCCGTCCGCGGGTCGGCATCATGTTGCAGTCGGGCGGGTTGCCCGCCGAGCTGACCGTCGGCGAGACGCTCGACATGTGGCGTGGAACGTGCACCGCACCGACCACCGCCGAGGCAGTCTTGGCGCAGGTGGGCCTGACCGACCGATCCGGGGTGCGGGTCGGCTCACTGTCGGGTGGTGAGCAGCGCCGCGTCGACCTGGCCTGCGCCCTGCTCGGGCAGCCGCGCCTGCTGTTCCTCGACGAACCGACCACCGGCCTCGATCCGGAAAGCCGGCGTGGGACATGGCAATTGCTCGCCGACCTCAAAGCGTCGGGGGTGACGATGGTCCTCACCACGCATTACCTGGACGAGGCCGAAGCGCTCGCCGATCAGATCGCGATCATGCACAAGGGCGCGATCGCCCGCAGGGGCACGCTGCGCGACATCGTCGACGACCATCCGGCGCGGATCGCCTTCGATCATCCCGGCCTGCCCGTGCCGCAGTTCCGCGGCGCCCGCGTCGACGCGCAAGCGCGAGTCACCATCAGCACCAGCGACTTACAAGGCCACCTGTTCGAACTGCTCGGCTGGGCCGGTGAAGCAGGTGTGCGCCTGACCGGACTCGAAGCGCGCGCCGCATCCCTCGAATCGGTCTTTCTCGATATCGCCGAGGCAACCACTCCCACCCTGATCGGAGCATGATGACCACCACCCTGCCCGCCGGCGGATTTCGCCGTCGACCACTCGCCGCGCTCGCCACAGCGGAGTGGCTGCAGTTCCGGCGCAACAAGACTCTCGTCTACATGGCGACGGTCTTCCCGATCGGAATTCCGTTGGCCACCTACTTCATCGCCCGCAAAGACACCGAGCCCACAGCGGCGATGGCGGCGGTGACCTTCGAATTGCTGGCACTGCTCGCCCTGCTGTTCGTGCAGTACTACTCGGTGCTGTCGATGGTGACCACCCGCCGTAGCGAAGGCGTCCTGAAACGATTGCGCACGGGCGAGGCCGCCGACTGGCAGATCCAGCTCGCTCCGGCCATCCCGGGCGCCATCATGACGCTCGCGTGCACCGCCGTCATCGCCGTGGTGGTCTACGCCACCGGCGCCCCCGCGCCCGTCAACCCACTGGCGATCGTGGTAGCACTCGTCGGCGGAACAGTGCTGTTCTCGCTGCTCGCCCTGGCCACCAGCGCGTACACCAAGAACGCCGAGGCCGCGCAGATCACCTCGCTGCCGGTGATGATCATCGCGATGCTCGGCATGTCCTCGATCCGCGGCGTACTGCCCGATCGGCTGGCGCAACTGGCCGACTGGACCCCCTTCGCCGCCGTCTCCGACCTCCTCTCCCTCGGCACGTCGGGCACGCTGTCGGCGTTCGCCGAATCCGACGCCGCGCTCGGCTTCGCCGATACCGTCACCGAATCCGGCCGGCCGTTTGCGACACTGGCGTTATGGACCGTGCTGGCGCTCGTGCTGACCCGCAAGAGCTTCCGCTGGGACGACCGCGGGTGATGCGCGCGACCGCCTGGTGGCACGAGCTGTCGGGAGCCGCCAAGTTCCGGCTCTACACCCGGCTCTCGTTCCAGGCGGTGATCGCCGTGCTCGTCGTCGTGCTGGCGATCAGTGCCGAGTCGGTGCCATCGGTGCTCGGGATCGTCGCCGGTGGCATCGCGGCCGGGTTCGCGTTGGAGGCACAACCCGCGTTCGCCACCGTTCCCGGTGTGGTGGCGCGGCCGCGGATGTTGCCCGTCGCCATCGTGATGCTGGTCGCGCTGTGGGCGATCAGCGGGATCGTCGCCCGCCTGGCCACCGACGAGGCGACGGTCCTCAGCGCGCGCACGGTGGGCGTGTCCGCGGTGTTCATGGCGATCTTCTCCGTCATCCCGTTCACTCGCCACAAGTGGTGGATTCTGGTCGTTCTCAGCGTGGCCACTCCGCTGGTGGTCTTCGGTACGCCACTGGGCGCGGGCCTGCAGGGTGCGGCGGCTTTCCTGTTCACCGGGGTCTTCGCGATCGTATTGACACGGCTCACCGTGTGGGGGCTGGGAATCATCGACGAGTTGGAGCGAACCAAAGGTGTCGAGGCGCAACTGCAGGTCGCCGAGGAACGGTTGCGCTTCTCGCGCGACCTCCACGATGTCGTCGGACGCGGCTTCTCGGCCATCGCGGTGAAAAGCGAACTGGCGGCGGCACTGTCGCGGGCAGGCGACCTCGATCGAGCGACCGCGGAAATGGACGAGGTCAGAACACTGGCGGTCGAATCGATGGGGCAGATGCGCACCCTGGTGCGCGGCTACCGCAATATCGACCTGCGCGGGGAGGTGGCCGGGGCGCGATCACTGCTGTCGGCGGCGGGATGCGCACTCGTCGTGGAGGGTGACGCGGCCAAGGTGCCCGCGGCATTTCATGAAGTCGCGGCCTGGGTGGTCCGGGAAGGCACAACCAATATCGTCGAACACTCGGCCGCGACCACCGCGACCCTCGCACTCGGCGGGTCCGGCATGTCACTGCGCAACGACCGCCCGCAGGGCGCGATCGGTGAACGATCCGGGCTGCGCGGCCTCGGCGAACGACTCGCCGCTGTCGGCGCGACCCTCGACATCGCCACCTCCGGCGACGAATTCGCCCTCGAAATCCATTGGGAGAAGCAGTGATTCCCGTATTCCTCGCCGACGACGAGACCCTCATCCGCGCTGCCATGGCGACGATGCTCGGCCTGGAGCCCGATCTCGAGGTCGTGGCCCACGTCGGCTCCGGTGCGGAACTCGTCGCCGCGTGGCGCCGCAGGGCCGAGGACGGCGAGCCGGGCGCCGTCGCGGTCATCGATCTGCAGATGCCGGGCATCGATGGCATCGACACCGCCGTCGAACTGCTCCGGATCACCCCTGGTGCCGGCACTTTGATCGTCACCAGCCATGGCAGGCCCGGGTATCTCAAGCGCGCACTCGCGGCCGGTGTGCGCGGCTTCCTGCCCAAGACGACCTCCGCGGCGACGCTGGCCGAGGTGATCCGGTCGGTGCACAACGGTGGCCGATACGTCGATCCCGAGCTCGCGGCCGAAGCCATCAGCGCGGGCGACACCGTCCTCACCGCCCGCGAGGCCGACGTCCTCGAATTCGCCGCCGACGGCGCCTCCGTGGAGGACATCGCCAAACGCGCACACCTGTCCCCGGGTACCACCCGCAACTATCTGTCCTCGGCGATGACCAAGCTCGGGGTGTCCAATCGCTACGAAGCCGCCCTCAAAGCGCGCGAGAAGGGCTGGATCTAGCTCGTATTCGCCTAGGGTGTGGGGCGTTACGGTGCGATGAGAGGGATGGCGATGGCTGCTGCGCTGGTCAAAGGACAGAACGCGGGCTTGGCTTCGGGGGAGGTGGTGCTGTCGGTGCGGGGTGGTGTGGCCGCCGACCTTTCGGCACTGCTGGTGACCGACGCGGGGAAGGTGCGTTCGGACGCGGATTTCGTCTTCTTCAATCAGCCGCAGGCGCCGGGTGTTCGGCTCCAGGGTGCCGCGCTCGAGGTGTCACTCGGCGCTGTGCCGGTCGAGATCGCGCAGATTCGCGCCGTGATCACTGTCGCGGCAGAAGGGGATACGTTCGGCGGCGCCACGTCGCCGGTGGCCTCGGTCGCCGACAGCGCGGGAAATGTGCTGCACGAGTATGTGATCGACGGCCTCGATCGTGAGTCGGTGGTGATCGCGCTCGAGCTGTATCGCCGGGGTGGCCAGTGGAAAGTCCGTGCCGTCGGACAGGGCTACGCGGGCGGATTCGCCGACCTGGTCACCGATCACGGGGTGAGCGTCGACGACGAGCCGGAAGTGGTCGCGGAAGTTCGGACGGTTCCCGGCGAGGCGGCGCTGTCGTTCGACAAGCGCCAGAAGCTGGACATGCGCAAGCGCGAAGTCGCGAAGGTGCTGATCGACAAGAGCGCGTTCGGAGCCAGGGCGAGGGTGGTGCTGGTGATCGACAAGACCGGCAGCATGGAGAAGATGTATCGCGCCGGCACGGTGCATCGGGTCGTCGAGCGCATGATCCCGGTCGCCACGCAACTCGATGACGACGGCGTGCTCGAGGCCTACCTCTACGCGCTCAGCTACGTGAAACTGCCCGATATCACCGTCGAGGGCGGGGAGCAGTGGGCGCACACCTATCTCCATCTCAAGGGCACGCACCAGGGCGTCGACTACAACGCCATCGGCGGCCGCAACGACGAACTACCGATCATGCGCGCGGTCATCGACACCCTCACCGAGCCCACCCTCGTCCTGTTCTTCACCGACGGTGGCTTCGCGAAGAAGCGCGAGATCGCGGCCCTGATGCGCGAGGCCGCCCACCTGCCCGCCTTCTGGCAGTTCATCGGCCTCGGCACAGCCAACTTCGGTGTCCTGCGCACCCTCGACGAACTCGACGGCCGCGTCGTGGACAACGCGGGCTTCTTCGCCCTCGACGACATCGACCGGATCAGCGACGCGGAGCTGTACGGCAGGCTGCTCGGTGAGTTCCCCGACTGGCTGCGCGCCGCGCGGGCCGCGGGGATCCTTCGCTGACAGTCGTCCATCGGCGGGGATGCTCGTCATCGGTGGCCGGAAAACAGGTTGTCTCCGCAGGTGGGGATCGTTAGCGTGTCTACCGTTTGCAGTTCGCAGACTGGAAGGATCAACGCATGGAACCCATTACCGAACGCGACATCAGGTCGTCGTTCGTCAACTGTTCGAAGGGCGACGCCAAGCGCTTGAATGTGCCGCGTGACCTGGGTGAACGCCCCTGGGAGGATCTCGACTTCCTCGGCTGGACCGACCCCTCGTACGCGGGGCGCTGTTATATCTCGGTGCCGCGGGCGGACGGGCTGGTCAGCGTCGCGTTGCGGCACGAGACCGGCGGGTCGGGCAAGACGCAGATGTGCACGATCTGCCTCACCACGCACTCCGGCGGCGGCGTTTCGCTGATGACCGCGAGCAAGACGGGCGAGTCGGGGCGTAAAGGCAACACGGTCGGTAGCTACATGTGCACCGATCTGGCCTGCTCGCTGTATGCGCGCAACAAGAAGCGGCCTTCGATGGGCAGCCGGTATCGCGAGGATCTGACGCCGGAGGAGAAGGCCCACCGCGTGGTGGAAAACCTGAACGCCTTCGTGGACCGGCTCTACACGTAGCCGACCCGACCCGCCGAACGACAGGAGGTAGATGCCGTGCGCCGACACTCGATAATCCGGTAAGCCCGAGTTCTGTTGAACCCCAACAGAACTCGGGTCGGTGTGTTCCTAGCCGGTCGAGTCGGCCCGGGCTGATCCCGGACCGTCCCGAGCGGAGCAGGAACCTAGAGCATCGCGTTCATGATGGTGCCCGCGCTGGTGGCGACGACGCCGCCGATCATCGCGCCCGCGACCATCTTCGGCGACTCCATAGAGCTGCCTGTCCACTTCTCCCAGGCGAACTTTCCGCCCGCGACAGTGATGGCGATGATGCCGGACAACAAGATGAACCAGGTCAGGTACCTGACCAGCTGCATGATCTTGTCCGCCAGTGGCGGTGCTTCGGGGGTCGGATTGCCGATCTGCGCCAAGGTATCGGTGACGGCGGCCAGGAGCATGGGGTCTCACTCGGTATCTCGGAGGAACGGGACGACGATGAACTCTGCACTGATGGTATCCGGTCATGTGTCACCGTGTCGGCGCCCATCTCGATCGAACCGATCGGTTTTGTTGGTGTGCAGGGGGTTCGCGCCCGTATCCTGGACCACGATCGAATACGGCAGGGCTGGAACGCAGTTCGCGTCACGCGATAGGGGAGCAGGCTATGAGCATCATTCTGACGTCGATGGCCGACACCATCACCACGTACGCGCAGATCGGCAACCCGTCGCCGGAAGCGCCTCCGCTGTCGGACAAGATCATGAAAATGGTTCAGTACCTGACCTGGTTCATGATCCTGTCGGGTGTGCTCGCCATCACCGTCGCCGGCGGAAAGTTCGCCTGGGAGAAGTGGACCGGCAGCTCCATGGAGTCGCCGAAGATGATCGCGGGCGCGATGATCGGCGGCGTCGTCGCCACCAGCGGCGGCACCATCATGAACGCGATTCTCGGTTAGATCCGCGCGCCCTTGGCGCGATTGCAGGCCCGGCACAGGATCTGCAGGTTCGTCACGCTCGTCGCACCACCGCGGCTGAGCGGGATGATGTGGTCGAACTCCAGGTAGTGGCCGTCGCCGCACTCGACGCACGCGCCGCCGTCGCGCTGCCACACCTGGGCTTTCACGTCCTGGGGGATGCTGCGGCTGTCGAGCTGTCCCGGCGTCAGGACCAAGCGTTTCGATACGCGCAGTGCACCTTCCAACGCTGCCGCCACATAGTCGGGGTCGGTGACGCCGAAGGTAGCGCCGCCGCGCGCAGAGGTTGCCGCGAGCACGACGGTGCCGTGCTCGGGATGCACCGACACCACCCGGTTCCACGGCAGCTCGATGCCGGTGCCGTCGCCGACGAAACGCAGCTTCTTGGAACTGCCGATCAGGCGGCCCTCGGTGTTGCGTGGGCCGCGCGCGAGCATGCGGATGTGGACGGCGGGCAGATCGAGGTGCACGCGTTCGTCGGGATCCAGATGCAGACCGGGGGTGTTGACGGTGGGCAGTTCGCCGGCGCGCAAGCGGGACAGGGTGCGGCCGCGATGCATTCGGCGACGCAGATCGTCGACGATCCCGCCCGACAGCGCCAGCTCGCTGACCACATGTTCGAAAGCGTCCAGTTCCTCGGCGAACACCTCACCGTCGGCGAAGGCGAAGGCGACCATCCGCTCGACCTGGGTCAGACCCGCCTCGCGCAGCAGTGTTCGGCCGCGCTCCTCGTCGATGCGCTGGAAGCGCAGAGCGGCCCACACCTCGGTCCACTCCACTGACGTCGTGCCGGGGCCCGCGAGGACGCGCCTGGCTCGGTTGCGCCAGTGCGTGAGGAACTCCTCGATTTCGGCGGCACAGTTCTTGCACGGTCCGTGGCCACCGAACAGCTTGCGCCGCAGTGGGCTACCACAGCGGGTACAGCGGGTGCGGTGATCGTGGATGTGCGGGCGGACGCTCGAGGTCCACTCGTCGCCGTCCCACCAGCGGAGTTGATCGGGGGTTTCCGGGTCGGGGTGCCAGTCGGCGATCTCCGGGTCGACCGGTGGCGGGGGCGGCACGTCGATGACCCGGCGGGACAGGGCCGGTGGGCGCGTCGACGCCGGTCCGTCGAATCGCGCTGCGGCGGGATTCGCAGACTCGGGGGACGAGCGGTTCGCCCGGTGATCGGCGCCGGGCAGATCGGCAGTAGACGTCGACGCGTCGTGCCGTGACGGCACACTCGCGAATCGTGCGCGATCGGCGGAGCGCGCGGCGTCGGCGGCTGCCCCATGCGGTCGCGCGGGCACCCGCGAGCTGTCGTCGGGCGTGATGCTGGGACGTCCGGTGGTGGGCTCGTCGACCGTGACCCCGAATTCACCGGCGAGTCCGGCCAGCCCGCCCGACCAACCCTGGCCGATCGCACGGAACCGCCACTGGCCGTCGCGGCGGTAGAACTCGCCGAACATCATCGCCTGGACGTCTTCGATACCGTCGATGGTGAACTGGGCGACCGGGCCGTCGGCGGCGTGCACGGTCAACGTGAGGTCGAGGAGCTGGTCGAAGGTGGCGTCGTCGAGGGACGCGCTGATGACGATGCGCGCCACCTCGGGTTCGGTGCGGGGCAGTGAGATGCTCAGTCGCGCGGTGCCGGGGGCGGGCTCCTGGTCGAGGGTCACCGCCTGGGAGGCGTGCCGGGGTGCGTTGAAGAAGACGAAATCCCGGTCGGCGCGGACCAGGCCCGACTCGGTGACCAGCAGGGCATGCGCGTCTACGGTATGCGCCGACCGCCATGAAACGACCACGGCGAGAAGCGATGTCGGTACCGGCGCGTGCGCACCCTTGCGTAGTTCCATGGTGCTCGCATGATGTCATGAGGGTCCGACAGGGTTTTTTTTGAGCGCTGGCGCGCTCGAGTTCGCGGCCCCGCCGGTCCCGCTGTTCAGGTGCCGTTGCTTGCTCCTTCGTCGCCTACGCAACGGCACCAGAAACTGTGTC